>NZ_CM001857.1:2346256-2590607 GCF_000400505.1 Musicola paradisiaca NCPPB 2511 | reverse complement strand
CGTCCGAGCGTATGATCGGCATCGCGCTGGCGGCGTTTGACTATGTGATGGATATGCAGACCGAGCGCGGCGACGGCACCGAGCTGTTCTATGCGCGGTGCGCCGTGCTGCATGCCGCCCGCGCCGCCGGGATCGACGCCTTCGACGTGGTGTATTCCAACGTCAACGATGAAGAAGGCTTCCTGAAGGAAGTCGATCTGATTCGCCGGCTGGGCTTTAACGGTAAATCGTTGATCAACCCGCGTCAGATTGAACTGCTGCACAACGCCTACGCGCCGACCCAGGACGAGGTGGACTATGCCCATCTGGTGATCCAGGCGGCAGAAGAGGGCGAGCGTGCCGGTCTGGGCGTGATCTCGCTCAACGGCAAGATGATTGACGGGCCGATTATCGACCATGCCCGCCGGGTGCTGGATCGCGCAAGCGCATCCGGTGTACGCAAGTAACGGACGGGACTGACAGGATTGGAATGATGAGCAACATGATTGAAGCACTGCAACAGCAGTTTCCGGAACAGCGTCACCTGCAACCGTTCGCCGGGGCTAACCATGCCACGCCGTGGCTGGATGACATCACCGCCAAGCATCAGCGCAAACTGTGTGCCGATCTGGAAGAGGCGATCCGCAAGAGCGGCCTGAAAGACGGCATGACCATCTCCTTCCACCACGCTTTCCGTGAAGGGGACAAGGTCATCAACCACGTAGTGGAGACGCTGGCCCGTCTGGGGTTCAAGGATTTGACGCTGGCCTCCAGCTCGCTGATGACCTGCAACGCGCCGTTGGTGGAACACATCCGTAACGGCGTGATCCGTCGCATCTACACCTCCGGCATGCGCGGCAAGCTGGCGGACGCCATCTCCCACGGGTTGATGAAAGAGCCGGTACATATTCACTCCCACGGCGGCCGGGTGCACCTGTTGCAGAGCGGCGAACTGAAGATTGACGTGGCGTTCCTCGGGGTGCCGAGCAGCGACGAATTCGGCAATGCTAACGGGACGTCCGGCAAATCCCGCTGCGGCTCGCTGGGCTACGCGATGGTGGATGCGCACTACGCGAAAAAAGTCGTGCTGTTGACGGAAAGCCTGGTGCCGTTCCCGAACATGCCGGCCAGCATCGTGCAGGATCAGGTCGATTTCGTGGTGCCGGTGGACGAAGTGGGCGACCCGGCGAAAATCAGCGTCGGCGCCGCGCGCGTCACCAGCAACCCGCGTGAATTGCTGATTGCCCGCCGCGCTGCGGACGTGATTGAGCACTCTGGCTATTTCAAAAACGGCTTCTCCATCCAGACCGGATCCGGTGCGGCTTCAACCGCCTGTACCCGCTTCCTGGAAGACCGCATGAAGCAGCAGGGCGTGGTGGCGAGTTTTGCGCTGGGCGGCATTACCGGCAGCATTGTCGACCTGCACGAGAAAGGGTTGATTGACACCTTGCTGGACACGCAATGCTTTGACGCCAACGCGGCGGCCTCGCTGGCGACCAATCCGAAGCATGTGGAAATCTCCACCAACGTCTATGCCAACCCGAGCGCGAAAGCGGCCTGCTGTGACCAGTTGGACGTGGTGATCCTGAGTGCGCTGGAAATCGACACCGACTTTAACGTCAACGTCATCACCGGTTCCGACGGGGTGATGCGCGGCGCCTCCGGCGGCCACTGCGACGTGGCGACGGCCGCCAACCTGACCATCGTGGTGGCGCCGCTGATCCGCAGCCGTATCCCGACGGTGGTGCGTCAGGTAACAACCTGCGTCACGCCGGGTAGCGCCATCGACGTTCTGGTGACGGATCACGGTATCGCGGTGAATCCGGCGCGTCCTGACGTAGCCGAACGGTTGCAGAAAGCCGGCCTGAGTGTGATGTCCGTCGAAGCACTGTACCAGCGGGCGATTGCGCTGGTGGGCGAACCGAAAGCCATTGAGTTCCACGACCGTATCGTGGGCGTGATCCGCTACCGCGACGGCAGCGTGATCGATGTGGTGCGCCAGGTGAAAGACTGAGGCTGACATCATGAGCGACACGACCCTGACCGAAGCCCCCGCGAATAACACCGCGGGCATCAGCCTGGAAGCGCTGCTGGCGGCGAAGGAGCGCCGGGCGGCGCGGCAACAGGCATTGTTGGCGCGCTACGGCATGACGCTGGTGTCATTGACGCTGGTGACGCCGGGCCCGGTGAAGGACTCGGCGCTGTACCGCCGCGGCATGCGGGCGGCAGTGACGGCGTTCGCGACGCTGGTGCAGGCGCGCGGCTGGACGGTGCGCGAGCAACAGCTGCACTGGCTGGCGACGGGCGCTGAAGGGTTCTGGGTCGTGGATAAGGATGCGCTGACGGTGAAGGCGGCGACGACGGCGTTGGAAGAACAGCATCCGCTGGGGCGGGTGTGGGATTTCGACGTGTTCTGCCCGCGCGAAGGGAGTGTCAGCCGTGGAATGCTGGCCTACCCGAAGCGCGCCTGTGTGCTGTGCGGCGAGCCGGCGCACGCCTGTGCGCGTTCACGTCGGCACCCGCTGCCGGACGTGATCGCCCGCATCGAGGCACTGTTGCATGGCCATGTCGACACCGAATAACGGGCGGTACGCCGCATCCCTCCCGCTGGCGAATACAGCGCTATGTGGAGGGGATATCCATGACCGGGTGGCGGCGGCGCTGCAGGTGGAAGTGAACCTGACGCCCAAGCCGGGGCTGGTGGATCGGGCGAACAGCGGTTCGCACCGGGACATGGATGTTTCGACGTTTGAGGCCAGCATTGCGGCGTTGACGCCGTGGTTCGGCCGCTTTACGGCGGCAGGGGCGGCGCACCATGCGCTGCCGCTGACCCGACTGCTGGCCGCGGTGCGGCCGGTGGGGCTGGGGGCGGAGCAGGCGATGCTGGCGGCAACGGGCGGGGTGAACACCCACAAGGGCGGGATCTTTGCCTTCGGGTCTGGTATGCAGTGTCGCGGGCTGGCTGAGCGCGCGGGGCGAACGGCTGACACAGCAGGCGTTGTGCGCCGGCGCGGCAGCCATGACCGCCGATCTGGTGACGCGGGAACTGGCGACGTCACGGGGGACGGCGGCGACGGCCGGGGAGCGCTTGTTTCGACGCCATGGCTTGACCGGGGCGCGAGGCGAGGCGGCGAGCGGGTTTGCGACGGTGCGCACGCACGCGCTGCCGGCATACCGGGCGGCGTTATGCCGCGGCGAGACGGAAGAGGCGGCGCTGTGGCAGGCGCTGGTGGTGCTGATGGCGCATAACCCGGATACCAACGTGGTCTCACGCGGCGGGATGGCGGGGTTGCGCTTCGTGCAGGGCTCTGCGCGGCAACTCCTGGCGCAGGGCGTGAGCCGTGCCGGGCTGGACGCGATGGATCGGGCGTTGATGGCCCGCAATTTGAGCCCGGGCGGCAGTGCCGACCTGCTGGCGATGACCTGGCTGTTGGCGCACTATCCTGCGCATTGACCAGATGCCGATGGCGCAACAGATTATGCTGTCCGGCGTAGAGAAGCTCGTCTATTATTCACACTAAGGGGTTATCCTCTTGGTGCCTGTCCCAGTAGATCAAGGTGACTTATCGTTTGATTCCCGACGTTGGCGCGTATCGCGTGAGCCGGGAATTTTCTATATTCATGGGTCAGGCCCAGGTCGATTCTTCATAATCCGTATGCTGGGGTTAGGGGGGATGGCATGGATGCGGGAAGGCGAGGGTTCATGACCGCATTGATTTCAGGATGGTCAGACGGGCGTGAAAGTCTGACCCGCCTTGTGTTGCGTATCGTTGCGTACCGCCATCGATAGCCCTTGCCACGAGAAGGCCTGTTCGCCGGAGAGACCCCGGCCCTTGCGCGGGGCTCCGCGATGTGCCGACCGTCGTTCGGCGCTGGTGCGCAATTGGACAACCGGGCGCTGCCGGCCTAAAGTTGCGGCTGTCGGTGCCGATACCCAGCCATAAATCTGTGCCCCGACGGGATGGGGCGCTGTATCGGCATTCAACTTACGGTGGGGATGGATGTAGTGGATGAAAATCTGAAAGAGCAATTTGCCAGAAGGAATAAAATGGCAATATGCGGAGCGCTGCGAGAGCTGGCAAAGCAAGGGATCGCAGTGAGAGTACGGCATGCGCGTGGACAGTTCATCAGTAAAGTATTAGACGTAGAGCCTGATGAAGATATGTTCCTGTTCGATCTCGGTGGTCTGGAGTCTGAAAATAGCCGCGCTATTTTCGCGGGCGATTTGGAGTTTGTGGCGGAGCCCGCCGGCGCCAAGGTCGAGTTCCGTACCGCCATCCTAAAAACCGTTAATTATGACGGGTTGCCGGCATTTTGTGCCGCGCTTCCAGACGTGCTCTATTACATCCAGCGTCGCAACTATTTCCGCATCAATTCCCCTGCCTGGCCGCCCATGATTTGTCGCGGCAGCTTGCCGGATCACTCAACGTTCGAATTTAGCCTGAAGGATCTGTCGCTGGGCGGCGTCTGCCTGCATACCGAGCGTCAGAATATTGAGGAGTTTCTCAAACCGGGCGATACGCTGAAAAACGTGGAACTGGATCTGGCCAGTTACGGGCAATTCTGGTTCGACATGATATTTGTGAATCATGCCGTGACCAAGGTGGTGGACAGCAAGGGCGAGGTGAAACATATCCAACGTCTGAGCTTCCGTTTTCCGGAGTTGAATGCCACGCAGGAGCGTGACCTGCAACAGGTGATCACCGGACTGGAACTGGAACAGAACGAACGCCGCAAACGCCTGCGCGATGGCTGATTAAGGGTTGTCTCCAGCAAGCTGCTGGGGCACAATACGCGCCCTGTAAATAACCGACGCTGTGATACCGCGTCGGTTATTTTTTGTTTTATGGCATGAACATGAAAAAGAGGCCGGAGCATGCTCCGGACGGATATCCATAAGATACGCACGCGATTAAGGCGGCAAGAGGAAAGAGAGAAATGGGGAAATCTGTTGTATTGAGTCCGGTCCCCGCCGGTTTGCGCTGCGCTCGCAGCAATCAGGGCGCCGTTCTGACGATGAAGGCATCGGCCGGCGCGCCCACGCATGCCAGTTGTGGCGATAATCATCGTCCGTTTTTCAGCCTGGCCGGGCAGCGGTGTTTCGTACCCGGTCGTGATGTTTCCTTCATGATGTTAAGTGCGGCTGCCGTCGCTGTCACAGGAGGCGCGCACGATGTCGCATGAATCCGCCACCGTCGCCAATCGTGCGCAATTGCGTAAAACCCTGACATTATGGCCGGTGGTCATGATGGGGTTGGCCTATCTGCAACCGATGACCATTTTCGATACTTTCGGCATCGTCTCCGGCCTGACCGATGGCCATGTCGCCACCGCGTATGCGTTCGCCCTGATTGGGATCCTGTTTACCGCGCTGAGTTACGGCAAGCTGGTGCGCCGCTTCCCGTCGGCCGGTTCCGCCTATACCTACGCCCAGAAAGCCATCAACCCGGCGATCGGCTTTATGGTGGGCTGGTCATCACTGCTCGATTATCTGTTTATGCCGATGATCAACATCCTATTGGCGAAAATCTATTTTGAAGCGCTGGTGCCGGATGTTCCTTCCTGGATTTTCGTCGTGATGCTGGTGGGGTTCATGACGCTTTCCAACCTGCGCGGTATTAAAACCGTGGCCAACTTCAACAGCCTGATCGTGGTGTTGCAGGTGGCGGTGATGATCGCCATCACCGGCATGGTGGTCTACGGCGTTTCCCACGGCGAAGGCGCCGGGACGCTGGCCAGCAGCCGTCCATTCTGGTCTGAGAACGCGCATGTTGTGCCGATGATCACCGGTGCGACCATCCTGTGTTTCTCCTTCCTCGGCTTTGACGGCATCAGCTCGCTGTCCGAAGAAACCAAGGACGCCGGGCGGGTGATCCCGAAAGCGATTTTCCTGACGGCGCTGATTGGCGGCCTGATCTTTATCGCGGTCTCCTATTTCCTGCAACTTTACTTCCCGGATATTTCCCGCTTCCAAAATCCGGACGCATCGCAGCCGGAGATCATGCTGTATGTCGCGGGCAAGACCTTCCAGTTCGGCATCCTGATTTTCTCCTGCGTGACGGTACTGGCCTCCGGCATGGCGGCGCACGCGGGCGTTTCACGGTTGATGTACGTGATGGGCCGCGACGGCGTGTTCCCTGAGCGCTTCTTCGGTTACATCCATGAGAAATGGCGGACGCCGGCGTTGAACGTGCTGCTGGTGGGCGTGATTGCCTTGTCGGCGATATCGTTTGAGCTGGTAACGGCGACGGCGCTGATCAACTTTGGCGCGCTGGTCGCTTTCACCTTCGTCAATTTGTCGGTGATTTCCCAGTTCTACATTCGCGAGAAACGCAATAAAACGTTGCGGGACATCGTCAATTACCTGGTGTTGCCGGTGATGGGGGCGTTGAGCGTCGGCGCGTTGTGGCTCAATCTGGAGAAAACCTCTATGACGCTGGGGCTGATTTGGGGCGCGGCCGGCCTGCTGTACCTGATGCTGGTGACTCGCGTGTTCCGCCAGCCAGTCCCTCAGTACAACGAAGACCCGGTTTAATCCATCCTCTGGCTTGCCAGGCTCCTGCACGGAGCCTGGCAGGTCAAATCCCTGTTTGCGGCGAGTCCGTATTTGCTGCGAACCGCGCTATGACCCACGCGCTATGACCCACGCGCTATGACCCACGCACTATGACCCACACGCTATGACCCACACGCTATGACCCACACGCTATGGCCCACACGCTATGGCCCACACGCGATGACCCACATCCCCGGTGGGGCGAGACGACGGTGGCCGATGTCAGGCCACCAGTTGTTGGGCGTAAGTGAACAGCGCCTTAAGCAGCGCAATTTTCTCTCGTCATCGGCATGGATCTGATACAGGCTTTCCAGCGTCTCCGAATAGGATTGCAGCCGTTCCGGCGTAAAGATCTCGCGGCGATGCCGCAGCCAGCGCTGTTGTTCCTGATCGTCCAGCGTGCCGGGGAAATTGCGCGCCCGGTAGCGAAACAGCAGTTCTTCCATTCGGCGATCGGCGAATTGCAGCTTCAGCGCGGGCAGGTGCTGGGGCGCCGTTTCGCGAATGATGGTCATCGCCGCCCGATCGGCGTCGCCGAAGAAACCATCGTATAACTGCAAGTCCACATCGGCGGCGGGCTCGAACGCGGGTGCGTCGGCAAACAACGCCACCACTTTTTCTCTGACTAGCGGGTGTTGACGCAGCAGTTTCAGGTTATCAAGGCAGCGCTGACGATCGACGCCCAGCCGCGCCGCATCTTCAGGTCGTAGCGTGGCGGCGGGGGCCAGCACCGGGCATTTGTTGATATGCACCAGTTTGATCGGTACCGGCGATTCGTTTTCGCCCAGCAGATCGCGGCGAGTATACAAGCGGGTTCTCAGCGCATCGGCGCTCAGGTTCAGCAACGGGTCGATATCGCCCGCCAGATCACAGACGATGACGGCATTGCGGTTTTCCGGATGCCAGGCCAACGGCACAATCCAACTGGTATTGCCGCGCGCCGCGCCGAACATACCGGATACGTGCACCAGCGGTTTCATTTCCGCGATGTCGATCAGCGCGTTGACCTTGTTCTTGTTGCGTAGCTGATACAGATAATCAAACAACCGGGGTTGCGTCTGTTTGAACAGGCGCGCCATAGCAATGGTGGCATAAACGTCCGACATGGCGTCGTGGGCGTGTTCGTGCTCGATGCCGTTGGCGCGCGTCAGGTGCTCCAACCGGAAGCTGGGGAATCCTTCCTCATTTTCCGGCCAGACGATGCCTTCCGGCCGCAGCGCATAGCAGGCGCGCAGCGCATCCAGCAAATCCCAGCGTGAATTACCGTTTTGCCAGCTGTAGGCGTAAGGGTCGATGAAATTGCGATAAAACAGATTGCGACTGACTTCGTCGTCGAAGCGAATATTGTTGTAACCCATGATGCAGGTGCCGGGCGTGCTGAATGCATCATGAATTTGACGGGCGAAGTCGACCTCGCCGATCCCTTTGCTGCTCGCCAGTTGCGGTGTAATGCCGGTAATCATCACGGCTTCGGGGTCTGGCAGATAATCGTCGGCGGGCTGACAGTAGATCACCACCGGTTCGCCGATGACGTTGAAATCCTGGTCGGTGCGAATACCGGCAAACTGGGCGGGCCGATCTTTGGCCGGGTGCTTGCCGAAAGTCTCGTAATCGTGAATAAAAAAGGTGGATTCGGTTTGTGAATTGCGCACGTTGTCTCTCTGTGTTGCAAGCCGGATGGCGCTGCCGCCGGGCTTGTTCGGTCGAGGCCGCTCACCTGACGCCGCCCGTTAATCGCGAGCCGGGTGACGCATGGCATAAACATAAAAACAGCGGGGATCATACCATTCCGGGGTGTAACCCGTCGCTGTAGATCGCGCCGTCGGCGATACGGGGCGTGATTCGGCGAGCGCAAAAAAACTGAATTGTTTCAGCTCGTGGAGACATAAACGAAAAAAACGAATAAATTTAATGTAAAACAATGAGATATATTGATTTATCACTCAGTCGCCACCTATCAAAACGAGAAAATCGCCCTTGTCGTCGATAGCGGCTAACCTGTATGGTTAGGGTCAGGGCCATCATGAATTTTTATCGTTAAGTAAGGGTAGCGAAATGGATAAGGGTAACAACAAACCATGCTTCCAGGATGTGCTGGAATTCGTGCGTATGTTTCGTCGCAAAAACAAGCTGCAGCGTGAGATTGTCGATAACGAGAAGAAGATTCGCGACAACCAAAAGCGCGTGCTGCTGCTGGATAACCTGAGCGAGTACATCAAGCCGGGCATGTCCATTGATGATATCCAGAGCATTATCGCCAACATGCGCAGCGACTATGAGGATCGCGTCGATGAGTACATCATCAAAAACGCCGATCTCTCAAAAGAGCGCCGCGAGTTGTCGCGTAAACTCAAGGAAATGGGTGAGATCAAACCGCCGGTGGATGCACAGTAATACCGGCCGGCGCAATGAGGCGCCATCAGTAAAAAACCTACCGACAGGGCCCGCTCGCGGCCCTGTTTCATTGTCGGCGTCCCCCTCGGTTTTCCGATCGTCCAGATTAGGGCGGCCCGGTGTTTCAGCGCCATAAAACAGTGTCTCATCCGGTTGTTACTCCCTGATATGCCAATGGTGGCGGTCTCCAATCTAATGCTGTTGGCCCTATGACTCCAGCGGCAAAAGTGAATGATGGAAGCGCTCGCGCAACGTCAATGCATATCCGTGCAACGGCGAAAATTGCCTGCGATACCCTTTCCAGAACGCAGCACGGCGGCTATCGCCCGGTAGCCTGGGCTGTCACACTTTGCGGTGTGATACGGGGCCGCCAGACGGTGGGTCGGGTAAATTGCATCGGCATGCCGGTGCGGCAGGACAGGAGCTGATCATTCGGATTTCATTAAATATGGCCGCCATAAGCCTGACGCTCGGGATCCTGCCGCTGCTGGTACTGCCCGCGCTGCCCGCCAAGAGTCTGTTGCTGGTGCTGGGCATTTTTGCGTGCTACGGCGTGCGTACCCGGTGTTATGGGGTGGCTCTGGCGGCTTTCGGGTTTGTCTGGGGGTGTGGCAATGCGTCGCTCATACTGGCGCAGACCGAGCGATTTACCCGCAGCGTCGTCAGCGCCGAGGTGGGGATCAGTAGCGAGCGTTTTGCCGAATCCGATGCACGGCAATTGCTGGCGCGGTTGTGGATGATTGACGGTAAGCCGGTGTTTCCCCCGTTATACGCCCGGCTGGAAGCATCACCCGCACTGGCGTCCTGGTGCGGCGGGCAGCGTTGGCGGATGCGGCTGCAATTACGTCCGGTACATAGCCGTCTCAATGAAGGCGGGTTTGATCGGCAACGCTGGGCGGTATCGCGGCTGCAACCGCTGACCGGGCGTATTCTCGCCGCAGAGGCGGTGGATCCGGCGTGCGGTTGGCGCCAGCAGTGGGTGCGTCGCATGGAACAGCAGACGGCTTCGCTGCCGTGGCGCGCCATTCTGATCGCACTGGCGATGGGCGACATGGCGTCAGTCGATGATGCGACGCGCGAGCTGTTACAGAAAACCGGCACATTGCATCTGATGGCGATATCCGGGCTGCACATCGCGCTGGCGGCAATGCTCGGCTGGGGCGCGATCCGAGGGGTGCAGCTGGTGTTGCCCTTGTCGTGGGTGGATGGGCGGTTGCCGATGTGCTGCGGTGTGCTGGTTGCCTGGGCGTATGTCTGGCTGGCGGGCGGCAACCCTCCCGCCATCAGAGCCGCGCTGGCGTTATCGGTATGGGCAGTCGTGCGCCTGCGTGGGATCTCGGTGTCGGCCTGGCAGGTATGGCTATGGTGTATCGGGCTGATCTTGCTGGCGGAACCCTTCAATGTGCTGTCGGACAGCTTCTGGTTATCGGCGCTGGCCGTCGCCGCGCTGATTTTCTGGTACCAATGGGCGCCGTTGTCGGCAGGGCGCTGGCGCGGTGTGTGCGGTTGGTGGGTACGGGCATTGCATTTGCAGATAGGCATCACATTGCTGCTGGTGCCGTTGCAGGTGCTGTTGTTCCAGGGCATCAGCCTTTCATCGCTGCCCGCCAACCTCTGGGCGGTACCCCTGGTGTCGCTCATCACCACGCCGCTGGTGCTGGTGACGCTGCCGTTGATGGTCTTTTCTCCGCTGGCGCATGCGCTCTGGTGGCTGGCGGATCGTTCGCTGGCGCTGGTATTTGCGTTACTGCAGGCGCTGCCGGACGGGTGGCTGCCTGCGCCGGCATCTCTGTTGCCATTCAGTGCGCTCGGTTGGCTGGCGGTGATCAGTTGGCGGCTGGGCTGGTGGCGCAGCCAGACGGCGGGGTTACTGGCATTGATGCTGTGGCTGGCGCTCAGGCCCCGAACGCCTTCCCCCCAGTGGCGTGTGGATATGCTGGATGTGGGGCATGGTCTGGCGGTTGTGATTGAACGTCAGGGCAAAGCGGTGCTGTATGACACCGGTGCGCGTTGGGAGGGCGGGGACAGTATGACGCGGGATATTTTGCCCTATCTGCGTTGGCGCGGATTGCGGCTGGAACAGACGATCATCAGCCATAATCATCAGGATCACAGCGGCGGGTTGCCTGTGCTGCGCAGACAGTTTCCCTTGCTGCCGGTGTATGGCTCGCAGGCGTCTGCCGATTATCGCCCCTGCGTCCAGGGCGCATCGTGGTACTGGCAGGGGCTGCGGTTTGAGGTGTTATGGCCGGTGGCGGTCGCCGTGGCGGCGGGCAATCACGATTCGTGCGTGATCCGGGTGACGGATGGGCGTTTCAGCCTGTTGCTGACGGGCGATCTGGAACGGGAGGACGAGGTGGCGTTGCTGAAAACCCAGCGGCTGAAACTGGCGTCGGACGTCATTCAGGTGCCGCATCACGGCAGTTCGACATCGTCGTCGGCGCCGTTTCTGCGGGCGGTGGGGGCGACGGCAGCCCTTTCATCCAATGCCCGCTATAACCCGTGGCGTTTGCCGTCCTCGCCGGTTGTCCGGCGTTACCGGGAACAGGGTATCCGCTGGTACGACACCGCCGGCAGCGGGCAGGTGAGTGTACGTTTTTTCAGCGATGGCATACAAATATTGCGTTACAGGGGGGAAATCGCTCCTCGCTGGTATCATCGGTGGTTTGGCGCACAACCGGATAATGAGTAATATAGGCGGCTGTTTATCAAGGTCTCAGGTTTTATTGCATGATTAATGACAAAGATCTCTCCACATGGCAGACGTTTCGCCGCCTATGGCCGATGATCTCCCCCTTTAAAACGGGATTGATTGTGGCCGCCGTGGCGCTGGTGGTGAACGCCGCGGGTGATACGCTGATGCTATCGCTGCTCAAGCCATTGCTGGATGACGGATTTGGCAAGGCGGATCGCAGCGTGATGGTCTGGATGCCGTTGGCCATCATCGGGCTGATGATTATGCGCGGCATATCCAGTTATATCTCCAGCTACTGCGTCGCCTGGGTATCCGGCAAGGTGGTCATGAACATGCGCCGCCGTCTGTTCAGCCACATCATGGGAATGCCGGTTTCATTTTTTGATCAACAGTCAACCGGAACGCTGCTGTCGCGGATTACCTACGATTCCGAGCAAGTGGCGTCTTCATCGTCGAATGCGCTGGTGACGGTAGTCAGGGAAGGCGCGTCAATTATCGGGCTGTTCGTGCTCATGTTTTGGTACAGCTGGCAATTATCGTTGATTCTGATCGTGATCGCGCCGTTCGTTTCCTACAGCATGCGTGTGGTGTCCAAACGTTTTCGCAACATCAGTAAAAACATGCAGAACACCATGGGACAAGTGACCACCAGTGCCGAGCAAATGCTGAAAGGGCATAAGGAAGTGTTGATTTTCGGCGGTCAGAAAGTGGAAGAGGAACGCTTCAACCAGGTCAGCAACCGCATGCGTCAGCAGGGCATGAAAATGGTGTCGGCCTCGGCGATTTCCGATCCGGTGGTGCAGTTTATCGCTTCGCTGGCGCTGGCCTTTGTGCTGTATGCCGCCAGCTTTGATAGCGTGATGAAGGCGTTGACGCCGGGGACGATCACGGTGGTGTTTTCCTCCATGTTTACCTTGATGCGTCCACTGAAGTCGCTGACTAACGTCAACTCCCAGTTTCAGCGCGGGATGGCGGCCTGTCAGACGCTGTTCGCCATTCTGGATACCGAGCAGGAAAAAGACAGCGGAACGCGCGTGTTGGGCCGTGCTCAGGGCGATGTGGAGTTCCGTAACGTCAATTTTGCCTACCCTGGCAAGGAAACGCTGGCGCTCAAAAACGTCAGTCTGCGCATTCCGCCGGGCAAAACCGTGGCGCTGGTGGGGCGTTCCGGCTCCGGCAAATCGACTATAGCCAGCCTGATAACCCGGTTCTACGATATCCAGTCCGGCGAGGTTTTGCTGGATGGGCAGGATTTGCGGGAGTACACCCTGTCGTCGCTGCGTAATCAGGTGGCGTTGGTGTCACAGAATGTGCACCTGTTCAACGATACCATTGCCAACAACATCGCTTACGCCTGTGGTGATCGCTACAGCCGCGAAGATGTCGAACGGGCGGCGAAGATGGCGCATGCCATGGACTTTATCGATAGGCTGGAACATGGGTTGGATACGGTAATCGGCGAAAATGGCATATTGCTTTCCGGCGGCCAACGCCAGCGCATCGCCATCGCCCGCGCGTTGTTGCGTGATTGCCCGATTCTGGTGCTGGATGAAGCGACGTCGGCGCTGGATACCGAATCCGAACGCGCCATTCAGGCCGCGCTGGACGAGTTGCAAAAAGACCGTACCGCGCTGGTGATCGCGCACCGTCTGTCGACCATTGAAAACGCCGACGAAATTCTGGTGGTCGAAGACGGCCGGATTATCGAACGTGGCGGGCACGAGGAATTGCTGGCGCGCAATGGGGCCTATGCCCAGTTGCACAGGATGCAGTTTGGCGAATGATTGAACGTATCTGGTCGGGGCGCTCCCCGTTGTTCTGGCTGTTATGGCCGCTGTCGTTGTTGTACGGATTGGCGAGTTCATTGATCCGTATGAGCTATCGCCTCGGTTGGCGCCGAGCATGGCGGGCCCCGGTGCCGGTGGTGGTGGTCGGCAATCTGACGGCGGGCGGAAACGGTAAAACACCGCTGGTGGTTTGGTTGGTAGAGCATTTGCAGCAGCGCGGTTATCGCGTGGGCGTGGTGTCGCGCGGGTATGGCGGTCATGCGCCCCGTTATCCGTTTCTGGTGACGCCGGAGGCCACGGCGGCGCAGGCCGGCGACGAACCGGTGCTGATTTTTCAGCGTACCGGCGCGCCGGTAGCGGTGGCGCCACGGCGTCGTGATGCGGTAGCGGCGCTGCTGGCGGCGTATCCGCTGGATCTGATCGTCACTGACGATGGGTTGCAACACTATGCGCTGGCCAGAGATGTTGAACTGGTGGTGGTGGATGGCGTCCGCCGGTTCGGTAACGGCTGGTGGCTGCCCGCCGGCCCAATGCGCGAACGCGCTTCCCGGCTGGCGTCGGTGGACGCCGTGATCGTCAACGGCGGCGAAGCGCGTGACGGAGAGATTGCCATGCGCCTGGAAGCAAGCGAGGCGGTTAATCTGCTGAGCGGGGAACGTCGGCCGGTGTCGTCCTTAGCGCCGATGGTGGCCATGGCGGGCATTGGTCATCCGCCCCGTTTTTTCGCCACGCTGGAGAGGTTAGGGGCGCGGCTTACGCGCAGCGTGGCTTTCGCCGATCACCAACACTGGCGTCCTGAACAACTGGCGGCGCTTACGCCGGATGAACGACAACCGCTGATAATGACGGAAAAAGACGCAGTGAAATGCCGCGTTTTTGCGCGCGACAATTGGTGGTATGTGCCGGTTGACGCCGTTCTGCCGTCGGCGTCATCGCAAGCGCTGCTGGATAAACTGTCCGGGCTCATCGCGCAGCAGCGCCAATACTAACCGGACGTTTTTTGACAATAGCTTCGTGATGGAGGAAGCATGGATCACCGTTTGCTTGAGATTGTGGCTTGTCCGGTCTGTACCGGGCGACTGATTTTTAACAAAGAAAAGCAGGAACTGATCTGCAAAGCGGATAGGCTGGCGTATCCGTTGCGGGACGGGATCCCTGTTCTGCTGGAAACCGAAGCGCGCACCCTGGCGCCTGACGAGATTGCACAATGACGTTTACTGCGATAATCCCCGCCCGGTTTGCCTCGACCCGTCTGCCCGGCAAGCCGCTGGCGGATATCAATGGCAAGCCGATGGTCGTGCACGTCATGGAGCGTGCGCGCGAATCCGGCGCCAGCCGCGTCATTGTGGCGACCGATCATCCCGATGTGGCGCAGGCGATTGCGCAGGTCGGCGGCGAAGTGTGTCTGACCAGCCCGGATCACGCCTCCGGTACGGAGCGACTGGCTGAAGTCATTGAGCGTTACGCCTTCGCCGACGATGAAATCATCGTGAATGTACAGGGCGATGAGCCGATGATCCCGCCGTCGATTGTGCGTCAGGTGGCGGAGAACCTGGCCGCCAGCCGGGCCGGGATGGCGACGCTGGCGGTGCCGATTACCACCAGTGAAGAAGCGTTCAACCCGAATGCGGTAAAAGTGGTGACGGACGCTGAAGGGTATGCGCTCTATTTTTCTCGGGCGACCATTCCCTGGGAGCGCGACCGTTTTGCGGTCAATCGCGATACGATCGGCGATCATTTTCTGCGCCATATCGGTATCTATGCTTATCGCGCCGGCTTTATCCGCCGCTATGTCGGTTGGGCGCCGAGCCAACTGGAGAAAATCGAGATGCTGGAGCAACTGCGGGTGCTCTGGTACGGCGAGAAAATCCATGTGGCGGTCGCGCAGGAAGTGCCGAGCGTCGGTGTGGATACCCCGGAAGATCTGGCGCGTGTCAGGGCGGCGATGACGCGGCGTTAATCCATCACGACCTTTACTCTGTCGATAACGGGCGATTGCTGCAAGAATCGCCCGTTTTTTATGGCGTGATGAGACGCCGGCCATGAAGGCCCGACCTACGCGGCGTGCGAGGCGTTATCGACGGTGCCGGCAGAAGGCTGATGCGGTGTGGTTCCGCGTAACTCTTATGGCATAAATTATTACCCATCGGGCTAACATTTTTATCAGTCTCTCCTTTTTGAAACGGTATTTCATATGTCAATGTTAACGGTGGCTTATCATTTGGCCGTCTGACGTTTACGGTTGTTTCACTAAGGATGGAGTTACGCAATGAAAATGAACACACAAGTCGTACCGGTTGTGTTGGGATTGATGGCGGCGGGGTATGCCGCCGAAGGGCTGGCGGCGGAGTATTACTTGTCCGCCAGCGGCAGCGACAGTGCCAGCGGCAGCAAGAGCGCACCCTGGAAGACGTTTGCCCGAGCGCAGGAAACCCTGAGTGCAGGGGATACGTTATGGATAAGAGGGGGAACCTACGCCATCACCGCCGGGCTGAACACCTGCAGTAGCCAAACCGATACGGTGAACGCGATCACGCTTAGCAAGAGCGGTTCTTCCGGTAAACCTATCGTGTATCAGGCATACAGCGGCGAAACCCCAATAGTTGATTTCAGCGGTATGACGGATGATTGCCGCGTCAAAGGGTTCAACGTGGTCGCCAGCTGGATCACGCTAAAAGGGCTGGAAATCAAAGGCGTTCCGCAAAATAACAACAAGAACCACGAATCTTGGGGGGTGTGGATCAACGGCAGTCACAACATTTTCGAGCGGCTGAATATCCATCACATCATGGGAACCGGCCTGTTTTTGAAAAACGGTTCCTATAACACCATTCTCAACAGTGACTCCCACCACAATTACGATCCCCTTACCTCCAATGGCGCTGGTCAGAGCGGTGACGGCTTTGGCGCGCATGTTTCCGCCAATATGCCGGGTAATATTTTCAGCGGTTGCCGGGCGTGGTGGAATTCGGATGACGGCTTTGATCTGATCAACGCTTATTCGTCGGTGACGATTGAAAATTCCTGGGCCTGGTTGCATGGCTATCTGCCGGGCACGACCACCTCTCTGGCGGCCGGCAACGGCAATGGTTTTAAGGCGGGCGGCTATGCCGGCGTGTATGTCAGCAACGGCGTGAAGCACACGGTGCGTAATTCGGTGGCGTTCCTTAACAAAGCCTCCGGTTTTTATGCCAACCACCACACGGTCGCTAACGACTTTTTCAACAACACTGCGTACAAGAACAAGATTAATTTCAACATGTTGGGGATAGATTCCAGCGGCAGCGATACCAACCTGGGGACGCTGCGTAACAATATCTCCTACGCGGCGACGTCCAGTTCGTTGTCCAATACCAGCGGCGCCAACCTGCGCTACAACTCGTGGAACTTCAGCAACGTACTGTCTGATACCGAATTCCAGAGCGTTTCCACCAGCGGGTGGGATGCCGCGCGGCAGTCCGACGGCAGTTTGCCGGTGCTGAAAAGCCTGCATCTGGCTTCCGGCAGCTGGATGATCGACAAGGGCGGCGATGTGAAAATCGCCTATCAGGGCTCGGCGCCTGATTTGGGCGCATTTGAATTGAAATAACGACCACGGCCCCGTCGCGCGTGATAGCGATGGGGCATCTGGCGTGCCTGAGCTGCCGGTGTTATCTCCCGTCTTATCCCACTTTCCATACGTCAACCGCTCGGAACGGCGTCCATCCCGGTATTTTTTGATCTGCATTGAAGAAATCAGCAGGGCATCGCCGCATGATGATTCAGGCTGTATCCGTAATAGCGCGTGGCTGAAAGTCACGTAACCCGCAGTACAGCACGCTGCCTGACACCGTGACCAATAGCACCATCCTGTGTCGTGCGGTGTAAGCAAAACTCCGCTGCGTGTCGTTGGCTGTCTTGATGGCGGGAACGATAGCGCCAGCGACATCACTACAGCGAGCACAACTACAGCGAGCACAACTACAGCGAGCACAGCCAGGGGATCCTGACTGGCCTGTGACTCAGGATTGCGCCGGAGTCAGGCCGTGATGGTGATGAGCCGGGCCCGATGTCGTGCGTGTTAATCAGCGAGGTAAGCCGCCAATGGAATTGTTGAAAGCGGAATTGAGTACGGTGCTGGGAGAGTCGCTCAGTCGGCTTGAGCGCATTAGCGAACAACCCTACGCGCACTTATATGCGTTGTACGATGGCGCCGGCAATGCGATGCCATTGTTAGCTAAAAGCTATGTTTGTCAGGGGGTTGCGGCACAGGAAGCCTACAAGCTCAGTATGCTGGCCCGTGAAGGCGAGGTACGGCTGCCGACGGTATACGGCGTGGTGCTGACCCATCAGGCGCCGTACAAGGAACTGCTGCTGCTTGAGCGGTTGCGCGGCGTATCGGTGGAAGCGCCGTCGCGATCGCCGCAGCGCTGGGAATTGTTGATGGATCAAATTCTGGAGAGCATCACCGCCTGGCATCGTATCGACAGTCACGGCTGCGTCGGCACCGTCGACAGCACGCAGGAGAACCTCTGGCCGCACTGGTATCGGCAGCGGCTGGAGGTCTTGTGGTCGACGTTGCAGAAGGTCAGCGCGCCGTTGCTGACGATGGAGGATCGCGCGCTACTGTTTCGCACCCGTCAGAACCTGCCGGCATTGTTCGCCGATTTTGACAACAACTGCGTGCTGGTGCACGGCAACCTCACGCTGCGCAGCATGCTGAAAGACCCGCGCACCGACCAACTGTTGGCGATGCTCAACCCTGGCATGATGCTGTGGGCGCCCCGCGAATACGACCTGTTCCGGCTGTGCGAAGAGCCCGGCATGGCGGAACAACTGCTCTATCGCTATCTGAGCCGCGAGCCGGTTTCCGAATCGTTTGTTTACCGGCGTTGGCTGTATATCCTGTGGGCGGCGATTGCCCGCTATATCCACACCGGCCAGCTTGATCGTGAGTTGTTCGATAATGCCGCCAGACAGTTACAACCCTGGCTGGAATGACCCCCTCCGCGCCGATGTCAGGATGATGGCGGCGGCGCGATGCCTTTAAGCCGTTGCCACAGTAACCCTAATTCCTCGTACCAGGCGCGCTCGGCATGTGAGAGATACAGCGGCGAGGGGAAAATGCGCTCCCACAGATTCAGCGGCGAGGTGATGGCCAACTGGTTGGCGGGCGCGGGAATCGGATGCAGCCCCTGGCTGAGAAAGAAATTCATCGCGCGCGGCAGATGGTTGGCCGACGTCACCAGCAGAAACGGTTGTTGGCCCACCAGCCGCGCCGCGTCCCTCGCCTCCTCCTCGGTATCGTGCGCCTGATCCAGCAGCAGGATATCTTGCGCCGGCACGCCCAGACTTTCCGCCACCCTGGCCGCGGTACGCGCGCTACTCACGGTGTTGCCCTGTGCCGCCGCGCCGGTAAAGATCAGTTTTGCGCCGGGGTTGGCGCGATACAGTCGGATCCCTTCCGTCACGCGGGGCAGGCTGTTGCTGAGCAGGTTAGCGCTGGGCGCCCAGTCGGGATTGAAGGTATAACCACCGCCCAGCACCACGATGTAGTTCACCGCCGGAAATGAAGGGTTCCAGGTGGGATAGCGCGACTCTAACGGTTGCAGCAGGCGGTCGGCGACGGGTTGCAGACTCAGCAGCAACAGCAGCAGCCAACTGCCGGTCAACATCAGCCGGGCGGTTTTTTGCCAGCGGGAGAACCACAACAGCGCGAGAGCAACACCTGCGACCAACATGATCAACGGCAATGGCAGCAGCAGGCTACCGATGTATTTTTTGGCGGCAAACAGCATAAAATAGCGTCCGTATTGGGTGAAAAAACACCATATGGGCAAAAATCGCGTTGTCAGACCATTTATTCCGGGCCTGCCTGTGACAGAATATCAGGTTCAGAGAAAAACAGCCGTTTATGTTGTTTCGACGTTCGGTAAACCGCTGGTTGGAACAACCGGGCGGCTGTTAGCCATCACGCGGAATGTGGAATGCAGGATCGTAATTTTAACGACATCGCCGATAAGTTCGCCCGTAACATTTACGGCACCACCAAGGGAAAGCTGCGACAGGCGGTACTCTGGCAGGATCTGGAAACCTTGTTGCCGACATTGCCGCAACGCCCGCTGTACATTCTGGACGCCGGCGGCGGCGAGGGCGCAATGTCGCGTCGGCTGGCGGCGCTGGGGCATCAGGTGTTGTTGTGCGACCTGTCCGATGCGATGATCCAGCGCGCTCAGGCCGCCGCCGAGGAAGACGGCGTCGCGCAGAATATGCGTTTTGTGCGTTGCGCGGTGCAGGACGTCGGGCCCCATCTGGCGCGCCCGGCGGATCTGATCCTGTTTCATGCGGTGCTGGAGTGGGTGGCGGATCCGTTGCAGGCGTTGCAGGCGTTGAGCGCCTGTCTGGCGCCGGGCGGCGCGTTATCGCTGATGTTCTACAACCATGACGCGCTGTTGATGCGCAATATGGTGTTGGGAAACTTCGGCTTTGTCGATGCCGGCATGCCCAAACGCAAACGTCGCTCGCTCTCGCCCGATCATCCGCTTAATCCGCCGCAGGTCTACCAGTGGCTGGCGTCGTTGGGGTTGGAACTCGGCGGCAAGACCGGCGTGCGGGTGTTTCATGACTATTTACAAAACAAGCAACAACAGATTGACGATTTCGACATACTGCTGGCGCTGGAGCAGCGCTACTGCCGTCAGGAACCGTTTGTCAGCCTGGGGCGTTACATCCACGTCATGGCGCACAAGCCCTCTTTGAAGGATGCATTATGAGTGATTTTTCCCAGACCGTACCCGAACTGGTTGCCTGGGCGAGAAAAAATGACTTCTCCATTGCGTTGCCGACCGAACGTCTGGCGTTTTTGCTGGCCATCGCCACCCTGAACGGCGAACGCATGGATGGGGAGATGAGCGAAGGGGAGCTGGTGGACGCATTTCGTCACGTCAGCCAGGGGTTTGAGCAAACCCACGAAACCATACCGGTGCGCGCCAACAACGCCATCAACGACTTGGTGCGGCAACGGTTGATCAACCGTTTCACCAGCGAACTGGCGGACGGCAACGCCATCTATCGCCTGACGCCGCTCGGTATTGGCATTACCGATTACTATATTCGCCAGCGCGAGTTCTCCGCGCTGCGTCTTTCCATGCAGCTCTCGATGGTGGCTCAGGAACTGGGCCGGGCGGCGGAGGCGGCGGAAGAGGGCGGCGACGAGTTTCACTGGCACCGCAACGTGTTCGCGCCGCTCAAATACTCGGTGGCGGAAATCTTCGACAGCATCGACCTGTCCCAACGTAGCATGGACGAGCAACAGCAATGCGTGAAAGACGATATCGCCGCGCTGCTGAATCAGGACTGGCGCGCCGCCATCGCCAACTGCGAACGCCTGCTCAGCGAAACCTCCGACACGCTGCGGGAGTTGCAGGACACGCTGGAAGCGGCGGGGGATAAACTGCAGGCCAGTTTATTGCGCATTCAGGACGCCACGCTCGGCAAAGATGAACTCGCCTTCGTGGACAATCTGGTGTTCGATTTGCAAGGCAAGCTGGATCGCATCATCAGTTGGGGGCAGCAGACTATCGATCTGTGGATCGGTTACGACCGGCATGTCCACAAGTTTATCCGTACCGCGATCGACATGGACAAGAACCGGGTGTTTGCCCAGCGCTTGCGCCAGTCGGTGCAGAGCTATTTCGAGGCGCCGTGGGCGTTGACCTACGCCAACGCCGAGCGGCTGCTGGATATGCGCGACGAGGAACTGGCGCTGCGCACCGAGGAAGTTACCGGCGAGCTGCCGCCGGATCTGGAGTACGAAGCCTTCAGCGAAATCCGCGAGCAGATCGCCGCGAGGGTGGAACAGGCGCTGGAAAAATATAAACAGCAACATATTCCGCTTAATCTGAGTGAGGTGATACGTGACTATCTGACACAGTATCCCCGCTCGCAACATTTTGATGTTGCCCGAATTGTGGTCGACCAGGCGGTACGTCTGGGGGTGGCCGACGCTGATTTCACCGGATTGCCGGCCCTGTGGCAGGCAATCAATGAGTACGGAGCCAAGGTGCAGGCCCATGTCATCGATAAATATTGATCAAAACATTTCCGCCCGGCTGATGAACGCGCTGGCCAACACGCTGTTTCCCGCGCTGGACAGCCAACTGCGCGCCGGGCGTCACATTGGCGTGGAAGAGCTGGAAAACCACGCATTTCTGATGGATTTTCAGGACGAACTGGAACACTTCTACGGCCGTTACAACGTCGAGCTGATCCGCGCGCCGGAAGGCTTTTTCTACCTGCGGCCGCGCTCCACCACGCTGATCCCGCGTTCGGTGCTGTCCGAGCTGGACATGATGGTGGGCAAAATCCTCTGCTATCTCTACTTAAGCCCGGAGCGCCTGGCGCACGAGGGCATTTTCAGCCAGCAGGAGCTGTATGAAGAGCTGCTGAGCCTGGCGGACGAGAGCAAGCTGCTCAAGTTGGTGAACCAGCGCTCCACCGGCTCCGATCTCGACCGGCAAAAATTGCAGGAAAAAGTGCGCACTTCGCTTAACCGCCTGCGGCGCTTGGGGATGATCTATTTTATGGGCGCCGACGGCAGTAAGTTCCGCATTACCGAGGCGGTGTTTCGCTTCGGCGCCGATGTGCGCAGCGGGGATGACCCGCGTGAAGCGCAGTTGCGGATGATTCGCGACGGCGAGGCGATGCCGGTGGACGGCAGTCTGTCGCTGGACGACAGCGATGATGGCGCGAGCGGTGATGACCCACGAGTTGAGGATGAACAGGAATGATTGAACGCGGAAAATTTCGCTCGCTGACGTTGGTCAACTGGAACGGTTTCTTTGCCCGCACCTTTGATCTCGACGAACTGGTCACGACGCTGTCCGGGGGCAACGGCGCCGGAAAATCCACCACCATGGCGGCGTTCATCACCGCGATGATCCCGGATTTGACGCTGCTGCACTTCCGTAATACCACCGAGGCCGGCGCCACCAGCGGTTCCCGCGACAAAGGGTTGCACGGCAAACTGCGCGCCGGGGTGTGTTATTCGGTACTGGACGTGGTCAACTCTCGCCATCAGCGTGTGCTGGTGGGGGTGCGGCTGCAACAAGTGGCCGGGCGCGATCGCAAGGTCGATATCAAACCGTTCTGTATTCAGGGATTGCCGATTGCGACCTCGCCGACCCAGTTGCTGACCCAGTCGGTGGGCGACCGTCAGGCGCGCGTGCTGTCGTTGCAGGACGTCAAAGACCGGGTCGACCAGATCGAAGGCGTGCAGTTCAAACAGTTCAACTCGATTACCGACTACCACGCCTTAATGTTCGATCTCGGCGTGGTGCCGCGCCGGTTGCGCTCCTCGTCCGATCGCAACAAGTTCTACCGCCTGATTGAGGCCTCGCTGTACGGCGGGATCTCCAGCGCCATCACCCGTTCGCTGCGCGACTATCTGCTGCCGGAAAACAGCGGCGTGCGCAAGGCGTTCCAGGATATGGAAGCGGCGCTGCGGGAAAACCGCATGACGCTGGAGGCGATCCGCGTGACCCAGTCGGATCGCGACTTGTTCAAGCATTTGATTTCCGAAGCGACGTCCTACGTGGCGGCGGATTACATGCGCCACGCCAATGAACGCCGCATCCATCTCGATGGCGCGCTGGAGCTGCGCCGCGACCTGTTCGGCAGCCGTAAACAGCTGATTGCGGAGCAGACCCGCCATGTGGAAATGGCGCGCGAGTTGCAGGAGCAAGCCGCAGCGGAAAGCGATTTGGAAACCGATTATCAGGCCGCCAGCGATCACCTCAATCTGGTGCAGACGGCGATGCGTCAGCAGGAGAAGATCGAACGTTACAGCGCCGATCTGGACGCGCTGAACTACCGGCTGGAAGAGCAGAATGAGGTGGTGGAGGAAGCGCGCGAGCAGTTGGAAGAGCGCGAAGCCCGCGCCGATGCCGCCGAACAGGAAGTGGATGAACTGAAAAGCCAGCTGGCCGACTACCAGCAGGCGCTGGACGTACAGCAAACGCGCGCGATTCAGTACAACCAGGCACAGCAGGCGCTGGAACGCGCCCGGTCGTTGTGCCAATTGCCGGCGCTGACGGCGGATAACGCCGAACAGTGGCTCGATAACTTCCGCGCCAAAGAACAGGAAATCACCGAACTGTTGCTGGAGATGGAGCAGAAACTGAGCGTGGCGGACGCCGCCAACAGCCAGTTCGAGCAGGCGTATCAACTGGTGTGCCAGATAGCCGGCGCGGTCAGCCGCAATGACGCCTGGAGCACCGCGCGGGAACTGCTGCGCGACAGCGCGTCCCAGCGCTATCTGGCCGAACAGGTGCAGCCGCTGCGGCTGCGGTTGTCCGAACTGGCGCAGCGCCTGCGGGAGCAGCAGGAGGTACAGCGGCAGTTCCAGGAATTCGCCAAACGTTGCGGCCAAACCTATGAGCCGGAAGATTTGGAAGCGTTGCAGGCGGAACTGGAGGCGCGCATCGAGGATTTGTCCGAGCGGGTGGCCGCCGCCGGCGAACAGCGTCTGGCGCTGCGTCAGGAACTGGAGCAGGTGCAACAGCGTATCCGCGAGCTGACGGCGCGGGCGCCGGGTTGGCTGGCGGCGCAGGAAGCGCTGTCGCAGCTTGGCGAACAGAGCAGCGAATCATTTGGCGATAGCCAGCAAGTGACTGAATTTATGCAGCAATTGCTGGAGCGTGAACGCGAAACCACGGTTGAGCGCGACGAGGTCGCCAGCCGTAAACGTCAGGTTGATGAGCAGATTGAGCGCCTCAGCCAGCCGGGCGGTTCGGAAGACCCGCGCCTGAATGCGCTGGCGGAGCGTTTCGGCGGCGTGCTGTTGTCGGAGATTTACGACGACGTCACGCTCGATGACGCGCCATACTTCTCCGCGCTGTACGGGCCGTCGCGTCACGCCATCGTGGTGGCGGATTTGTCGCTGGTGCGCGAACAACTGGCCGGTCTGGACGACTGCCCGGAAGACCTGTACCTGATCGAGGGGGACCCGCAGTCGTTCGACGACAGCGTGTTTGCAACCGAGGAGCTGGAAAAAGCGGTGGTGGTGAAGATCGCCGATCGCCAGTGGCGTTACTCCCGCTTCCCGGAGGTGCCGCTGTTTGGCCGCGCCGCCCGCGAGCAACGGCTGGAAGGCCTGCGTGAAGAGCGCGAAGCGCTGGCCGAACGTTACGCCACGCTCTCCTTCGACGTGCAGAAGATTCAACGTTTGCATCAGGCGTTCAGCCGCTTTATCGGCAGCCACCTGGCGGTAGCGTTCGAGGACGACCCGGAAGCGGATCTGCGCCAGTGCAACAGCCGCCGTGGCGAGCTGGAGCGCGCTATCGGCAATTTCGACAGCGAAAATCAGCAGCAACGCCAGCAGTATGAACAGGCCAAAGAGCAGATGACGCTGCTCAATCGCTTGATGCCGCGCATCGGCCTGTTGTGCGACGACGGGTTGGAAGACCGGGTGGATGCGCTGCGCGCCGAACAGGACGAGGCGGAAGAGGCCGCCCGGTTTGTGCAGCGGCACGGCGCATCGCTGGTGAAATTGGAGCCGCTGGCGTCGGTGCTGCAAAACGATCCGCAACAGCATGAGCAACTGCGGGAAGAGTATGCGCAGGCGCAGGCCGGCCAGCGCACGGCCAAGCAACAGACCTTCGCGCTGACGGAGGTGGTGCAGCGGCGCGCCCACTTCAGTTATACCGATTCGGCGGGCATGCTCAACGCCAACGCCGATCTGAACGATAAACTGCGCCAGCGCCTGGATCAGGCGGAGCAGGAGCGTACCCGCGCCCGCGAGCAGTTGCGCCAGCATCAGGCGCAATTGACCCAGTACAGCCAGTTGCAGGCGTCGCTGAAAAGTTCCTATGACGCCAAGCGCGACATGCTCAAAGAGCTGACGCAGGAGTTGGCGGATATCGGCGTGCGCGCCGATGCGGACGCCGAAGCCCGCGCCCGCACGCGACGCGATGAGCTGCACGCGGCGCTGAGCGCCAATCGCGCCCGCCGCAATCAACTGGAAAAACAGATCACCTTCTGCGAAGCGGAAATGGACGGTTTGCAGAAGAAATTGCGCAAGGTGGAGCGCGACTACCACACCATCCGCGAGCAGGTGGTGACGGCGAAAGCCGGCTGGTGCGCGGTGATGCGTCTGGTGAAGGACAACGGCGTCGAACGCCGCCTGCATCGCCGCGAGCTGGCGTACCTGAGCGGCGACGAGCTGCGCTCTATGTCGGATAAGGCGCTGGGGGCGTTGCGCCAGGCGGTGGCGGACAACGAACACCTGCGCGATGTGCTGCGCCTGTCGGAAGATCCGAAGCGGCCGGAGCGCAAAGTGCAGTTCTATATTGCGGTCTACCAGCATCTGCGCGAGCGTATCCGTCAGGATATCATCCGTACCGACGACCCGGTGGAAGCCATCGAGCAGATGGAAATCGAACTCAACCGGCTGACCGAAGAGCTGACCGCGCGCGAGCAGACGCTGGCGATCAGTTCGCGTAGCGTGGCAAACATTATTCGCAAGACCATCCAGCGCGAACAGAACCGCATCCGCATGCTTAACCAGGGCTTGCAAGCGGTGGCGTTCGGGCAGGTGAAGAGCGTGCGGCTCAACGTCAACGTGCGGGAAACCCATACCACGCTGCTGAACGTGTTGTCCGAACAGCAGGAACTGCATCAGGATCTGTTCAACAGCAATCGCCTGACCTTCTCCGAAGCGTTGGCGAAGCTCTATCAGCGCCTCAATCCGGAAATCGACATGGGCCAGCGCGCGCCGCAGACCATCGGCGAGGAGTTGCTGGACTACCGCAACTATCTGGAGATGGAAGTGGAGGTTAACCGCGGCGCCGACGGCTGGCTGCGGGCGGAGAGCGGCGCGCTGTCCACCGGCGAGGCCATCGGTACCGGGATGTCGATTCTGGTGATGGTGGTGCAGAGCTGGGAGGAAGAGTCCCGGCGGCTGCGCGGCAAGGACATTTCGCCGTGTCGTTTGCTGTTCCTCGATGAAGCGGCGCGGCTGGACGCCAAATCCATCGCCACGCTGTTCGAGCTGTGCGAGCGGCTGGAGATGCAGTTGATTATCGCCGCACCCGAGAACATCAGCCCGGAGAAAGGCACCACCTACAAGCTGGTGCGTAAGGTGTACCAGAACCACGAGCATGTGCATGTGGTCGGCCTGCGCGGCTTTGCCACCGACACGCAGGACAGCCCGACGCACTAATCTCTGCGCCGTATGACATGCGCCCTTGCTAGACAGGGCGCATGGTCAAACATCCCACGGTGTGTTGTGCTAACGCTCGTGCCCATGTTGAACCCCTCTTGACCATCTTGTGCCGATACGGCGGCTGCCTTTGTCGTTGCCGTGTGGGCCTATCCATGCGCGTTTTCCCCTGTGAGGCGCCGTGTTTCGCCGAGCCATCCCCGCCCGCATAACGTAATTTCCCGATGGACGCCCGCGTGGCGATGGTTGTTCCCGCGCCATGCCGGTAAGGCTATTCCGATAGGCAAATTCCTGGAGAAGACGATGGTAGACAGACTGATACCTTATGCACTGACGTCACAAGCGAGTGATGCGGAAGTGTCGAGTTATGTGAAGAACGTCAGCAATTATGTGATGAGCCACAACCCCGATGCTGGCGGCTATATCGCCCAGCACAAGTCGGGTATTTTGTTGCAGACGCATGCGCAGAAACTGTTTGGTCACACGGGCATTTCCGCCAACAAAACCGTGGGTACGATCCTGATCATTTCCAACCAACTGATGAGCGGCTTGGCAACCATGAAAGCCTGGGCGAAGACGCTGAGTGATGCCGCGACGTCGAATGCGGTGAAATTTCAGAACGTGGAATGGCTGATTCATCTTCACCTGAATTCGCCCCTGATGACCGACTGGGTGATCACGACCGGGGCGGCCAATCTGATCAAAGAGCTGGATGCGCAGGGGAAGGGCGCGGTAAAAATCCGTTTTGCCATTGATTGCAGCGCCTGGTTGATGAACCAGGAACATCAGAAATTGTCTGATGCCGCCGTCCCCGCCGACGTTGATTCCTCGCCAGTGAAAGGCCAGTTGGCGCTGAGAGCGAGCCGGTTGAAAACCATTCCTTATGGGTTGCTGCGATCGTTCGGGTTACATAAAGCGCTGCGGCTGAATCAGTTGAGTGCCGACACCAAAAAAGACCTGTATCTGGTTGTCGATGTGGAGCCGGGGGAGGCATTGGTGCCCACGAAGGAGACGCCGGATAAAGACATCGCCAGTAATCGGGCGAAATGCTTTCTGGCCACCTGGGAGATGCTGAACAGTGGTAAAAAAGTGGTTTATAACTGTCTGCAATGGCTGCCGCACTATGCCGGTACCATGGCGTCGGAATGGTACAACATCAAATACCCTGACGGTGCGCCGATGGATAAGGTGGATGGCAAAGATGTCCGGGTTATCAAGACCGATGAAACCAAGCTGAAAGTGGAGCTGGCGGTGACAACCTGCATGGACAAGCTGACGGCGTATCTGAATACCGCCGGCAAAGACAGCCCGTATCCCAGTGAACCTATGCTGGGCTTCAGCATGAAGGATTACGTATCCCCCCAGTTGATCAGCGTGATGCCGGGAGCCATCAACTCGTCGAAAATCGGCGGCGAACGGGAGTTCCTGCTGGGCGGCAAAAAAGTCGCTTATGTGGAAGTGTGCGATGTCATGGGGATCGGCGCCGGTGAGGGCGCGTCGCTGAAGTCACATGTGGGAAACAATAACGCGGATAAGACCAACACCCGGGTCTGGACCTCTTCGTGGGGAGCCTTAAAGGATATTGTCGGCAACAAGCTGAATCTGGTGCGCTCGACCAGCGGCGCGGTCAGCTATACGCCCAAAGCGAAGATCACCGTGCAGGATCTGAAAGATATGGGCGGGGTGTATGTGGGCAATGAGGCGGGAACAACCGTCATCGTCGAGTTCTGACTGACACCTGCCGTCGATGAAGCGGTAGGCGGCGGATAACAAACCTGGCGGGCTGTGTGATGCAGCCCGTTTTTCATGGTGCAAAGGGTTGTTATGAGGATGAGCGCGGTGATGGTCATGATTGTTGTGATGCGATGATTACCGTGATGCCGGTTGCGGCTCCACCCGGTTTGCACGGCATCGGGTGGCACATGCGCCTCCAGCGGTCACATTTTTCCATGCCGGGACGGAAAGGCTTGACCTTACGGCTACTGGAAGGTCAGCCTGACAGCCTGAACGCAGAGGAGGAATCCTGAAATGTATCGTCGCGACTTTCTGAAATATACCGCCCTGCTTGGCGCTGCCAGCGCGCTGCCAGGGTGGATCGGCCGGGCATGGGCGGCAGCACCGGTGGCGTTGCCCATTCCGCCGTTGTTAAAACCGGATGCCGCCGGGCATATCGCTCTGCACATTCAGGCTGGCGTGATGCGCTGGTTGCCGGGCATAGACACGACGACCTGGGGCATCAACGGCCCATTGCTGGGGCCGGCGTTGCAACTGGAGCAGGGGCAGTCGGTCTCGGTAACAGTGACCAACCGGTTAGCTGAAACCACCACCGTGCACTGGCACGGCATGGAAGTTCCGGGCGACGCCGACGGCGGCCCGCAGGCGACGATCGCCCCTGGCGCTAGCTGGGATGCGCGCTTTACGGTCGACCAGCCCGCGACGACCGCCTGGTTTCATCCGCATACGCACGGCGTCACCGGGCGTCAGGTGGCGATGGGGCTCGGTGGGCTGATTTTGGTGCAGGATGCCCCCAGCCGTGCCTTGCCGCTCCCCAATCAATGGGGGGTGAATGATATTCCTTTGATTTTGCAGGATAAACGGCTGAACGCTAGCGGCCAGATTGACTATCAACTGGATGTGATGACGGCGGCGGTGGGTTGGTTCGGCGATCGTATGTTGACCAACGGCGTTGTCGCACCACAGCATATCGCGCCGCGTGGCTGGTTGCGCCTGCGCGTGCTGAACGGCTGCAACGCCCGCTCGTTGACGTTGGCGGCCAGCGATGGCCGAACACTGTATGTGATTGGTAGCGACGGCGGCCTGCTGGCGGAACCGGTGGCGGTGCAGCAGTTGCCGATGCTGATGGGGGAACGCTTCGAGGTGTTGGTGGACGTGCGCGACGGCAAACCGTTTGATGTGGTGACGCTGCCGGTTAGCCAGATGGGGATGCTGCTGCCGCCGTTCGATCAGCCTTTGCCGGTGTTGCATATCCAGCCGGGAACGGAAATGGGTGCTGGAACGCTGCCGGATCGGCTGGCGACGCTGCCGCCGTTGCCTGCGACGGATGGGCTGAAATGGCGTCGATTGCAATTGTCGATGGATCCCCAATTGGATAGGCAAGGCATGCAACTGCTGATGCAACGCTATGGCATGCAGGCGATGGCCGGCATGATGATGGGGGGCAACGGCGCGATGACGGGCATGTCACACGGAAATATGCCGCATGGGAACGGCGCCATGCCGATGTCGTCGCCGAGCGGTATGAATCACGGCAACATGAACCACAGCGGTATGAATCATGGCGGCATGGCGACGCCGGCACCGAGTGGAACATCGTCGAGCGCCGGCGGGCTGGACATCATGACCAGTAATCGCATCAACGGCGTCGCGTTCGAGATGGGCAAACCGTTGTTTGACGTCAAACGCGGCGAGGAGGAGGTCTGGGAGATCTCCGGTCAGGGCGACATGATGTTGCACCCGTTCCATATTCACGGTACGCGGTTTCGTATCCTGTCGGAAAACGGCGCTGCGCCTGCCGCGCATCGGCAAGGGTGGAAGGACACCGTGCGGGTGGAAGGCGGCGTCAGCCGGGTGTTGGTGCGGTTCAATCACCTGGCGCCGGCGCAACGGGCCTATATGGCCCACTGCCATCTGCTGGAGCACGAAGATACCGGCATGATGATGGCGTTTACCGTGTCGTAGCGCGTATTCGGCATCGGCGATGCCGGCTTTGCTGGCGGGGAGCGGCGCTCACAGTGCCGTTTCGAGCGTGTCGACCGCTTCCTGCTCGCCGGCCGCGCGCCGATCGAAATCCTCCCGCGCTTTTTCCACCTGCGGCAGATACTCCACCGTCCAACGATAAAGCGCCTGAAATGGCTCTTTCAACGTGTGCCCCAGCTCCGTGGTGTGATATTCCACAGCGATGGGAGAAGCGGTCAGCACCCGACGTTCAACGATGCCGTTGCGCTCCAGTTTGCGCAGGCACTGCGTCAGCGCCTTCTGGGTGATGCCATCCAGCCGACGTTTGATCTCGTTAAATCTCAGCGGGTGTTCGCACAGCGTCGCCAGCACCAGCACTGACCATTTGTCGGCAATCTGCTCCAGCAGAAAACGGCTGGGGGAGTTGGCATGGCAAAAAGGGGAAAGACGGGGTTTGGTCATTGTGGTTTCCTGTAGGCTACCTGGTTGCATTAAAGTGCCTGATTGACACCAGGTTTACATTGTATACCATCAAGTCATCATACCCAAGGAGATGAATGGCATGGCTAATATTGATGTCCTGTTTCGCCCGTTTTCACTCAAAACGCTGACCCTGAAAAACCGTATCGTGATGGCGCCGATGACCCGTACCTTTTCCCCTGACGGCATCCCCGGCGACGATGTTGCGGCCTATTACCGGCGCCGTGCCGAAGGTGACGTCGGGTTGATTTTGTCGGAAGGTACCGTGGTCGATCGCCCCGGCGCGCGTAATCATCCCGGTATTCCGGTGTTTCATGGCGATGCGGCGTTGCAGGGCTGGCAGAACGTGATCGATGAAGTACACGCGGCGGGCGGGCGGATGGGGCCGCAGATATGGCACGTTGGCTCGGTACCGCTGCGAGATGTGACATGGGAGCCTGACTATATCGAAAGCCCGTCCGGGTTGGTTATGCCGGATGTGGAGCGCGGCCACGCCATGACGGACGAGGATATCGCCGATACCATCGCGGCGTTTGCCCGCGCGGCGGCCGACGCCAAACGCCTGGGGTTCGATACGCTGGAACTGCACGGGGCGCACGGCTATCTGATCGACCAGTTCTTCTGGGGTGAAACCAACCAGCGCACCGATGCTTTCGGCGGCGCGACCATCAAACAGCGCGCCCGCTTCGCCGCCGAAATCGTCAAAAGCGTGCGTCAGGCGGTGGGGCCGGACTTCCCGCTGATCTTGCGCGTTAGCCAATGGAAACCGCAGGACTACAACGCACGTCTGGCGCCGACGCCGCTGGCGTTGGAAGACTGGCTGGCGCCGCTGGTGGCGGCGGGTGTGGATATTCTGCACTGCTCCCAGCGTCGTTTCTGGGAACCGGAATTCCCGGAAGTGGATGGCGAAAACGGGCTGAACTTTGCGGGATGGACCAAGAAAGTCACCGGCGCGGCCACCATCAGCGTGGGTTCCGTTGGGCTATCGGATGAGTTTATCAGCACGTTCTCCGGCAAGAGCGCCGGGGTAGCCAGCCTGGACAACCTGCTGGAGCGGCTGGAGCGTGATGAGTTTGATTTGATCGCGGTAGGGCGTGCGCTGTTGAGTAACCCGGACTGGGCGGCAAAAGTGCATCGACAAGAACTGGATAGCCTGCACGGTTTCGACCCGGCGTCGCTCGGACAGTTGGTTTAACACGCACAAATGCCTGCTGACGGCGGGCTGATGGCGTGCCATCAGCCCGTCTGTCGCGAGGTGAAATTACAACAGCCGGATGGCTGAACTCACCACAAAGCGGCTTTCTTCGCTAATCGGCCAGTCGTCGGGGATCTCCGATGACTGGCGCACAATTTGCCAGGCATCGTGCTCTTGCGGGCACAGGCAGATCGCTTCCGGCGCCACATCCACCAGGAAATTCCACTGCCGCACTTTTTCCGGCTTGCCCGCTTGGTTCGTCGTTTCCAGCGAATAGTCAAAAAAACCCAGATAATGGCGGATGTAGCTCAAACGCAGCCCGGTTTCTTCATGCAATTCGCGCATCAACGTCGCCAACAGATTGTGGTCGTTGGGGGTGCGGCCGCCACCGGGTATTTCCCAATATCCCGGTAGCCTCGGGTCATTGGCGCTACGCCGTACCAGCAGTATCCCACCGTTAAACACCACGGCGGCGCCAAGTGTCTGACGAGTAATCCCTTCCTGCTGAGCCTGTGATTCAAACTGCCGCAACATCTTGCTGTATGCACTGTCCTGGGGTGAAAACAAAAACATGTCATTACCTGTCTGTGTCGAGTTCGGCGCTAACCCGGCCGCTGGTGAGGCCTCTCTCGTCATTACTTGTCCGCGCTCGTCGCGAGAAGACCGCGTAATGGCGGACATAGCCTAGTTGTTATCGATGACACTGATATTTCATCTTGTTAATAAATACAAATATGATTTTTTCATATAAAAATACTTTCGATTGGGTATCAATCTGCTACATCAAAACTACAAAAAAGGTAACTAAATGTAATTTATTCTGAGGCGGGGACGCCTGCGTCAGTGATCGGGCACAGGACGAAGGCGTCAGATGGGGTTAGCGGACGTTCGGGATCCGAATATCGCCGGCAGGACAATTGGATGTGATGTTGGAGGCGCAGGACTGGAATTTCAGTTGCTTATCCAGACAAACGCGGACTTCCGACAGTTCTTTCTTGTTACAGGCCACGACCAGGCCGTCGGCCGGAATATCGGGATTGCTCTGGCGGAATGCAGCCAGGATCTTGTCGGCGGAGAGGAATAGCGGTTTGTGCGGCGCCTGGAGTTCGGGCGGTACTTTGACGTGGCTTAGGGCCTGGTCGGCCGCATCCAGATAGCCTTTAGCGCCGAGCCCGCTACAGGTGCCGTGTTTTTCCCACTCATGGGTCAGTAAGTCATCTGAGGGAAAAATCATATCGCCTTGTCGGCGCTCTTCCGGCGTCAGTGCCGTGATGGGCGGACAGTTTTCCGGCCATCCGCCCTTGGTGTACTGGGGCCACAGGCCATGCAGGACGAAACCGTAGCCTTTGGTACATTGCGGGTTGTCTTTGTGGGTCAGGCAAAATGTGGGCGACCATGACAGCGTCAGCAGATAGTAGTCAAACACGCCGGCCTGGTTTTTATTCTGTGCCAGAGACGGCGCGCTCAGTAAGCTGCCTGCCAGCAGCAGAGTGACCAGTATTGAGAAGACTTTGCTCATAAAACACCTCGAAAAGTAGGATATACCCACCATATTTCAAGTTGCAGGTATATCGGCTGCGTGACTCGGCCCATCAATGGGCCTTGCCCTAAAGGGCCAACGCGCCAGCCGGTTGTCCCGTAACTCGAATTATTTTGGGGATATGACCTCAAAATATGTGCCTAACATCGGCTCGTGATGTTATTGCGCCCGCAGTTTCCGCCATCGTGTACGCAATTTCCAGGCAGAAAAAATAAGGAATGTGATCTTCGTGCGGCAGGCGCCACGGTGCAGCCCGCCGCGTCGGGATCGGTAATCAGGCTAACGATGTCTTGCGAGATCATCAGGCGGTATACCGACGGAGCCTATTAAGCGATAGCGCGAGTCGGTGAAAAGTCAAACCGGGAGCAGGTTTCCCGGCGCGGTGTAAGGCGATGCCGACCGCGCCGGAATGGTCGGGTTTTCCCCATCAAATGCTATCGTTGTCAACACGTTGCCGCAGCGCGACGTATTGCACCAGCATGATGGTTTTGGCATCGGCCAGTCGGCCGGTTTCAATGGCATGCAGCGCCTCCGGCAGCGTCATTTCCAGTGTTTCCACATCTTCCCCTTCTTCGTGCAGACCGCCGCCGGCGCCGACACGCGAGGTATCGTCGTATTCGCCCACAAAGAAATGCAGTTTTTCAGTCACCGAGCCGGGGCTCATGTAGCACTCCATGACTTTTTGCACGTTGAATACCCGGTAGCCGGTTTCTTCTTCCGCTTCGGCACGAATGCGTACCTCGGGGTCGGCGTTGTCCAGCAGACCGGCGGCGGTTTCAATCAACATGCCATCGTGGCCGTTGATGAACACCGGAAAGCGAAACTGCCGCGTGAACAGCAGTGTCTGTTTTTGTCGATTAAACAGCAGGATAGTTGCGCCATTGCCGCGGTCGTAGGTTTCGCGGCTTTGTCGCTGCCAGGAGCCATCGCGACGCAGAAAGTCAAAGGTGGTTTTTTTCAACAGATACCAGTCGTTAGCGAGGACAACGCTGTCGATAATGCGAACCCGATCTTTGGTGGTATGCATGATGATGCTCCTGGTGGTGAAGGGAGTCTGCATCCTAAAATAGGTCATCGTGCGATATCAAGTCATTTCATGCATTTTCGTGTAATCAGTGGCGAGTGAATCTGCACGTTTTTGGTCGGTTTTCACTAAAAATGACAATGAAATGACGGATGACGGACTTTTCGTGTAAATTCATGCATATTCAATCATGAGAAAACGGGCGGAAATGTGGAGCCAACATGCTGACGACAAAACGTAAACAACAGATTCTGGCGCAGTTGGCGGCAGAGGGGCAGGTGCTGGCAAAAGCGCTCAGCGAACAGTTTGGCGTCTCTGAAGACACCATCCGCCGGGATCTGCGCGAGCTGGCGCGTGAAGGCCGTTTGCTGCGGGTACATGGCGGCGCGCTGCCGGCATCGGACACGGTGGTGAATTTCGCCGCCCGCAGCCAGATAGCGATGGATGAAAAACAGCGTCTCGCCCGTACCGCGGCGGCGATGATTGCGCCGGGACAGGTGGTGATGATCGATGGCGGCACCACCAGCGGCGAGCTGGTGAACGCCCTGCCGGCGGATCTGGCGATCACGGTGGTGACGCACAGCCCCAGCGTGGCGGTGGAGTTGGTGAATTATCCGGCCATCGACGTCGTATTGATTGGCGGCAAACTGTACAAGCATTCGCTGGTGACGGTGGGGGCGGCGGCGGTAGAAGCGATGTCGCATATTCGCGCCGACCTGTTTTTTATGGGCGTGACCGGCGTTCACCCACAGGCGGGGTTTAGCACCGGCGATTTGGAAGAGGCGTACATCAAACGGGCGTTGGCCGCACGGGCGGCGGAAACTATCGTGATGGCGACGCGAGACAAGCTGAATGTCGCATCACAATACGCCATTGGCGATCTGTCGCTGGCCAATACGCTGATTGTGGACGACGACGTGCCGGACACATTGACGTCGTCGTTCGAACAGAGAGGGTTGGCCGTGGTGCGACATAGCCGATGAAATGACCTTGGATCCAACCTGCCATCCTGGTTGATATGCCGCTGCCGTGGCCTTCGGCATGGGGGTTGCCTCGCTGGGCAAATGTGCGTAATGTTAGTTGTACTATGCAACTATTTGGGGTCGCGATGACTGATATCTCGCCTGATCTGCTGATTACGCCTATTCGAGAAGCTTCTCGCCGGTTAGTGCGGGAGCTGGGGTTTATGAAACCTTCGCTGGCAGATACGACGATGCCGCCGTCGTTCGTCCACGCGCTGATTGAAATTGGCGCGTCGGAAGGCCTGACGGCATCGGTACTGTGTGAACGGCTTAATCTGGAGAAATCCACGGTCAGCCGGATGGTGAGTAAATTGGTCGCCGCCGGGCTGGTGCAGGACAGCGCACAAGAGGACGATGGCCGGTGTAAACCCTTATCGCTTACCGATGCCGGGGAGCAGGTGCTGGAGGGTATCAATGCTTTCGCCAAAGGGCAGGTTTCCTCGGCATTGAACCGGCTGACGCCTGCGGCGCAGCGTAGCATTGTCACCGGCCTGAACCACTATGCCGGCGCGCTGGAGGCATGCCGTACCGGCGTCAATGCCGCGCTGCCCGCCGTCAGTATTGTGGCCGGTTATCGACCGGGACTGATCGGCCGGGTGGTCGAGATGCACGCCAGTTACTATACGCGCGCCGTCGGATTCGGCGCATTTTTTGAAAGCAAGGTGGCTGCGGGCCTGGCGGATTTCATGCCTCGCCTGACGCAAGGCGGCAACGCCGTCTGGCTGGCGCTCGATGGGGAACGCATTATCGGCTCGGTGGCGATTGATACGGAGGATTTGGGCGAAGGCCGCGCACATTTGCGCTGGTTCATCGTCGAAGATGGCTGGCGTGGCGCCGGGGTTGGCCGTCGTCTGTTGGCGGAAGCCGTCGCGCACTGCGACCATCTCAAGCTGGCGGAAACCCACCTTTGGACATTGCGGGGGCTGGATGCTGCCCTTCGCCTGTATGAGCAGGCGGGCTTTCAACTGGCCGAGGAGTATGCCGGCCAGCAGTGGGGGGCGGAAATGGTGGAGCAGCGTCTGGTGCGGGCGCTGCCGCAATGACCCGCTCGCGGGGGGAAACGCCATGCCGGCAGTGAGGTTCGCGACGGGATCGTGAAAGATTCAGCACCTGGTTATGTCAGGTGCAGAATTTCTTGCAGTTCGTCGCGGTCAATACAGGTAGCGTCACGTTCAAACAGTTGCGGTATCGCGTGCTTAAGTTTTGTTTTCAACGTATTCAGTTCGAACGGGCGTTGATACCGATTCCGGCGATACGAATAGAGGAAGTGGCGCCCCTCGCTGTAAATAATTCTATCGAATGTATAAAAATCGATATAACTTCCACGGTGATTGGCGCAAAGCACCACATCGCCCTGTTGGAAGGGCAGTTCATCTTGCTTGGCGTCGTATGTGAAAAAATCCCTCAGCAGGGGGGGATCCGCTTCCGCCGATTCTGCTTGCAACAGCTGAGTGGCTTTGGTTTTGGTTTCCGCTGAATGGCGCTTACACCAAAGGAACAACGGTAGCGTCTGATTGCTTTCATCTAATAACCATGCCTCGGCGCTGGAATAATGCCGAGACCGTGCCAATCCCGCCTGGGTTTTATTATGGTTGCGACGATAATGATTAAAGGCGAATTGGAATGCTGATGATTTATCTGCTTTGATGACCGATTTCGCGGTTAATAATTGTCTAAAACGCCGCACGTATTCAGTATACAGACCGATATTTTCCATGACCACGCAAGTATCTCGCCGAAGGGATAAGCCAGTTTTTGTAAAATTGGCGCTGCCAATGACAACAATATCCGGTTCGATTAAATACAACTTCCAATGAATACTTGATTCATAACCAAAATCCACGAAAGTGCGAAAATTATTCCGGTTGTGCTCGGCGCAATATTCAATGAATTTTGGCGCAGTGAAAGCATTAATTGTCCCAACTAATAATTCAATGGTGTTGTTATTATCCAATAATGCGGAAAGGATCTCTTCTGTACCGCTGGCAAAGGCGGTAATGATGTTAATCTTCTTTCCCCGGTGTGATTTTAAATAATCTTCCAGGCATGAGGTGTCATCAAGTATGTTCATATTTTCTCGTGGTAAATACCCTAAATAATTGGGTGCCCACGCAATGATGGTGGGCACTCACAGTGTTGATACCGGTAAGTTTGATACCGGTTGCCTGTCATGACATCACTGCGCATCAGGGGAGGATGCCACAACCGCCGTGCCGTCCATCATACAGAGGCAGTTTTCGCTGATAAAATCAGTGAACACCGTCATCCGTGCTGGATAATGGCCATCGGTGAAAAACTCGCGGAAAACGTCCCGAACCGCGGGGAAATCCTGGCGATGCTTGAGATACAGCGTTAATTGAACCATGTCATTGAGGCTTGCATCGACAGATTGTAACGTTCGACTCAGGGCTTTCAGAGACGCTCTTGCCTGAAACACCGCATCCGCTTTTTCATGACCGCCGCTGTGGTGTGCCAGGAAAATAAATCCGCCAGCGACGACGCATGCCGGGCAAGTATCATCTTTTGTGTGTGGTGCCGCTCTCATAATCATCATAATATCCTCATCATTAGTGGTGTTTTTACTGTATTCCCATACAGTGGTCGTGACAAGCCTGATCGGTATCAGGTTATTTGCGAACAGTCACATTTATTAAAAATGAGGGGGGCGCGGCGTGAATATACTCTTTGATCTGGACGGAACCATCATTAATTCTCTCCCCGGCATCAGCGCGAGTTTAGTGTATGCCATTCGCCAGCAAGGCCATGCCGTTGATGAAAATAGGGATATCACCGCGCTGGTTGGCCCGCCCATGAATAGTATTGTCCGTACCTTACTGGCGCCGTATGGCGATAACCGCGTGGCTGAAACGGTGAATATCTATCGGGAGCATTATGGCCAACACGGGCTTTATAATAGCGTGCCTTATCCGGAAATTCAGGCATCGCTTAGCCAGTTAAAAAGTAATGGGCATCATTTATTTGTGGCGACGTCGAAGAGACAGATGTTTGCAGAGAAGATACTGGTGAATTTAAAACTTGATTCGTTTTTTACCGATATTATGGGCACGCTCGCAGACGGTAGTTTAGATGATAAAAGCCAATTGTTATCGGCCCTGATAAATAAACATACGTTGGATAGAAAAAAGACCGTCATGATAGGGGACAGGAAAGAGGATATTATCAGTGCGCATAATAATGGTTTATTCGCCATCGGTGTGCTGTGGGGGTATGGTTCCTATGATGAGTTGCGGGATCATGGCGCGGATATGTATTGCCAGTCACCTTCACAGTTATGCGCGCAGTTGGAGGAACGGGGGCGTGGTCGGCAGAACCATTAACGGCGGCGATGCCCTTGATGACCTCGAGTGACGTTGAGGGTCGTTACCACTATGGGCAAACCGGTATGGATGTAAAAAATGCCGAAAATGGGATGCTGTAAACCGCGAGGGCGCTGCATCATTTATGCGTGAATGCGTGAATGCGTGAATGCGTGAATGCGTGAATGCGTGAATGCGTGAATGCGTGAATGCGTGAATGCGTGAATGCGTGAATGCGTGAATGCGTGAATGTGTGAATGTGTGAATGCGTGAATGCGCTCTGACGACGCGACGCCGGTTTTTCCACCACCCATCACCGGTTAAAAAACAAAAACCCCAGACCTAAGCCTGGGGTTTTTGTTGTTAATCTGGCGGTGAGGGAGGGATTCGAACCCTCGATACGTTTTCACGTATACACACTTTCCAGGCGTGCTCCTTCAGCCACTCGGACACCTCACCGTAGCCGCTGTCTCAGCGACGGGCGCTACTGTAGGGAAATTCCGTTGTAGCGTCAACAAACTTCTTTTATAAAAACGCGCGTTTAGCCAAACTTCAAGCAATCTGCTGCTTTGCTCGCCAACGGGGAGGGTGTCGCAATGTGCGCGGTTGAGAATATGTCGGCTGCGTTAATTTAATGTTATTGATTCTCATCGCCGCTGTGCCACGGAGGGATAAATGCTATGCTTGCTTATCAATGCCACACCAGGAGAAATCATGTATCCCGTTGATTTGCACATGCACACCGTCGCCAGTACCCACGCCTACAGTACGCTGCATGACTATGTTGCCGAAGCGAAAAAGAAAAACATTCGTCTGTTCGCCATTACCGACCACGGCCCCGATATGGCGGATGCGCCGCACTACTGGCACTTCATTAATATGCGTGTCTGGCCGCGAGTGGTTGACGGCATCGGCATTCTTCGCGGGATCGAATCCAATATCAAAAATCTGGATGGCGACATCGACTGTACTGGCCAGATGCTGGAGACGATGGATCTGATCATCGCCGGGTTTCACGAACCGGTCTTCCCGCCGCAAAATCAGGCCGTTCACACCACGGCAATGATTGCTGCCATGGCGCAGGGGAATGTGCACATGATAAGCCACCCCGGCAACCCCAAATTTCCCATTGATATCCGCGCCGTGGCGCAGGCCGCCGCCGAGTACAACGTGGCGCTGGAGCTGAACAATTCCTCGTTTGAACACTCCCGCCGGGGCAGCGGGCCGAATTGTCGGGCGATTGCCGAAGCGGTCCGTGACGCGGGCGGTTATCTGGCGCTGGGGTCTGATTCGCATATCGCCTGGTCGATGGGGGAGTTTCCCCACTGTGAGCGCATATTGCAGGAAGTTGATTTTCCGCAGGATCGTGTGTTGAATGTCAGCCCGCGCCGGGTGCTGGATTTTCTGCAATTACGCGGTAAGCCTGCTATTCCCGAATTTGCGGATTTGTGACACCGTCACTCATTATTCACAAGGTAATAACATGAATGAATTCTCCGTGGTGTGCCGCATCCTCGGTTCACTGTTTTATCGTCAGCCGCAGGATCCGCTGCTGGCGCCGTTATTGACGCTGATCCAGCAAGGCAAAATGCCGCAGCACTGGCCGCTGGAGCAGGATGACCTGCTGGCGCGCTTAGAGAAAAGCGTCGATTTGCCGGCGCTGACGGCGGATTACGTCTCGTTGTTCGGTGATGACCCGGCGGTGGCGCCGTGGGGATCGGCCTGGGAAGAGGGCGTGCCGGAGGCGGAAGTGCGGGCATTTTTACAGCAGCGAGGTATGCCGTTGGGCGAAGGCCCGGCCGACCATTTCGGTGGGTTGCTGCTGGCGGCGTCCTGGCTGGAAGATCAGGCGCAGGACGATGAAACCGCCGCGCAGATTGCGTTGTTCGACAACTACTTGCTGCCCTGGAGCGGACGTTTTCTGGGGAAAGTCGAGAGCCACGCCGTCACGCCGTTCTACCGCACATTGGCGATAATTTGCCGTGAGGCGCTGGATGCGATGCGAGATGAGCTGGCGGAGACAGACGACGATAACCGTCAGCAAGATGCCTAATCGCCGTTATCGTGTCAGCCTGGGCATGTCGGTGACTGACATGCCCGGAATGAGCGCGACGGCATCAGTCGGTGAGCAGGATCACCAATTGCCCGGGTTTAACCTCAATACCTTTCGCCAGTTTTTTCGCCAGCGCTTCCTTGTTGCTGTGCTCCGGGTTCAGCACATAGGCGGGTTTCTGGTCGAAGTAATTCTTCAGCGACTGATTCAGATAGGGCGTCAGCGTCTGCAACAGCGACTGTAATTTTTCCGGTTCGACCTGGTAGTTCACCAATTCCAGATCTTTCAGATAGATGGCACCTTGCTCTTTATTGAACACCGGCTGGGCTTTCAACGTCAGTTTCATGTCGGCGGTCTGGTTGCCGAGCAGCGAGGCGATATTCACTTTGGCGTTGCCGCTCAGCGTCACTTTGCCGGGCTCGGTGCGGCCGATTTGGCTATTGAGTTCGGTCAGCACGATGTTGGCGTCGATCACGCCGGGGACACCGAGCTGTTTCTGATAATCATTATGCTGTTGCAGGTATTGGTTGATTTCCTGCTCGCTCAGGGAATATTGCGTCAGCGGCCCGCAGCCGCTCAATAATAACGAGCCAAGCAGCGCCAATGCGGCCAGTCCTGAAAATTTCATCCTATAACCTCTTGTTTTTAAAGTGCTCCGAACCACCGAAGCCTGCTGGCAGGGTGCGACAATCGGGGGATATCGCCAATCGGAATGTACTGAAACGCGCCTGCCCGCAGGCAGGCGGCGTGATTACTGCGCCTGACCGGCCAGCAAGCTGATGTTGCTCAGCCGCGCCATGGCGTCACGGTAGGCGGCGACCTGGGGAGGAACGGCGACATTGGCGACAATGCTCAGCGAACGCAGCAGCGGGAACAGGTTGATATCGTCCAGCGACAGCGCGCCGTTGCAGGCGTCGGCGCTGACGATCAGCGGTTCCAGCGCCAGCAGGTCATGCTCCAGCCGGGCGACCAGCGCCTCGGTTTGGGCGAAGTGCCCGGCAAAGCTGCCGATCTGGCCCTCTTTTTTGTGGATGAAGTAGTTGCGGCCAGCCTCGGTGGCGAACTCTTCAAATCGAGCGCGGGAAAAACGGGGGATCAGCAACTGGCCCGCGTACAGGTAAACCTGACGGATCCAGTCATCAATGGCCGGGTTAACCGCGCCGTTCAGTACCGGTTTGCCATCCAGCCCGTCGACGTATCTCACGATATCCAGACTTTCCGGCATATAGCCGCCATCCGCTTTTTGCAGAATCGGCACCATCTTCTGTCCCACCATGGAAATGGGCGTCGCTTCGTCGTCATTGGACAGTACGGTCACGTCTACCGGCAGAGACTTCAGGCCGAAAATCATGCGGGCCTTCACGCAAAACGGGCAGTGTTCATAGATAAAAAGCTTCATACCAGATCTCCTGTAGTGCGCATGACCTCAGCCTGCGCGTGACTGTTCCAGCGCCGGATTATCCATGGTCGTGGTGTGGTACGTCCATGCTGTTTGTGCCGGTAAATGTAACGAAATCGCCTCCGTCGCTGGTCGGCAGGCAATACGTGCAACCACCTATGCGGCGGGTGGGCGCTAGGGCGGCGGGAGAAAGCGTGGTGGATAACTCGGGGTCAGTGCCATGCCGTCAGGAAGAGACTTGGCGGGGAGAACAGTGGCGCCCATGACGGGCGCCGGTGAAATCAGTGGTCGCGCAAGATGGCGGGTTCGAGACGTTTCAGGTGGAACTGCCAGTAGAGCGCCGCCAGCGTCAGCATGCCGACAATGCCGAGCATACACCAGGGCAATGCCGGTTGGTTGAGCGATTTGCCCATATCGAACAGCCAACCGCCGCCGCTGTAACCCAGCGCGCCGCCCAGCGCCAGCCCCATCCGGCTAAACCCCATATAGCTGCCGCGGGCGCGGGCGTCGGACAACGACGCGCTCAGGGTTTCCCGCGCCGGTTCGGCGATGATCGAGCCCAGGTAAAAAATACCGATCAACAGCAATAGCAACCGGATATGCGTCACCATGCCCATCGGCAGCAGGCTCAGGGTCATGATGAACAGACCTAACATCAAACGTTGTTCCAGGCGGTAGCGTTTTTCGCTCCAGCGGGCGATGGGATACAGCAGCGACAGCGACAGCACCGCCTCGATGGCGTACATCCACTTGACGGCCGAAGGCGTCCCCGCCAACTCATTGACCATGATCGGCATCATCAGCAGTACCTGTACGCTCAGCATGTAGTAGCCGGTCAGCGTCAGGACGTAAGTCACAAAGCGCCGATCGCGCAGTACCCGCGACATACCTTCCAGAATCGGCGTGCGGGTGGTGGAAATCCGGTAGGCGGGCAGAAGCCATGCATTCAATAGGCCGATCAGCACGAAAATGGCCGCGCCGGTCCAGCACACCACATTGAAATTGTATTGCATCAACCAACTGCCCAGTAGCGCGCCCAGCACCGCGCCGGCGTTATCCTGCATCATCAACAGCGAGTAGAACCGGCTGCGCTCGTGCGGGCGGGTGAGTTTGATGACGATGGCATTACGCGGCGGCTCGAACAGCGTGCCGCCCAGGGCGGATAAAATGCAGGATAGCATCAGCAAGAGCGGTGTTTCCGCCAATGCCATCAGTACGAAGCCGGACGCGCGCAGCAACATGCCGGCGACGATCATCGGTTTGGCGCCGAACCGGTCGGCGATCGCGCCGCCGAAAATCCCCAGCCCTTGTTGGGTAAACTGCCGCAGGCCAAGCGCTATCCCTACCGTCAGGGCCGCCCAGCCCATCTGATCGACAAAACGGATGGAAATCAACGGGAAAACAACAAAGAAACCTAAAATTACCAGCATGTTGTCCAGCAGCAGGAAGTATTTTCCCAGGCTGCGGGCTTGCGTCATCAACGGCATGTTTCACCACAAAGGAAGCAGAGGAAGGCGTATGGATCTGATGAAGGACAGCCGGCGAAATGTGCGTCAGCGCAATGTGTGTGGCGGGTTTTTCGCATCCCTGCCGGTCGGCGGCTGGCTGACTTCAGATCTCTCGTCGGCGCTATTGTCTCGCCTCTTGATGAAATGTGATAGGGCGCGCGCTAATAATTTTTTTTCATTAAACAACTGTTATCTGGGCGACAGTTTGAGAAAAAAAGCCGGCAGGATGACGTGATTGCACAATAACTCGGCGCCGGCGATTTTACGGCGTGGAAGCGATGTGGTTATAGTAGATTGTAAAATCATGGCTTTCGGCGGGGCATTTCCGCCGGTGCAATACATTTGACTTATCGACAATCTGTCCGCCTGGGGGGGAGACATGTTTGGCTACCGTTCCGCGTCAACGAAAGTCCGTCTGGTGACAGACCGGCTTGTAGTCCGTCTGGCACATGAGCGAGATGCCTGGCGTCTGGCTGAATACTATGCGGAGAATCGGGAATTTCTGAAGCCCTGGGAGCCGGTGCGTGACGCCAGTCACTGCTATCCTTCCGGCTGGCAGGCGCGCTTGAGCGTGATTACCGACATGCATAAACAGGGCAGCGCTTACTATTTTTTGCTGCTCGACCCGGATGAAAACGAAGTACGCGGCGTGGCTAATTACAGCAATGTGTTGCGCGGCGCGTTTCACGCCTGCTATCTCGGCTACTCGCTGTCGGCGAAGTGGCAGGGGCAGGGGCTGATGTATGAAGCGTTGCAGGCGTCATTGCGTTACATGCTGCGCCAGCAGCATATGCACCGCATCATGGCCAACTACATGCCGCATAACCACCGTAGCGGCGATCTGCTGGCACGGCTGGGTTTTGAAAAAGAAGGTTACGCCAAAAACTATTTGCTGATTGACGGCAAATGGCAGGATCACGTACTGACCGCCCTGACCAATACCGAGTGGACACCTATGCGTTAGGCTGCGCCCCGCCCCGGTTTCCCGACGAGTCGCGATAGCGTCGACGCGCCGTCCGGCGTCGGCGGATCCTGAACCTCGCCCCGATAATGCACAAGGAGCACGCGAATGAAATACGAGTTGAACACCCGTGAAGCCAGAGTGATCGGCTGCATGCTGGAGAAACAGATCACCACGCCGGAGCAGTATCCGCTGTCGCTGAACAGCCTGACGGCCGCCTGCAACCAGAAAACCAACCGCGAACCGGTGATGGATTTGAGCGAAACCGAGGTGCAGCAAACGCTGGACGTGTTGGTGAAACGGCATTTCCTGCGCACGGTAAGCGGCTTCGGCAACCGGGTGATGAAATATGAGCATCGGTTCTGCAACTCGGAATTCGGCGATCTGAAATTCTCGGCGGCGCAAGTGGCGTTGGTCGCCACCCTGCTGCTGCGCGGCGCGCAAACGCCGGGCGAACTGCGTACCCGGGCGGCGCGGTTGTATGAATTCAGCGACGTGTCGGACGTGGAGAACACGCTGCAACAACTGTCCGCACGCGAGGACGGGCCGTTCGTGGTGCGGCTGGCGCGGGAAGCCGGCAAGCGCGAAAGCCGGTTTATGCACCTGTTCAGCGGCGACGTGAGCGGCGATCCCGAGCCCGAGGTGGAAAGCGCGCCGGAAAGCGCGTCCTTGCTGGCGCGGGTGGAGACGCTTGAACAGGAAGTGGCGGCGTTACGCCAGCAACTGGCGGCACTGCGCCAACCATCGGACGCCTGAGCGCGTCGGCCGTTAACCGAATAATCACTGAGGATCGCCGATGTCATCGCTACGTATCGGGATGGTGGGGCTGGGCGATATCGCCCGCAAGGCGTATTTGCCGGTGCTGTCGCAGCAGCTGAACTGGACGCTGGCGGGCGCGTATTCGCCCAATCAGCAGAAGGCACACTCGATCTGTGAGCAGTATCGCATGCCGTGCGCCGCCAGTTTGTCCACGCTGGCCGAACAGTGCGATGCGGTGTTCGTGCACAGCAGCACCGCGACCCATTACGAGGTGGTGCACGCCTTGCTGATGGCGGGCGTGCATGTGTATGTCGATAAACCGCTGGCGGAAACGTTGGCGCAGGCCGAGGCGCTGGTGGCGCTGGCGGCGAAGCGCCGCCTGACGCTGATGGTCGGTTTTAATCGACGGTTCGCGCCGCTGTATCGGCAATTGGCGGCGCTGGCGCCGTCGCCGGACAGCCTGCGGATGGAGAAACACCGCATCGACCACGTCGGCCCGCAGCCGGCGGCGTTTACCCTGTTGGATGATTATCTGCATGTGGTGGATACCGCGCTGTGGCTGGCGGGATCGTCAGACGCATCGCTGAGCGGCGGCACGCTGCGCTGTACGCCGCAGGGCGCGCTGATCTACGCAGAGCATCACTTCCGGGCGGGCGACTGTCTGGTGACGACCAGTATGCACCGGCAGGCGGGTACCGGCCGCGAAGCGGTGCAGTGGGTGGGCGCGGGCGGCTGGTATCAGGTGGACAATCTGCACGACTGGAAAGAGGAGCGGGACGGCGTGATCGTACAGCGCCCGGCGCCGTCCTGGCAGAGCACGCTGGAACAGCGGGGGTTCGCGGGGGCGATTGCGCATTTCGTCAACGCGGTGGTATCGCAGACGCCGCCGTTAACCAGCGGCGATCAGGCGCTGCGCGCGCAGCGGGTGGTGGACAGCCTGCTGGGAAAATGCTGAAAAAGAACGCAGTTGCGCGTTTGTTCGGTAGCTATTGAACACGCAATGCGTAGACTAGGCGCACACTATCAGGCGGGAGCGCGGTTTGTTTCCGTCTGCGACGCAGCGATACCGGTGGCGTCCGGCGGGGCGACCGCCGGCAGTCCTTAAGCCGCGCCGCCCGTGATGTTGCGGCGGCGTCCGGTATCCCCGATTTTCCCTATCCAGAAAAAGCGAATGAATTTACTGAAATCACTGGCCGCGGTCAGTTCCATGACCATGGTTTCCCGAGTGCTGGGGTTTGTGCGCGACGCGATCGTCGCCCGCGTGTTTGGCGCCGGTATGGCGACCGATGCGTTTTTCGTGGCCTTCAAACTGCCTAACCTACTGCGGCGTATTTTTGCCGAAGGCGCGTTTTCCCAGGCGTTTGTTCCCATTTTGGCGGAATACAAGAACCAACAAGGTGAAGAGGCGACCCGTACCTTTTTAGCCTACATCGCCGGTATGTTGACGCTGGTGCTGGCGTTGGTGACGGTGGCGGGGATGTTGGCTGCGCCCTGGGTGATCATGATTACCGCGCCGGGATTTGCCGATACGCCGGATCGTTTTGCGCTCACCGCGGCGCTGTTGCGCGTCACCTTTCCTTATATTTTGCTGATCTCGCTGACGTCGATGGTGGGGTCGGTGTTGAATACCTGGAACCGGTTTTCCGTGCCGGCGTTTGCGCCGACGCTGCTCAACGTCAGCATGATCGCTTTTGCGCTGTTCGGCGCGCCGTTGTTTCATCCGCCGGTGATGGCGTTGGGGTGGGCGGTGGTGGTCGGCGGCGTGCTGCAACTGGGTTATCAACTGCCGCATCTGAAGAAAATCGGCATGCTGGTACTGCCGCGCATCAAGTGGCGCGAGCCTGGCGTCGCCCGGGTGATGAAGCTGATGGCGCCCGCCATCCTTGGCGTCTCCGTCAGCCAGATTTCGTTGATCATCAATACGATATTCGCCTCTTTCCTCAGTCAGGGCGCGGTGTCCTGGATGTATTACGCCGACCGGCTGATGGAGTTCCCCTCCGGCGTGTTGGGCGTGGCGTTGGGCACCATTCTGTTGCCGTCGTTGTCGAAAAGCGTCGCCAGCGGCGATCAGGTGGAGTATTCGCGTTTGCTGGACTGGGGGCTGCGGCTGTGCTTTTTGCTGGCGTTGCCCGCGACGGTAGCGCTTGGCGTGTTGGCGCAGCCGCTGACGGTGGCGCTGTTCCAATATGGCAAGTTCAGCGCCTTTGACGCGCTGATGACCCAGCGCGCGCTGGTCGCTTACTCCGTCGGCTTGATGGGATTGATTCTGGTTAAAGTGCTGGTGCCGGGGTTCTATGCGCGGCAGGACATCAAAACGCCGGTGAAAATCGCGATGGTGACGCTGGCCATGACCCAGTTGATGAACCTGGTGTTTATCGGGCCGTTGCAGCATGCCGGGCTGGCGCTTTCCATCGGGCTGGCGTCCTGCATCAACGCCGCACTGCTGTACTGGCAGCTGCGCCGTCAGCGGTTATTTCAACCGCAGCCGGGGTGGGCGGCATTTCTGGCGAAACAGGCGATCGCCGTGGTGAGTATGGCGCTGGTGCTGGTGCTGATGTGCTACTGGATGCCCGCCTGGGATCAGGGCGGCATGGCGGCGCGTCTGCTACGGCTGATGGCGGTGGTGGCGGCCGGCGGCGGCAGTTATTTCGCCGTGCTGGCGCTACTGGGATTCCGCCCGCGAGATTTCGCCCGCCGCAGCGTCTAAGCCTGTTCTGTTACCCGTTTTCTCCTTTCCCGCGTTGCCTTCATATCCCGCCGTCGGCCTTATCGGTCGTCAGCGGGATGAGTTGCCGTTTGTTTTCCTCTTTTTGTCCTCTTGTTTCCTGAAAAAACAGCACATCGCCTGATAATAGGCAGTTTGTTTAGCATTACTGATCAGTGCTACACGAAGTTGTACAAGTCAATCGCAGAATATAGGCCCGGAATTATGCGTTGTTTGGACGAATGAATTGCGGTTATGTGACTGTTTTATGAGTTCATTTAACTAATTAAGTGCAATGTTTTGTCGATAATAAGTTATCAGTGCATACATTACTGATGCTTTAAATAAGAAACACAATAACCGTATGTAAATAAAGGAAAAGAAGATGACGATTTTCCAGAAATTAACAATAGCTATCACCATTTTCGTACTGTCGCTCATCGGTGTGGGCGGGTATGGCATTAAAGCGCTCGGGGAGTCAAAGGATCGGGTTGAATACGTCACGGGAAATACGTTGCCCAGTCTTACTTTATTGTCTAACTCGAACATCAATGTACGTGAAGTACGGGCATCGCTCAGCTCGCTGAGCAACATGGAGGATCAGGGGCAACGTGTGGCGCTGTTGAAATCCACGCTGGACAAGCTGACAAGCGTGGACAAGTTCATGGCGGACTACAAGCAGAACTATATTGCCGATGCTCACGACGCGCAGATGACCGATTACATCATTCAACAACTGACGTTGTACCGTCAGGCTATTGATAATGTTTATAAAGGCGGAACCCAGCAGAGCACCACGGACACCGCAGCGGAAAATACTAAAAAGCAGGTTGAGCAGGCATTGATTAAAGCGTTGCAGGATCAACGTGATTACAACCTGAAGCTGGCCGATACACAGGAAAAATCTAATGAGGCGAGTTATCGCGCCGCGCTGTATACCTTTGTCGGCCTGATCGTTGCCTCGGTGGCGGTGGCCGGTACGCTGGCGTTGATGATTTTGTTGTATGTCCGTCGCAGCCTGAATCATCTGCAACATACCTTGCTGACGATCAGCGACAATCTCGATCTCACGCTGAGAGCAGACGACAGCCGTCATGATGAAATCGGCAAGACTGCGCAGGCGCTCAACAACCTGACCGACCGTTTCGCCACCGTACTGGCGGATGTGCGGATGTCCAGCGAGAGTGTGGCGACCGCATCCAGCGAGATTGCCGCAGCGAATATTGATCTGTCGTCCCGCACCGAAGAACAGGCCGCGTCGCTGGCGCAAACCGCCGCCAGCATGCATGAAATCTCCTCCACCGTGGAAAGCAACGTCGAAAATGCCCGGCAGGCCAACCAGCTTGGCCAGAAGGCGGCGGAAGCCGTGACCCACGGCGATGTGTCGGTTGAACGCATGATGCAGGCGATGAAAGGCATTGCTTCCGGGTCGGAAAAAGTGGCGGAGATCACCAACCTGATCGAAGGCATCGCTTTCCAGACCAATATTCTGGCGTTGAACGCGGCGGTGGAAGCAGCGCGCGCCGGCGAGCATGGCCGCGGCTTCGCCGTGGTGGCAGGCGAAGTGCGCACGTTGTCGCAACGTTCCTCTTCCGCCGCCAGAGAAATCAAAACGTTGATAGACAATGCCATTGCGGCCGTGAGAAACGGCTCGCAGCAGGCGGATGATGTGCGCGAGGCCATCGGTAATGTCAAAACCCTGATCACAAACACGTCATCGCTGGTGGGTGAAATGTCGCTGGCGTCGGAAGAGCAGAGCCGCGGCATCAGCCAGATCAACGTAGCGATCAACCAGATGGAGGCGGTAACGCAGCAGAACGCCGCGATGGTGGAACAGGCGTCGTCGGCGGCGGAATCGCTGAACGATCAGGCGACGAGATTGCGTCAGTTGGTGGAAACGTTCCGGCTGAGAGAGGGGGGCGCGCACGCATCGTCGGATGACGCTTTGTCGTCTCGGTTGGCGTTAGGGATGAAATAACCGACTAACGTCGGAGACGCGGCGGTAACGTCGCGTTTCTGGCGTGGATGGGGCAGCAATTTCATCACTATTGTTCGTGAATAACGCCAAGTTATTGGTTGAATGATTGAGCAATTGTTTCAACAATGTGCGATTAGCGTCAAAATATAAGTTCTTATTATTCAGGTATGGATAATGCGGGATTATCTGGCTATAGTTTACAAGGTAAATTAATGCATTCAGAAAATAAAACGTGATAATAAATATCATTTTTATAGCGCAGCGTGAGTGAATAACATAATGATGAGTTGGGTATAAAGAGAAATTAATTTCGGCCGTGATAAATAAAACAAGAAGGTATGATGATAACTATTTTCTCTTACGCATGTGCGTTCTTCCGCATGCAATATAACCAATAATCGGGGGGCATATGTATTCATTCGTTGCGCGGCAGCCTATATTTGACAGGCACCTGAATACGGTAGCCTATGAAATTTTTTTTAGAAATGGCTTGACCAACGCCTTTCCCAATGTGTCCTCCGAGTATGCGACGGCCCAGATCATTTCGGATCAGTTCCTGTGTGCGGCGCCGTCCCACCTGGTTGGGCATTATTCCGCATTCGTTAATTTTCCCTATCAATTGATTGTTAACGGCGTCGCGCATGCGTTGCCGCGTAGCAAAGTGGTGATTGAAGTATTAGAGCAGGCGACACCTGATGACGACTTATTGAAGGCGGTGCGAAAACTACATGATGATGGGTTTCGCATCGCACTGGATGACTTTTCTTTAGACAGTGCCTGGGATCGGTTCATCCCCTACATTCACATCATCAAATTTGATGTGCAGAATACTGAGTTTAGTGATATCGACCGCTATCTCAGTAAACAGGGTAAAAAATGAACCATGTGACGCTGTTGGCTGAAAAAATAGAGTCGCATGTCGATTTTGAACGATATAAAAAATATGGCTTTGATCTTTTTCAAGGCTATTTTTTTAGCAAGCCGGAAGTGATCAAAAATCGCAGGTTATCACAGAATGAGATCGCCACGTTCCAATTGGTAAAAGCGGTAAGCGACGAAGAGATTGATTTTAAAAAAGTGGAGATGTTGATTAAGGGTGATGTCTCTCTTTCCTATAAAGTCATGCGCTACGCAAAAAATATTTTATACCGGACGGTCGGCGCCAGTAATTTTAAATGCCTGTCGTTGAAAGATATCGCCATGTACCTCGGTAAGAATGAACTGCGCCGTTTTGTGGCGATTGCCTGTTTATCCGCTGCGGGTGATATCGAGGTGGAGGAACTCTATCAAGTGAGTTTGACCCGCGGGCGGTTCTGCGAACTGGCGGCGGAAAAAATGGGCTGTCAATCGTCAATGCCGGATGCGTTTTTATGCGGGTTGTTCTCACTGCTGGACGTGATCCTCGATCTCCCGCTGAAAGATATTTTTAGGCATATCACCCTGTCTGAAGCGGTAGCCAGGGCCTTGCTCCAGCATGAAGGTAAACTTTATGCGCTATTACGGCTGTCGCAACTGTATGAGCAAGGCTTATGGGAAGGCGTTGGCGAGATGGCGAAATCGATGCAACTGTCGGAGCGCAGTGTCATTACGGCAATGGACAGCGCCACCCGGTGGGCGGATGAATTCAGTATTTAGCCGTTGCGAAGGGTGACAACCGCGAGTGAGGGATTCGGGCCGACGGCAATGGCATCGGCCCGGTGACGATTACATCTTCTCGACGGTCTGGATACCCAGCGTGTCCAACCCGGTTTTCAACGTCATCGCCGTGAGCTGCGCCAGCTTCAGGCGGCTTTGACGCACGCTGTCGCTGTCGGCGTTGAGGATCGGGCAGTGTTCATAGAAACTCGAGAACAGCCCGGCCAGATCGTACAGGTAGGCGCACATGACGTGCGGCGTGCCTTCACGGGCCACGGTAGTGATGGTTTCTTCAAATTGCAGCAGGCGGGTCGCCAACGCCAGCTCGCGTTCATCATCCAGTATGATCGGCTGCGTCAGGCTGCCGTCGTCCACCCCGGCGCGTTTGAAAATGGACGCCACGCGGGTATAGGCATATTGCATATACGGCGCGGTGTTGCCTTCGAACGCCAGCATGTTATCCCAGTCAAATACATAGTCGGTGGTGCGGTTTTTGGATAAGTCGGCGTATTTCACCGCGCCGACGGAAACCACCTGCGCCAGTTGTTCCAGCTCGGCGCGCGCCATCTGCGGGTTTTTCTCGGCAATCAGCGCCAGGGCGCGGTCGTAGGCTTCATCCAGTAACTCGGACAGCTTGATGGTGCCGCCGGCGCGGGTTTTGAACGGCTTGCCGTCTTTGCCCAGCATCATGCCGAACATGTGGTGTTCCAGGCTGACGGCATCCGGAACGTAACCGGCTTTGCGCACGATAGTCCAGGCCTGCATCAGATGCTGATGCTGACGGGAGTCGATGTAATACAGCACGCGGTTGGCGTTCAGCGTTTCGTACCGGTATTTGGCGCAGGCGATGTCGGTGGTGGTGTAAAGGTAGCCGCCGTCCTTTTTCTGGATGATGACGCCCATCGGCTCGCCTTCCTTGTTCCGGAACTCTTCCAGATAGACCACGGTAGCGCCTTCGCTTTCCACCGCCAGACCTTTGGCTTTCAGATCAGCGACGATGCCCGGCAGCATGTCGTTGTACAGGCTTTCGCCCATGACATCGTCTTTGGTCAGCGTGACGTTGAGGCGATCGTAATTGCGCTGGTTCTGGCTCATGGTGATATCCACCAGCCGGCGCCACAGGGTGCGACAGTATTCATCGCCGCCTTGCAGTTTCACCACGTAGCCGCGCGCGCGCTCGGCGAAGGCGGCATCGTCGTCGTAATGCTTTTTCGCTTCCCGATAGAAGGCTTCCAGATCGGAGAGTTCCAGATCGCCGGCGTGCTCGTTCTGCACTTTTTCCAGATAGGCGATCAGCATGCCGAACTGGGTGCCCCAGTCGCCGACGTGGTTGGCGCGGATCACCTTGTGGCCGAGGAATGCTAACGTGCGTACCGCCGCATCGCCGATGATGGTGGAGCGCAGATGGCCGACGTGCATCTCTTTGGCGACGTTGGGGGCGGAATAGTCGATGACGATGGTTTGCGGTTCAACGCCGGCGATGCCCAGCTTCGGCGCGCTCAGCGCGTGCTCCAGCTGCGCGGACAGCCACTGGCGGTCGAGGAAAATATTGATAAAGCCGGGCCCGGCGATTTCCGTTTTGGCGGCGATGCCGTCCAGTTGCAGCAGCTGCACCACCTGTTCGGCCAACTGGCGCGGCGGCATGCCCAGTTTTTTAGCCACAGCCATGATGCCATTGGCCTGATAATCGCCAAACTGTGCCTTGGCCGACTGGCGAACCATCGCTTCGCAGTCAGCGCCCGCGCCCGCCGCAACCATGGCCTGACGGACTTTTTCGGAAAGAAGAGCCTGAATATTCACCGGGGTACCTTAATTGACAAAATAAGCTGCCTTTTATATCACAAAGAGGTTGGCTCGTCAGCAGCACAACCCCGGCCGGGCGCGGCTGTACAGGGAATAAAGATGGCGGCGTTCGGGGGGAATGTGTAGATTGGCGCCCATATTTTTTTACCCGGATGAGAACCCCATGACCGCACTGCTACCCGCATCATTACGCGACGATCTTTCCCGCTTTGAAAACGAACTCTGGCAGTTGGCGGCGCAACTGCAACTGAATCTGGCGGATTTTCAGGCGGATCACCTTGCGCTGCGTTGTCACCAATACAGCACGGCGGAGCGCTGGCGCGAAGCGCTGCTGACGAGCGGAACCTTGCTGTCAGAAAAGACCATTAACGGACGTCCCATCTGCCTGTTCACTTTGCACCAGCCGCTCACGGTCGGGCCGTGGCGGATCGACTGCGTGGAACTGCCGTGGCCCGGCAACCGTCACTATCCGCACGAAGGCTGGGAGCATGTGGAACTGGTGTTGCCCGGCGATCCGGCCACGCTGCATCAGCGCGCGCTGGCATGCTTGTCGGACGAGGCGCTGCAAGCGCCGGGTATCAAACTGAAATTCAGCCATCCGCAGGGGGAACAGGAACGTTTACCCAATCCTACGCTGGCGGTGACGAACGGCAGCATCACGCTCAAGTTTCATCCGTATAGGATCCAGGACGTCGTCGCCAGCGAGCAGGATGAAGACGCGGCGGGTGAGAAATAAGCGCGCTGCTTTCAGGCTTAACTGCATGGTATGGCTGATAAATTGTGTCGTGGCTCATATTTTGCCGCGAAATGCCCGAACCAGTGTGATGCGGCTCTCTTCCTCAGGCCGGGGCCGATGCCATAGTGAGCCGGGACAGATTCCCTGCTATCAAAAACATTCCCGATAGCCTGCGACCGTGGGAACGCCCGCCGCGTCGCCGCCTTGCGCCTGTGTTGCGCGCAAGCGGGACGCCCGGTTTTTTTATCATGTTGATTTTCTGGCGGATACAGCGGTCGGCCACCATGCTTCACGCGAGGATGCGCGTGGTGATCACCGCTGTAAATGGCCATATTTGTGGGAGGAAGGTATGCCAAAACTGGAGGTGTGTTGTTACAGCATTGATTGCGCGTTGACGGCCGAGCAGGCTGGCGCGGATCGGATTGAACTGTGCGCCGGATTGCGGGAAGGCGGTCTGACGCCCGGTTACGGCGTACTACGCCAGGCGCGGGAAACGCTGAGTATTCCGGTTCATCCGATGGTGCGTCCGCGCGGCGGCGATTTCTGCTACAGCAGCCGTGAGTTCGCCGCGATGCTTTATGACATCGACCAAATCCGTGAAATGGGGTTCCCCGGTTTGGTGGTTGGGGTGCTGGATGAGGAAGGCCACATCGATCTGCTGCGGATGCGGCGGGTGATGGCGCATTGCAGCGGGCTGGCGGTGACGTTTCACCGTGCATTCGATATGTGCCTCAATCCTCGTCATGCGATTGATCAATTGGCGGATTTGGGCGTGGCGCGCGTGCTGACTTCCGGCCAACAACCCAGCGCCGAAAACGGATTGCGGCTATTACGGGAACTTAATGATGTCAGCCGGAGTCCAATCATTATGGCTGGCTCCGGCGTGCGCTTGACCAACCTGCACAAGTTCCGCGATTGCGGTATTCAGGAGGTGCACAGCTCGGCCGGGCGCTGGTTGCCGTCACCGATGCGTTACCGCAAAGTCGGGGTGACGTTGTGTAGTGAAGGCGATATGGACGAGTTCCAGCACTATTGCGTGGATGGCGACATGGTCGCAGCGATGAAGAATGCGCTGAGCCCGTCATCCATTGATGTTCCGCTTTCCAGCGGGTGATCGCGGTCGGTGTCGTTGCGGCGAATCATCAGCCACAAACAGGCGGCGGTGATGCCGTCGCGCAGGCCGTTGAGACGGAAAACGTTTGCCGCGCAGCATTCCCCTTACGGTCTGCTTGCGAGTACCAGGCCCCGGCGTGTTGCCGGGGCTTTTTTTCACTACCGCGGCGGCGGTTTTTCAGCTTCGCGGCAATCGGTAATTGCCGGAAGAACGCAACAGAACCAGGGCATAAGCATGAATTGTTATGCACTTAGCGTTTATTTCCGCTGGCAGGTGCTATGCTCAACACTCTCACTGTGGAATAAGGAATCCTGCTATGCGTGGAATCGTTGTGCATCATGAACATCGCATTGGTTTCATCGTTATCCGCGATCCTGATGGCGCGTTTATCGTCGCCAAATTAAAGGAGAACTACGATATTGAGCGGGGTGATGCGGTCTCCGGCGAATTGCATACCGCCGGGCACACCGTGTTATTAAATGAAACCAACGGTGAAGAGATCCCGGCTGATATTCAGCAGGGAACGATGACCGAAGAAGAGGCCATCAACCTCATCGTTAAAACCGCTAACGCATAAGTCGCAACAGTATTCTGCGTATGGCGCAGGAGTAGCGCCTTTTTCACCGGTCTGGCCGCCATTTACCGATGACGGCCAGCATTTTTTATGGCTTCTGCGCCACCAGCACCGCTCGCAACGGTGCCGGGTAGCCTTCCACCGTTTTGCTGTGGTCAGCGGGGTCGAGAAAATCGGCCAGCGACTCGCTGATCATCCAGTCGGTGCGGCGCTGTTCCTGCACGGTGGTTACGCCTTGATCCACGACGCGGATATTGCAAAAACCACATTTCTCCAGCCACTGAGTGAGTGCCGCCGCCGACGGCAGGAAATAGACGTTGCGCATTTGGGCGTAACGTTCGCCCGGCACCAGCACGCAATGCTCGTCACCTTCCACCACCAGTGTTTCCAGCACCAATTCGCCGCCGGAGACCAATTGGTTTTTCAATTGCCAGAGATGATCGAGCGGCGAACGGCGGTGATAGAGCACGCCCATGGAAAACACGGTGTCGAACGCATTGAGCGCCGGCAACTGCTCGATACCAAGCGGCAGCAGGTGCGCACGCGGGTCATCGCCCAGCAATTTACGCACCGCTTCAAATTGGCACAGGAACAGTTGGGTGGGATCGATACCCACGGCCATGCGGGCGCCGGCGCCAATCATGCGCCACAGGTGATAGCCGCTGCCGCAGCCGACATCCAGAATCAGCCGATCCTGTAGCGGGCTGATGTGCGGCGCAACGCGATCCCATTTCCAATCGGAACGCCATTCGGTATCGATATCGACGCCATAGAGCGAAAACGGGCCTTTGCGCCATGGCATCAGGTTGCGCAGCAAGCGCTCGATGCCCAGACGTTGCCCTTCGGACAGCGGCGTATCCATGGCGGCGCTAACGCCATCGACCAGCTCGAGCCGATCTGGCGTTAAGGCCGGCAGATGTTCCACGGAATTGAGCCACTGCCTGAACCCGCCGTGCAGTGAGGACTGCTGCCACTCGCTGATTTGGGCAGGCAGCGTATTCAGCCAATGGCTGAGCGGCCCGATGGCGATCTGCTGATAGAAACGGCCGAAATCGATCATGCGGCGTCCTCGGGTTTTATCGCCACCAGCGAGCCGAAGTTAAAGCACTGGAACCAGACTTCGCTGTGGGCGAAACCGGCTTCCCGCAACCGGGCTTTGTGGGTTTCCACCGAGTCGGTGATCATGACGTTTTCCAGCATGCTGCGTTTTTGGCTGATCTCCAGCTCGCTGTAGCCGTTAGCGCGTTTGAAATCCAGGTGCATATTGAACAGCAGTTCGCCGATGGCGGCGTCTTCAAAGCTGAATTTTTCCGACAGCACCAGCGCGCCGCCGGGGCGCAACCCTTGCCAGATACGGCGCAGCAGAAGCAAACGCTGCTCCGGCGTGATGAATTGCAAGGTGAAGTTAAGCACCACCAGCGAGGCATTATGGATGTCGGTGTCGAGGATATCGGCTTCGCACACATCCACCGGGGTGTCGGCGCGAAAGGCTTCGATATGGCGACGGCAACGCTCCACCATGGCGGGCGAGTTGTCGACGGCGATAATCCGACAGCCGGGGACATGAATGTTGCGGCGCATTGACAGTGTCGCGGCGCCCAGCGAGCAGCCCAGATCGTAAACCCGGCTATCCGGGCGGACGAAGCGTTCCGCCAGCATGCCGATCATGGAAATAATATTCGAGTAGCCGGGCACGGAGCGCTGAATCATGTCGGGGAAGACTTCAGCGACGCGCTCATCAAAAGTCCAGTCGCCCAGGTTGGCGATGGGGGCGGAAAAAAGCATATCGCGGTTTGACATAGCGGAAACAAGCACACAGGAAAAGAACAGGGGCGCATTCTAGCAGAAAGTGCGGCGGTTGATGAACGAAAGACGGTAAGGGGGGGCGCCCTTACCGTCGCAGATGTTGCGTATTCCTGCTGCTGGCGAACGCGGTTATCGCAGCGTAAACACCAGCTCCCAGGGCAAATAATAGAGATTGAACACCACCATCAGCACCAACGACACATAGGTGGCCGCCATACCGGAACGCCGCCAACCGAACTCCCGATGCCGCAAACCATAGTAATGACACAGCCGACCCAGCATCAGCAGAATGCCGCACAGATGAACCATGGCGTTTAAGGCGCCGTTCATCTCCATCAGCACCAGCATAATGGCGCCGATAGGGATGTATTCCACTGCGTTACCGTGGACGCGGATCGCGGTTTGCAGTTCATAAAAACCGCCATCGCCATACGCCACACGGTACTGCATCCGCAGCTTCACCACATCTATCGACAATTTGATTAACAAGATTGCGCCGAGTACCACATAGAGCGCACTGACCATATTACACTCCACTCCCTGACCAAACATGTCCGCAGCGCCGAAAGCCGGGGCGTCGGACTGACACCGCATAAAACAGGCGCGCACATTGTAGGTGATTTTTCGTGGAGAAAGGAGTCATCCCGGCGGCTCTGGCGTAATAAAAATCGACATGCTCAAACAGGCGGCCCGCGCATCTGCAATGCGAAATATGGCGGATATCAATGCCGGCTAACCCGCCTCTCGATGCCATTTTTATCTTCGTTTAGAAATAACATTATTCACCGACAGGTGGATTCACCGGGGTAAATTCAGAATGACGTTGTTAATGATGAAAAGGAGATTTTTATTTTATTGTTAATTCTGTTGTGATCATGTTGGGAAATAATGGCTGTAATATCATGCAATAAAAATAAGAAAATCCTATGGTAATAAATAAACTATTCATCACGAATAAACGCGCAATGTTTAAAAAACGACATGATAAATAAAATATTGCTGCTTTTAATGCGAGTAATACCCAGATGCTTATTGTGATTTATTGATTATACGGGATGGAATAAATAGACGCCTAAGTAATGATTAATGACGAATGTATGAATTATAAAAATACGCTTGACTCGTTTTTTGAATAAGAGTATCAAATTCAGGCTGGTAATATGCGTATTGGATGGCTATTTTTATTCAGTGATTTTTACGTGATGATTTCTTATGCGATGAGTGTTTTTGCGTGATCATCGTTTTTATTTAACAGCCATTTTTATTAAATGGCTATGTTCGTTAAATGGCTGTATTTATCAAATGGCCATTAAATGGCTGTGGTTATTAAATAGCTGTAGTTATTAAATAGCTGTGGTTATTAAATGGATGGTTATCTTTCATCTTTCGTCTTGATTTATTAGGAATGGTTGCATGAAATTGTGCGATATAGGAAATACGGCACTAGTGGAACTATCAAATTTAGCGTTCAATGGGAATAGGTTGTTTGCTAAATGTGAATTCCAGAATCCGACCGGTAGTCATAAAGACAGGACGTTTCTGCATATTATTAATACGCTTGAACGCGAAAATAAAATCGCCCCAGGAATGACGCTGGTTGATTGCTCCACGGGAAATGGCGGCGCAGCGTTAGCGTGGATAGGGCAGCAGAAAGGCTATCGTGTGGTTGTGTTCATGCCTGAAGGTATGACGGCGGAACGGCTTGAACAGATCAGAATGTTTGGCGGCACCGTCGTAGAAACCCCCAAGGAGAAATTTCTGAATGGGTCGGTTGAAGCCGCCCTTAACTATGTTGAGACCAACCAGAATACGTTTTATCTCAATCAGGCTGGGACGACGTTAAATATGAAAGCATGGTTTTCCTGCGGCCAGGAAATTATTGCTCAGTTACGAGAAAAAGACGTAAGCCCTGATTATTTTGTCTGCTCAATTGGCACCGGGGGAACATTCTCCGGCATCGCTAAGGTTTTAAAACAAGCATACCCTGATATTAAAACGATAGGGATTGAAGTGGATAAATCAGCCCCTGTCTATGCGAAAAGGAAGGGCATCACGTTTAAGCACCATAGCCACAATTTAATGGGGTTGGGCGCGGGGGTATTATCGATAAATACCGATTTGGATTTAATCGATGAAATTAAAGTGGTTAATGGCGAGCTTGCCTGGGAGAGAATGCGGGCGTTTATCGACAGCAATGGATTGGGTATCGGCCCTACGTGTGGTTCGAATATTGTGATGAGCGAAAGCTTGATGGAAGATATCCATAATAAAATCATAGTTACATTATTTTTTGACAGCGCCTGGAAGTATAAGAGCCGCTGGGATGGTATTTATCCGGAATATTCAAAGTAAGGACGATGGCATGTTATTAAAGGAAATTTATACCCAAGCCAGAGTGGTGAATTCAGGGAAGTCGTTGACGACGGTGAATGAGTTTACTGACCAACTCCCGGCATTAAGGCCACAGGTGCTTATGGAAGTGGCGTATGAGATATTAAAACACCTCAATATCGATTTTGACAAAATCATTACGGAAGAAGATAAAGGCGCACCTTTAGCGACCACTCTATCATTGCTGACCGGGAAGCCGTTAGCCATGGCGAGATGGTATCCCTATAGTCTTAGCGAGCTTAATAATAATGTCGTTGAGATTAAATCAGAATATTTTGAAGGGAAAATGTATTTGAATGGTATTAATCAAGGCGACCGCGTTATTGTGATTGATGATACCTTAAGTACAGGGGGCGCCGTGATCTCATTAGTCAATGCGGTCGAAAATGCAGGCGGGAAAATTGAAAAGATCATTTGTGCGGTAGAAAAAATACAAAACCACGGGCGGGAAAAAGTCAGAACACAAACCGGTCATGAGATTACGTCTATTTTGAAGATCCATGTCACAGCAGATAAAGTCACTGTGGTGAAATGATGAAGTATAGCAATGAGGAAGCATTAGATAACTATCTGGGAATCAAAGCGTCGGTTGAGGCGGTTTCCAGAGCGGCGAGGTTGTTGGTGGTGTCTAAATTCCACACCATGGATAAAATACAGCCATTAATCCATGCAGGCCACCGCTGTTTTGGGGAAAGCCGGGTTGATGAAGCGATAAATAAATGGGACGCACTCAGAAATCAATATGAGGATCTGGAGTTACATTTTATTGGTGGTTTACAATCGAGAAAAGTCGCCAAAATTGTAGAGTTTTTTGATGTGATTCAATCTGTCGATAGAGCGTCGTTAGCTGACAAGATCTCATCCTGCGCAAAATCGCTGGGTAAAACGCAAAAAATATTTATCCAGATAAATATCGGCGATGAGCCACAAAAAAGCGGCGTCAGTGTTAATGACTTTGACGATGTGTTTGCTCATGTCTCCCGTCTGGATAATATCTGTATTGAAGGGGTAATGTGTATACCGCCTAACGAAAAGGATGTCAGTGTCTATTTCAGTCAGATGAGCGCTATTACTGAGAAATACCATTTCCCACAATTAAGTATGGGAATGAGTAATGATTATAAACTCGCGTTGTGCTATAACTCGACGATGGTTCGGGTTGGTAGCGCCATATTTGGCGAAAGGTCATAACGCATGAATAAGAATAGCGTGCTCATCGGGGTGGTTTTTGGGGTGGTCTTTTGCATCATTAGTGCGGCTTTTGATGTTTTCGTGGCGAATATCACCCAGCGCCTGAATCCAGCTGTATTCATTGTTTATTGTTTTATATTGTCAATGGCGTTTTTTATTACGCTGTCGGTGGTAAAGAACCGCCAGGGTTATCTCCAAAAAGTCAAAACCAGCATTCCGCTCCTGTTGTGGGTGAATGTTGCCGTGTTGCTTAATTGGGGCGGGTTGATTATTTCGCTGAAATACCTTGAACCGGCGGTGGTCGGGATCGCTTCCGTTGCCTGTGGGCCGGCATTAACCATTATTATTTCACGCTATTTCATCACCGGGGCCTCGACGCCAACCAAGCTGGAATCCGTTGTCGCATGGGCGGTGATGGCCGGTGTCATTGCGATGCTTCTCAATTCCTATCTGGGAAAAAGCGGGGTGACGAATACGACGCATCTTGAACGAACCATCGGGATTATCTGTGTGATATCCAGCGCAATCGGCACGGTTCTGTATACCTTTTTCTCAAAAGATTTAAGTCAAAAGCGCTGGAAATCCTATGAGATATTAGGGTTTAGAAATGTGTTAATGCTATTTTCCGCGTTGGTTTATTGCTCGGTGAGTCAAATTTCACTATGGCCAGGCACTGATCTCTTTATGATCGTCCTGGCGTTGTCGGTTATCGGGCATATTATTCCTATCTTTTTGATACAGAGCTCCATCAGTGTTCTGGATCCGATACATGTGTCTTTATTGTTGTTGCTGCTGCCGGTCTTTACATTAGCCTTTCAGTTTATTGATCAACGTATTTTTATCTCCTGGGAAAGTATTACTGCGGTCGTCGGCATCCTTATTTTACTGGTGGTGTTAGGGGCAAGTAAATTTCAGATGGGCAATAAACAGGAGGCAAAATGAAAAAAGTGGCGGTGGTCGATGGTTTTTCATCGGGAAAATTTATTGCTAAAGAATTACACCATAGAGGCTGTGAGCTGGTTCATATTTCATCCAGCGCGCAGCTGGATGATTATTATTATAATGGTTTTGATTTTTCTATTTATGAAAACGCACTGGTTCATGATGTTATGGATCAAACGCTGGCCTTTATTAAGAAATTCGGCGCCGAGGTTATTATCGCTGGCGCTGAAAGCGGCGTGATGTTAGCAGACCAATTAAATCATGCGTTGGCGCTGCCTTATCAAAATGATTTTGCCAAAACGTCGGCGCGACGCAATAAATTCGATATGATCGAAACACTCCGGGCGGGCGGCCTGAAAGCGGCGCAGCAAATAGCCGTCAGTACATGGCAAGATGCACAAGCATGGCTTGATGCTCAACATTATCCGGTCGTGTTAAAACCGCTGGAAAGTGCAGGTTCGGACGGCGTGTTTATTTGTAATAGCCGTGAAGAGACACAACGCGCATTTGAGCAAATATCCAAAAAGAAAAATAAGCTTAATATTATTAATGAGGCAGTTCTTTTTCAGGAATATCTGAAGGGGACTGAATATGTGGTGAATTTTGTGTCGCTCGCCGGGAATATTCTGGTGACGGAAATGGTTAAGTATCATAAGAAAAAGCTGGATTCAGGCAATATTGTTTACGATATCGATGAAATTATTGATGCGTCTTATCCGGAATTCAACGCGCTGGCGGACTATACCCGAGGTGTGTGCGCGTGTCTGGGGATTAAAAACGGCCCCAGCCATGCCGAAGTCATGCTAACGGCCGATGGGCCTTGTCTGGTTGAAATTGCGGCCAGAAGCGACGGCATCTTACGGCCCGATGTCGCGTGCGTCACCACGGGGCTTGGTCAACTCCTCGCAACCGCGATAGCGATTACCGACCCTGAAAAATTTATGGCGCTGACGGTTGCGCCCTATTATCGGCTGAAAAACCATTCCTTTAATGTCTGCCTGATCAGCCCTGAACAGGCTGTTTTCGCACCGGATGGGTCTGTGTCGCAGTTGCAGACATTGGGCTCGTTCAAAAAAGTGGAAATGTATGTCGCTGACGGCAATAACGTCGAGCAGACTAAAGATGTTTTCAGCCAGCCTGGCACCGTCTACTTAGTCAGCCACCAAAAAGAGCAACTCTGGCAGGATTACGCAACCATTCGCGGGCTGGAATCCGCCGGGGCTTATTATCAACACGCCTGAGATGACAAGCCTGGAACGACATGTCTGATACTACGCACCTGGGACTACGCGCCTGATATCACCACGGCCTGATATCACCACCGCTTGAATGTGACGGGTGGCAACCCGGCATGAATATACGGAGAACGGCGTGGCGGGCATGTTGCTCCGACGCCGCTCGGTTTCCCCGTGAAGCCCCTTCGCAAGCCGACCGGGAGGGCGCGAAATCCTGCATTGTGGCGCCGTTGCGTCGCTACCGGTCAAAACAGCGACGACTGCTGCGGCCAGTCCGGGCAGGGCGGCAGGCCGGGAATGGCGGCATCGAGCTGCGGCCATAACGCTTGCGCCAATGCCGGCGCGCTGGCGGTACCGGCGGTATGGATGAACAGATAGGGGGAATGCGCCCGCCATGCTGCCAGTTTGTCGATCCAGGGCGTGAACCAGCGCAGGTTGTCCGCCGGGTCTTCATTGCCGATAAAACGGATCAGCGGTTCGTCGGCGGTACGAACCACATGCAACGGCACCTTCGGTTTTTTACGCTGGGCGTCCCGCAACGCATCGCTGGTGGGTTGCGCGTGATGAACCGGTCTGCTGTCCATGATCACCCGGTTGATACCACGCTGATGCAATCCCTGATTCAGGTGCCTTTCGGCATCCCCCTTGGCGAAAAACAGCGGATGACGCACCTCCACGCCGTAGCTGAACCCCGTCGGCAACGCCGCCATAAATTGCCACAGCACCTCTAGCTGATCCGGGCCGAACGCCGCCGGTAACTGAAGCCAGAGCTGCCCCAGCCTTGGGCCGAGCGGTTCGATGCAGCGGAAAAACTCCGCCACCGGCTGCTGGCAGTGGCGCAGCGCGGCCTGATGGCTGATAACGGCGGGGAATTTGAAACAGAAGCGGAATGCATCGTGCGTCATGTCACGCCAGCGCAGTACCGACTCGGCGGCGGGCAGGGCGTAAAAGGTGGTGTTGCCTTCGACGCAGTTGAAATAACGGGCGTAATCCGCCAGGTCGTGCAAACCCAGTCGGCTCCATGCCGGGTGCTGCCATTGCGGTAAACCGATGTACATAACGTTCCGTTCCGAGGGTTTCTGAGGTGTTGCTCGAATGTAACAGGTTGATGGCATCATACCCCGCAATTGTGTAGCCGGCAGCCAAACGCAGGAAAAAAACAAAAAAGTGTGTGCGGGGCGGCGTACAGACCGCTACCATCGTATTTATTGCGAGGGGGAAATGCCTTTATAATGTTCCCCTTTTTTTATTGGACACAACTCCAGAAAAATCATGCCGACCAGCCTGACAGCCTCAATTCGCCGCCGACAGGCGCGCGTGATGGGATCGGCGGCGGTGTAAAAGGACATCGTAATGCGTACTGAATATTGCGGGCAGTTGAATTTGTCCCACGTGGGCCAGGAAGTAACGCTGTGCGGCTGGGTTAACCGCCGCCGTGATCTGGGTGGTTTGATCTTCATTGACATGCGCGACCGCGAAGGTCTGGTGCAGGTGTTCTTCGACCCGGATCGTCAGGATGCGTTCACGCTGGCTTCCGAGCTACGCAACGAATTCTGCATCCAACTGACCGGCACCGTGCGTGCTCGTCCTGATAGCCAAATCAATAAAGACATGGCCACCGGCGAGGTGGAAGTGTTTGCCTCCGCGCTGAGCATCATCAACCGCGCCGAGCCGCTGCCGCTGGACTCCAACCAGAACAACACCGAAGAAGCGCGGCTGAAATACCGCTACCTGGATCTGCGCCGTCCGGAAATGGCCCAGCGCCTGAAAACCCGCGCCCGCATCACCAGCTTCGTGCGCCGTTTTATGGACAGCCACGGTTTCCTTGATATCGAAACCCCGATGCTGACCAAAGCCACGCCGGAAGGCGCCCGCGACTATCTGGTGCCGAGCCGCGTGCACAAAGGCAAATTCTATGCGCTGCCGCAGTCGCCGCAGCTGTTCAAACAGTTGCTGATGATGTCCGGTTTTGACCGCTACTACCAGATCGTCAAATGTTTCCGCGACGAAGACCTGCGCGCCGACCGTCAGCCGGAATTTACCCAGATCGACGTGGAAACCTCGTTCATGACCGCGCCGCAGGTGCGTGAAGTGATGGAAAAACTGGTGCGCGAACTGTGGCTGGAGATCAACGGTGTGGATCTGGGCGACTTCCCGATCATGACCTTCGCCGAAGCCATGCGTCGCTTTGGTTCCGACAAACCGGACTTGCGTAACCCGCTGGAACTGGTGGACGTCGCTGACCTGCTCAACGATGTCGATTTCAAAGTGTTCTCCGGCCCGGCCAACGATCCAAAAGGCCGTGTGGCGGCGATTCGCGTGCCGGGCGGCGGCCAGCTGAGCCGTAAGCAGATCGACGAATACGCCAAGTTCATCGAAATCTACGGCGCCAAGGGGCTGGCTTATATCAAGGTCAACGAGAAGGCCAAAGGGCTGGAAGGCGTGCAGAGCCCGGTCGCCAAGTTCCTCAGTGAGGCGGTTCTGGCGGCGTTGCTGGATCGCACCGCGGCGCAGGACGGGGATATCCTGTTCTTCGGCGCCGACAGCGCCAAAGTGGTGACGGATGCATTGGGCGCGCTGCGTCTGAAACTGGGGCGCGACCTGAAAATTACCAACGAAAACAGCTGGCAGCCGCTGTGGGTCATCGACTTCCCGATGTTTGAAGACGACGGCGAAGGCGGCCTGGCGGCGATGCACCATCCGTTTACCGCCCCGCGCGATATGGCGCCGTCCGAGCTGGCGGCCAACCCGACCGCCGCTATCGCCAACGCCTACGACATGGTGCTGAACGGCTACGAAGTCGGCGGCGGTTCAGTGCGTATTCATCACGGTGAGATGCAGCAGACGGTGTTCCGCATTCTCGGCATCGACGAACACCAGCAGCGCGAAAAATTCGGCTTCCTGCTGGACGCGCTCAAGTTCGGTACCCCGCCGCACGCCGGTCTGGCTTTCGGGCTGGATCGTCTGGTGATGCTGCTGACCGGCACCGACAACATTCGCGATGTTATCGCCTTCCCGAAAACCACCGCGGCTGCCTGTCTGATGACCGAAGCGCCGAGCTTCGCCAATCCGGCGGCGTTGGAAGAGCTCTCCATCGCGGTGGTGGGCAAGGGCAAAGCGGCGCAGGATGCCGCCGAGAATGGCTCAGAGAATCATTGAGATGAACTATAAGCGCCCCGTATCGGTTCTGGTGGTGATTTACGCCCGTGATACCGGCAGGGTGCTGATGCTTCAGCGCCGTGATGACCCAAGCTTCTGGCAATCGGTCACTGGCAGTCTGGAGGCGGGCGAAACCGCAAGGTGTGCCGCGCTGCGTGAAGTAAAGGAAGAAGTCGATATCGATATCGCCGCCGAGGCGTTGCCGCTGATTGACTGCCATCGCAGTGTGGAATTCGAGCTTTTTGCTCATTTAAGACGTCGCTACGCGCCGGGCGTAACGCACAATCTGGAGCACTGGTTCTGTCTGGCGTTGCCAACAGAACGTGAGGTGATCATCAGTGAACACCTTGCTTACCAGTGGCTGGATGCCCCGGCGGCGGCTCGGTTGACCATATCCTGGAGCAACCGGCAGGCGATTGAAGAATTTGTTATTTGTCCAGCCTGACCTTCGTGGCACCCGCGTGATGTTAAGGCGGCGACCGGGCGGAACGTCGGTGGTTTATCAAAACACACCGGGGTAAGCGACGGAACCGACGCAACAATCGCGTGGGGGATCACGGGGATACAGGCCTTTTTCGGAGATTTTTATGGCAGGTCATAGTAAGTGGGCCAACACCAAACATCGTAAAGCGGCGCAGGATGCCAAGCGCGGCAAGATTTTCACCAAAATTATTCGTGAGCTGGTGACGGCGGCCAGGCTGGGCGGCGGCGATCCCGGCTCCAACCCGCGCCTGCGCGCCGCTGTCGATAAAGCGCTGACCAACAACATGACGCGCGACACCCTGAACCGCGCCATCGCCCGCGGCGTGGGCGGCGATGATGACGCCAACATGGAAACCATCATTTATGAAGGCTACGGCCCCGGCGGTACCGCCGTGATGGTGGAATGTCTGAGCGATAACCGTAACCGTACCGTGTCCGAAGTGCGTCATGCGTTTACCAAATGCGGCGGCAACCTCGGTACCGACGGCTCGGTAGCCTATCTGTTCAGCAAGAAGGGCGTGATCTCCTACGCACCGGGCCTGGACGAAGACACCCTGATGGATGCGGCGCTGGAAGCGGGCGCTGACGACGTGCTCTCCTTCGACGACGGCGCGATCGATGTCTTCACGCCGTGGGAAACCTTCGGCCAGGTGAAGGATGCGCTGGACGCCGCCGGGTTTGTGGCTGAATCCGCCGAAGTCTCCATGATCCCGTCCACAAGGGCGGATATGGATGCGGAAACCGCACCGAAACTGATGCGGCTGATCGATATGCTGGAAGACTGCGACGACGTGCAGGAGGTTTACCACAACGGTGAGATCTCCGACGAGGTAGCGGCGCTGCTGTAATGGCGTGCGATCCCTGCCACGGTGAACCGGGAGCGTGACGATGAGTATTATTCTCGGCATTGATCCCGGTTCGCGCATCACGGGGTATGGCGTGGTGCGTCAACAAGGCCGGCAAATCAGCTACCTTGGTAGCGGTTGTATCCGCACGGTGGTGGACGACATCCCCGGCCGGTTAAAGCTGATTTTTGCCGGCGTCAGCGAAATCATTACCCAATTCCAGCCGGACTGCGTGGCGATTGAACAAGTGTTCATGGCGCGTAACGCCGACTCGGCGCTCAAGCTGGGCCAGGCGCGCGGCGCGGCGATAGTCGCGGCGGTTAACCAGTCGTTACCGGTGTTTGAATACGCCGCCCGGCAGGTGAAGCAGACGGTGGTCGGCACCGGGGCGGCGGAGAAAAGCCAGGTGCAGCACATGGTGCGCTCGTTGCTGAAACTGCCCGCCAACCCGCAGGCGGACGCAGCGGATGCGCTGGCCATCGCCATCACCCATTGCCATTTCAGCCAAAACCTCACCCGTATCGGTAGCGACCGGCTGACGCTGGCGCGCGGTCGATTGCGTTGATAGTCGATGGCGTTGACGGTCGATGTTCCTCGCTATCCCCTCGGCGCCGTGGGCGTCGCTCGTCAGGTCAGGGGCGAGGCCCGATCATCGGTTTCCCATCGGCCGCCATGCGCGGCCGCTTTTCAGCAGCGCTATTTCGCCTGTTCCAGGTTCAGCACCGTGCGGGCATTGCTGGCGCTGGTGGCGATCACATCGATAATCCCGGAGCGTAAAGCCGCCAGTATCGCGGTGGCCTTGGTATTCTCGGCGGCGATGGCGATGACGCAGGGGATTTTGCGCAACTGTTCCGGGCTGAGCCCAATCACCCGGTCGTTCATCACGGTGTCCACCGGCGTGCCCTGCATATCGAGGAAAGAATAACCGGCGATATCGCCGACAACGCCCTGTTCCTGGCGTGCGGTGATGATCTCCTGCGAGGTAAACCAGCCCAGTTGCACCATAAAACTGTTTTCGTTCATGTCCCCCAACCCCACCAGCGCGATGTCCGCCTTGCTGGCGCGATCCAGCGTTTCGCTAATCAAGCGGTTCTGCATGAAGGCGGCTTTCATCGCTGAGTTTTCCACGTAGGCCGGGGCGTACAGGGTTTCGCTGCTGGCGTTGAACTTGCGCGCCAGATGCCGGCTGATGTGGTCGGCGTCGATCAGCTCGCCGTCGCGTTTGGTGCCGCCGATGCCGCAAATGAACCTGCACTGCCGTTCGGGAAAGACGCCGACATGGCTGGCGACGGCGGCGACGTTGCGGCCTTGCCCCACCGCAACCGTCATGCCGTTTTTGATGATGCTGGACAGGTAGGTGGAAACCAACGACGCCACCTGCTGACGTTGTTCTTCTTCATCGTGATGGTCGAGGGCGATCAGCGCGCGTTTGATGCCGAAACTCCGGATGAACTGCTGTTCGATCTGCGAACTGAAAACCGGGTGGTAGCGCACATTGATTTCGACGATACCTTCCGCGCGCGCGCGTTTCAGCAGGCGCCCGACCTTGATGCGGGAGATACCGAAACGGCTGGCGATCTCTTCTTGCGTCTGTTCGTTTTCGTAATAGGCGACGGCAATTTCCGTCAGCAGTTCGCTGTCTGAATCGAATTCACTCATGGGTTAACTCGCCATTGTAGGGTTGCAGTGAGGCACCAGGTCGTGTCTCGCCATTATTCCTTCGCCGACCGCCATCGACAGGGGCCGGCGTGCAGGATCCTTCTGACTGAATGTGGGCTGCGGCTCACGCGGGCGACGACATGTGCAATGACGCCGGTGCAGCGCCAACGCAGGCGCGACGGTAGGTTTAACGTTCCCGCCACGTCGCGGCGTTGTGCGCCAATCGACAAAAACCCTCAGCGTCCCATGCCGAGCGGCCGATGAATAATCCATCGATATCAGGGCATTGGATCAGCGCCGAACTATTATGCGGATTTACGCTGCCACCGTACAGCAACGTCACGTTTTCCGCCGTGTCCGGGCCGTAGGTATCCGCCAGCGCCTGCCGCAGGGCGCGGTGTATGGTTTGCGCTTCATCGGCCGTCGCCGGGGTGCCGCCGTCGCCGATCGCCCACACGGGTTCATACGCGATGATCACCTGTTCAACCTGCGGGCGCGCCAGCCCGGCCAGGGCGATTTTCATCTGACGCACGACGGTTTCAATCGAGACCCCCCAGCCTTTTTCCTGCGCGCTGTCACCGACGCACACCAGCGGCCGTAGCTGATAGCGTAGCGCGGCCTGTACTTTTTTTCTGAATATCCGCGTCATTTTCGGCAAAGTCGCGCCGCCGTTCCGAATGGCCCAGCTCCACCAGCGTCGCACCGCAGTCGCGCACCATGGCCGGTGAGATTTCCCCGGTCCAGGCGCCGGCATCGGCATAGTGCATGTTCTGGGCGCCGGTCAGGCAGTTGACGCCGCCCTGACGCAAGCGCGTCGTCACCTCACGAATCAGGGTAAAAGGGGGGATGACGAATGGCTGGATGTGGGGGCCGGCCGCCGCATTGAGCCGATTAACCAACACATCGCAATAGGCGTTGGCCTCTTCCAGGGTTTTGTTCATTTTCCAACTGGTGCCCAGCATCAGGTTTCTCATTAATCACTCCCGTTATCACTATTCGTCTGCGGTGAGGGTAACAAAAGTCCTTATCGCGTTACTTATAATCATGACCAAAACAAATGTTCGATCACACATTTCTCCGGTCAAGGATATTTCTGTATGAAACGTGACCTTATTCAAGGTTATTTGTTTTTCTTACCGTAAACTGCCACCTAACAAAAGTTATTTAAGTGAACATATGAACATTTGGTTGTTCTGGCCATATGAAAAAGGTGAAAAATATGTCGGTTGATAACAAACCTGTTGTTGATAACAAACCTGTCGTAGCCCTTACCATCGGCGACCCGGCGGGCATTGGCCCGGAAATCTCCGTCGCCACCATGATGAATCAAGCGGTGTATGAGGAGTGCCGGCCGTTTTTGATCGGTTCAGTGCCGATCATCCAACGGGCGATGGCCATCTGGAACTGCGACTTCGCCATCAACGTGATTCACTCGCCGGCCGAAGCCCGCTTCACCTGGGGAACGCTGGATGTGCTGGAGACCGGCGACTACGACTGCGACAGCATCGTCTGGGGGAAAGTGCAGAAACTGGCCGGCCAGATGTCGCTGGATTACGTGATGAAATCCATCGCGCTGGGCATGGCCGGCGAGATTGACGTGGTCTCCACCGCGCCGATCCATAAAGAAGCCATCAAACTGGCGGGCTGCAAGCTGCCCGGCCATACCGAGATCTATCAGGTGGAAACCGGCTCCGATTACGGTCTGACCATGTTCCATGTGCAGAAACTGCGCGTGTTCTTCGTCAGCCGTCATATGGCGCTGAAAGACGCCTGCGACTATGCCAACAAAGAACGGGTACTGGCCTGCGTACAGCAGATCCACCATGAATTCACCGCGCTGAATATCCCGCAACCACGCATCGCGGTCGCCGCGCTCAACCCCCATGCGTCTGACAACGGGCTGTTCGGGCATGAGGAGAAAGACAACCTCATTCCGGCGGTTCAGGCGGCGCAGGCGCTCGGTATCAATGCGATCGGGCCGGTTCCGGCCGACTCGGTTTTCCACCAGGGCAAACTGGGGCATTACGACGCGATCCTTTCTCTCTACCACGATCAGGGGCATATCGCCTGCAAGACGCTGGACTTCGAGCGCTCGGTCACTATCACCTTCGGCCTGCCGTTTATGCGCAGCTCGGTTGACCACGGCACGGCGTTTGATATCGCCGGTACCGGCAAGGCCGGCACCGTCAGCATGCTGGAGTCAACGCTGGTGGCGGCACGCTACTGGAAGATGAAACACCGATAACCGCAGGCAGGTACCCGCAAGCCGGGTACACGCCTTCCTGAGCAAGGAGAACCGCATGAAACGTTATCTGGAAATTACCCGCGGCAGCAAAGGCTGGGGCGGGCCCTTGAGCCTTGAAGTAACGGCGGGGAAAAAGATTGCCTATATCACCGGAGGTATTCGCCCGGCGGTGGTGGATCGCTTGATGGAGTTGACCGGCTGGGACGCGGTGGACGTGTTTAAGCACGGCGAACCGGAGGAGCAGGAGATCGGGCTGGTGGTGATCGATTGCGGCGGCACGCTGCGCTGCGGCCTGTACCCCAAACGCGGCATTCCCACCATCAACCTGCACCCCACCGGCAAAACCGGGCCGCTGGCGGCGTTTATCCGTGACGATATTTACGTGTCCGGCGTCACGCCGGCCGGGGTGCAACTGCGCAGCGAAGGCGGGCAGGGCGACCGGCTGGGCATCGTGGCGGATGACCTGACCGGCGCGACCACCGTCGGGGTGTTGCTGGCGCGCAGCGGCATCAGAACCGCGGCCTTTTTTGACGCGGATTCCTTCGACGCCTGCGATTCAGACTGGCAGGCGATGGTGATCAGCAGCAATAGCCGGCCACTGCCGAAAGCGGAAGCGCAACAATTGGTGCGCCAGGCCACGCTGTCGTTGCAGGCGCGCGGGGCGCGCTACTTCACCAAGCGCGTCGATACCACGCTGCGCGGCGGCATTGGCTATGAAATCGATGCCATGCTGGAGGTGTTGCCGCAGGAAACCGTGGCGGTCGTCGTGCCGGCGATGCCGCAATCGCGTCGGATTCTGGTGGGCGGCTACTCGGTCATCGACTCGGTGGCGCTGTCGTGCACCGATGTGGCTAAAGACGTGCGCACCCCGGTGACGGAAACCTTTGTGCCGGAACTGCTGGCCGCGCAGACGCACCACCACGTCGGCCACATCGCGTTATCCTGCGTGCTCAAGGGGTACGACGCGGTCAGCCAGGCGCTGAGCCAGTTGCAGCAAAACGGCTCGCGCATCATGGTGGTGGATGCCATCTCATTGGCGGATGTCGAAACCATCGCCCGGGCGGTGACGCTGCTGAACTGGAACGTACTGGCGGTGGATCCGGGGCCGTTTACCGAACGGCTGGCCTGGGCGCGGGAGATGATCCGCGATGAACCGCGCCCGGAAGCAACGCCGGTGCCGGTGAGCCAACAGCAAGGGTCGGTGGTGGTGGTGGCGGGCAGCGCCACGCCCGTGACCAAACGCCAGCTAACCCGGCTGATCGAACAGGACGCGCGCGTGTGCCATATCCCGGTGGATGCGGAACTGCTGATTGACCGGGAACACTCGGCCGAGATTGAAGTGCAGCGGGTGGTGCGTCAGGCGCAGGAGTGCGTGCGCACACATCGCAATGCCATTTTCGTGTTCGAATCGGCGCTGACCGGGCGGTTGCTGGATTTAGCACAGGAGGAGCAACGCTTTGGGCTGGCGCACGGGCAGGCGGCCGACAATATCAACCGTGGGCTGGGGGATATCGTCCGGGCGGTGCTGGATGCCGGCGGCGGCGAAATTCGCGGGTTGTACATGACCGGGGGCGACACCATGGTGAACGTGCTCAGACGATTGGGCGCCAGCGGCATCGAAATGGTGGATTACGTGATACCGCAGACCGATTTGGTCAGGATCATCGGCGGTGATTACAACGGGTTGGTGTGCGTCGGCAAAGGCGGGCTGACCGGCTCGGATGAGGTGATTCATACCATCGTTGAACATATTTATCGCGAAGCGACGCAGTAACATAGCTGAAAAATAACCTATCCGCGGGTGAATAGTTCGGTATTGATTCAGTGCGCGGATACCCTGAGCCTATTTTTCGCTATGCGTATTATTCAGGATATGGGCCGAATCTATTTAATAAAAATAGGCCTGATGTGACTCTACCCTACAAAAGAGAAACACCATGAAAAATATAAATCTGTTTGACAAGATGAATAAGTTCCCCGGCGGGTTGATTATTATTCCATTAATCCTTGCCATATTAATTAATACCTTTTTCCCGTCGATGTTAAAAATAGGCGGCCCGACGACGGCATTATTTAAAGCCGGTTCCAGCGCGATGATGGGGATATTCCTGCTGATTTGCGGCGCGTCGATCAATATTCGCCAAGCCGGGCTGCCGTTATATAAAGGCGCAGTCTTGTTGATGCTGAAATTTGCCGCCGGCGCGCTGGCGGTGTGGATTATGGGCGCCATGTTCGGGCCGGCGGGCTTCGTCGGTATTTCTACGCTGGCGTTGGTGGCCTGTATTACCAGCTCCAACAGCTCGTTGTATATCGCGCTGTGCAGCAACTATGGCGACGCCAGCGACGCCGGGGCCATTTCCGTGTTCTGCATCAAGGATGGGCCGTTCGTCACCATGGTGGTATTGGGGGTCAGCGGGTTGGCCAATATTCCGTTCGAGGCGTTGCTGTCGATGCTGGTGCCGCTGCTGGTCGGGATGATGTGGGGCAATATTGATGAGAAATTCAAACAGTTGTGCGCCGCCTCCCAGCCGCTGATCATCATCATCATGTCGTTTGCGATCGGCGCCAACTCCAGCATGAATACGGTGTTCAGCGCCGGGCTGTCCGGCATCCTGTTAGGCGGCATTTCCGCCCTGACCGCGATTGTCTTCTACTTCTTGTACAACCTGTTTTTGAAGAAGAAAACCGCACTCGGCGCGGCGCTCGGCACCACGGCGGCCAGTTCGGCCTTGACGCCGGCGATGGTGGCCCAGGCAGACCCGACGCTACAGGCATTCGTTGATGCCGCCACCGCGCAACTGGCGACCGCCAGCATCATCACCATGCTCACCGCGCCGGTGCTGGTGGCCTGGTTTGACAAGCGCCTGCGTAAAACCGATGCCGAAGCGCCGGCAACGCAAGCGGCGGGGCAGCCGTTCAACTCGCCGGCGGATAAAGCGAAATGAGGGGGCAGGAATGAGACATGTCGTGTGGCAAGCGACGATCCGCGCCGTCGGTCAGGAGGCGGAGGCGATGCGGCAGGACAATCGCGTGATTCTGTTCAGCGATTGCGTGCCGCCGGATCTGGGGGCGTACTGCCTGCTGCATCAGGATGATGAATGGTTCCAGCCGCTGGCGGTGGATCAGCAGTTGGAATTAGACGGCAAGAATTATGTGATTACCGCCGTCGGCGATGTCGCCAACCATAATTTACGCGAGCTGGGACATATCACGCTGTTATTCGACGGCAGTGCCACGGCGGAATTACCGGGGACGGTACATGTTAAGGGGAATATACCGGATAAATTACCGGGTTCAGGAAATATCATTATTTCTGAACCGTGCTGAAAATTCGACTGAATTAAAATTTCATTAATCTGAAGTAAGGATGTTAATCATGAAACCAATCGCCATTGGTGCGGATGACGCTGCGTATGAATTACGCAGTACCATTACGAATTATCTCGATTCGCTCAATATTCCCTGGGTGGATTTCAGCAGCGATAAAAATGCGGATAACCGTTATTACCCGGATGTGGCGCACGCCGTCGCCATGTCGATTAAAGCCGGTCAGCAGGATCGCGGCATTTTAATCTGCGGCACCGGCATTGGGATGAGCATTGTGGCGAACAAAGTGCCGGGCATTCGTGCCGCGCAGTGCCACGATACGTTCTCGGCGGAGCGGGCGCGGAAAAGCAACAACGCGCAGATCGTCACGTTGGGCGCCCGGGTGATCGGCGCTGAACTGGGCAAGCAGATTATTCGCGCCTGGCTGAATGCCGAGTATGAAGGCGGCGGCTCGGCGGCGAAGGTGGAACGTATCGATTACTATCAAAATCAACATATTGCCGAATAGTCCGTCGCAAGACCTGGCGTAGGGGAATAACCATGAACCAACTGGATGCTTTAAAACAGTACACGGTAGTGGTGGCGGATACCGGCGATATCGACGCCATCCGGCAGTTCGCGCCGCAGGACGCTACTACCAATCCCTCTTTAATCCTCAAGGCGGCGCAATTGCCCCAATATCAGAGCCTAATCCGCGATGCGGTCGGGCAGGCGCAGCGGCAGGGCGGCAGTGACGCCACCCGGTTGCTCAATGCGTGTGATCAGGTGGCGGTCAACATCGGCGCGGAAGTGCTGCGGCAGGTGCCCGGCCGGGTATCGACCGAGGTGGACGCCCGCTTGTCTTGGGATCGCGGTCTGTGCGTCGCCAGAGCGCGGCGGCTGATCGCGCTGTATCAGGAACAGGGCATCGACCGCTCGCGTATTCTGATCAAACTGGCGGCGACCTGGGAAGGGATCCGCGCCTCCGAAGAGTTGGAGCAGGAGGGCATTCAATGCAACCTGACGCTGCTGTTCTCCTTTGCGCAGGCACGAGCCTGTGCGGAAGCCGGCGTCTACTTGATCTCGCCGTTCGTCGGGCGCATCTATGACTGGTATCAGGCCCACCCCGCGCAAACGTCGGCGGAGCCCGGCGACGATCCGGGGGTGGCCTCGGTGCGGCGCATTTACCAGTATTACAAAACGCACGGTTACGACACCGTGGTGATGGGGGCCAGTTTCCGCAAGAAATCGCAGGTGACGGCGCTGGCGGGCTGCGACCGGCTGACCATCTCCCCGGCGCTGCTCAACGAGCTGAAGGCGTGCGATGAACCGCTGCCGCGCCAATTGTCCGTCGAGGCGGTCAGCGAAACACGCCCCAGCCCGATGACGCAGGCGGAGTTCCTGTGGCAGCACCACGACGACCCGATGGCGGTAGACAAACTGGCGGAAGGTATCCGGCTGTTCGCCGCCGATCAGATTCGGCTGGAAAATATGCTGCATAGCCTGATGTAACGCGCCGGGAGACAAACGATGACGCACTCTGATTACACCGCACGGCCATTAGCCAATGCGGTTCGCGCACTGAGTATGGACGCGGTACAGCAGGCCAATTCCGGCCACCCCGGCGCGCCGATGGGCATGGCGGATATGGCCACCGTGCTGTGGCGCGAGTTTCTGCACCATAACCCCGCCAACCCCGATTGGCCTAACCGCGACCGGTTTGTGCTCTCCAACGGCCACGCCTCGATGCTGCTTTACAGCCTGCTGCATCTGACCGGCTATGCGCTACCGCTGGAGGAGCTGAAAAATTTCCGGCAGATGCACAGCAAAAACGCCGGGACACCCGGAGGTGGACGTCACGCCCGGCGTGGAAACCACAACCGGGCCGTTGGGGCAGGGCATCGCCAACGCCGTCGGGATGGCGCTGGCCGAACGTACTCTGGCGGCGCAGTTCAACCGGCCGGGGCATACCCTGGTCGACCACTACACCTATGTGTTTCTGGGCGACGGTTGCATGATGGAGGGCATTTCCCACGAGGTGTGCTCGCTGGCGGGGACGCTGAAGCTAGGCAAGCTGGTGGCGTTTTACGACGACAACGGCATCTCCATCGATGGTCATGTCGACGGTTGGTTTACCGACGACACCGCCGCCCGGTTTGAGGCTTACGGTTGGCATGTAGTGCGCGGCATTGACGGGCACGACGAGGCGGCGATCCGTGCGGCGATCAACGCCGCGCGCGCAGTCGGCGATAAGCCGTCGCTGCTGATGTGCAAAACCGTGATTGGCTTCGGTTCGCCCAACAAGGCCGGCAGCCACGAGTCCCACGGCGCGCCGCTGGGGCCTGCGGAGGTGGCGGCGGCCCGCGAAGCGCTGGGCTGGCCATACCCGCCGTTCGTGATCCCGCCGGAAATCCGTGCGCAGTGGGATGCGCGGGAGGTTGGTCAGGCAAGGGAAAACGCCTGGGCGGCGCGGTTTGCGGATTATGCGCGCGCGTTTCCCGCGCTGGCGGCGGCGTTTACCCGCCGTATGCGCGGCGAGTTGCCGTCAACATTCGCGGATGACGCGCAGGCGTTCATCGCCGGCTTGCAGGCTAACCCGGCGGAGATTGCCAGCCGCAAGGCCTCGCAGAACGCCCTGAATGCCTTTGGCCCGCTGTTGCCGGAGCTGGTGGGCGGCTCCGCCGATCTGGCGCCGAGCAACCTGACGCTGTGGTCCGGCTCCCGGCCGTTGAATGAAGATCCGGCCGGCAACTATGTGCACTACGGCGTGCGGGAGTTCGGCATGACCGCCATCGCCAATGGGATGGCGTTGCACGGCGGTTTCCTGCCGTATACCGCCACCTTCCTGATGTTCGTCGAATACGCCCGTAACGCGGTGCGCATGGCGGCGCTGATGAAGCAACGTCAGGTGCTGGTCTACACCCACGACTCTATCGGGCTCGGGGAGGATGGCCCGACCCACCAGCCGGTGGAACAGCTGGCGATGCTGCGGGTGACGCCGAATCTCAGCGTGTGGCGCCCGTGCGATCAGGTGGAAACCGCGGTGGCCTGGCAACAGGCGGTGCAGCGGCATGACGGCCCGACGGCGCTGATCTTGTCGCGCCAGAATCTGGCGCAACAGCCGCGCAACGACGCGCAACTGGCGGCGATCGCGCGGGGCGGCTATGTATTGAAAGACGGTACGCTGCCGCCCAGGCTGATTGTGATCGCCACCGGGTCGGAAGTCGCGCTGGCGGTGGCCGCGTGGGAAGTGCTGTCGGCGCGCGGGGTGGCGGTTCGGGTGGTGTCGATGCCGTCTTGCGACGTGTTCGACCAGCAGGATGCCGCTTACCGCGAAGCGGTGCTGCCCTCAGCGGTAAGCGCACGCATCGCGGTCGAGGCGAGCATCGCCGACTACTGGTACAAGTATGTCGGGTTGCACGGCGCCGTGGTGGGGATGCGCGACTTCGGTGAATCGGCCCCGGCCGGGCAACTGTTTGCGCGCTATGGCTTTACCCTCGACAACCTGCTGCATCAGGCGGAAGCGCTGCTGGCGCGCTAACGCTATTTCACTGCAATAGACCGGGCTCCCGTCAGTCGGCGGGGGTCGGTTTTCCTTGATTGCCCCCATGCCGCCCGAATGGCGTGATGCCTCGGGTGGTGGGCCCGGTTTTCCCTTATCGGGCGCCGTGCGGGTCGAACGGTTTGACGCACCGGGCGGCGGCCCGGCTTTCCTGCGGCGGGGAAGCGGTGTTTATCTTGCCGGTGCCGACGTTCCACCCGAAAATTCCGCCCGTCTTTGATCTGCGACAACATGCGGTTGTATGAAAAATCCATAAACTTTCATACTCACTGTTTCCCCGACGACACCTGCCGCCGGATCGATTGGAAGGGTTCTCATGTTGTCTTCGTTACTGCGGAAAAACCCGCGCGCTGTGGTTATTTTAGGCTGTCTGGTTGTTATCAATGTGGCGGTATGGCTGCTGGCCGTGGCGATGTTTCACGACAATGCTGCGCTGGTGGCGACCTGCCTGCTGGCCTGGTGTTTTGGGCTGCGTCATGCGGTGGATGCGGATCATATCGCCGCCATCGACAGCGTGACCCGCAAAATGATGCAGGAAGGGAAGCGTCCGCTGGGCGTCGGCACCTGGTTCTCGCTCGGCCACTCCACCATCGTGGTGCTGGCGTCGCTGGCGCTGGCGGCAACGGCGACGGCGTTTCAGGACGATATGACTTGGTTCCACGACGTGGGCGGCGTGATCGGCACCTCGGTGTCCGCCGCTTTCCTGTTGCTGATGGCGGTAGTGAATCTGGTGATCCTGCGTAGCGTCTGGCGCAATTTCCAGCGCTTCAAACAAGGTCAGCGCCTGACGCCGGAAGTGATAGCGGCGGCGCCGGCCTCCGGCGTGCTGGGGTGGTTGTTCCGTTCCACATTCCGGCTGGTGAACAAAAGCTGGCACATGTACCTGGTGGGGTTCCTGTTCGGGTTGGGGTTTGATACCGCGACGGAAATCGGCGTGCTGGGCCTCTCGGCGGCGGGCGCCTCGCAGGGCATGTCGATCTGGTCGATCATGCTGTTTCCCGCGCTGTTCACCTGCGGCATGGCGTTGGTGGATACGCTCGATAACGTGCTGATGGTGGGCGCCTACGGCTGGGCGTTCAGCAAGCCGCAGCGCAAGCTTTACTACAACATGACCATTACCGCGTCGTCGGTGGTGGTGGCGGTGTTTATCGGCGGGCTGGAGGCGCTCGGCCTGTTGGCGGACAAGTTTGACCTGCATGCCGGCGCGTGGCGTCTGGTGGATGACATGAACGACCAACTGGGCAACGCCGGTTTTTACGTGATCGCGCTGTTTATCGCCTGCTGGGTGATTTCGCTGTGTAACTACCGCTGGAAAAAGTACGACGCGCTGGATAATCAGGCCGCCTGACGCCGTCGGTTCGGCGCTGGCCGTATAGCTTGACTCACCGGGCGACGCGCCCGGTTTTCCCTCATCGGGGGTGGCGCTGGCCGAGCGGTCGGATTGACGGCGCGGCGCCCCCTTGTTCGGCTTCCCCCATCCTGTGCAACGCCCGTCATTCGGGCCTTTAAACGGCGAGCGGCATCGCAATCTGGATATGCATACAGCTTTTGTGTATGCGCCACTTTTTTTGTGTTATAAGCTATACGCCAACATTTAGTGCTATTGGAAAGAGGAAAAACCGCGTGATAGGTCGTCTGAGAGGCATCGTATTGGAAAAGCAGCCGCCGCTGGTGCTGATTGAAGCCGCCGGGGTGGGCTATGAAGTGCATATGCCGATGACCTGCTTCTACGAGCTGCCGGAGCTCGGTCAGGAAAGCGTGATTTTTACTCATTTCGTGGTGCGGGAAGACGCGCAACTGCTGTTCGGTTTCAACAATAAGCAGGAGCGTTCTCTGTTTCGCGAGCTGATCAAGGTCAATGGCGTCGGGCCGAAGCTGGCGCTGGCGATCCTCTCGGGGATGTCGGCGCAGCAGTTCGTTTTCGCCGTGGAGCGTGAAGAGATCGGCGCGCTGGTAAAACTGCCAGGCGTCGGCAAGAAAACCGCCGAACGTCTGGTGGTGGAGATGAAAGATCGCTTCAAAGGGTTGAATGGCGATCTGTTTACCGCCGCCAGTGATATCTCGCTGCCGGCGACGGCCGGCAAGGCCGACGAACCGGATCCGCAGGCGGAAGCCGAGGCCGCGCTGGTGGCGCTGGGCTACAAACCGCAGGAGGCGGCGCGGATGGTCAGCAAGGTGGCGCGTCCGGACGCCGATTGTGAAACCCTGATCAGGGAAGCGCTGCGCGCCGCGTTGTGAGGTAAACATGATTGAAGCCGACCGTCTGATTTCACCCAGCGTCATCGCCGAAGAGGAAGTACAGGATCGCGCCATTCGCCCCAAGACGCTGGCTGAGTACGTCGGGCAACCGAAAGTGTGCGAGCAGATGGAGATTTTTATTCAGGCGGCCCGCAAACGCGGCGACGCGCTTGACCATCTGCTGATTTTTGGCCCGCCGGGGTTGGGCAAAACCACGCTGGCGAATATCGTCGCCAACGAAATGGGGGTGAATTTGCGCACCACTTCCGGCCCGGTGCTGGAGAAAGCAGGCGATCTGGCGGCGCTGCTCACCAACCTTGAACCGCATGACGTGCTGTTCATCGACGAGATTCATCGTCTTTCGCCGGTGGTGGAGGAGGTGCTCTACCCGGCGATGGAGGATTACCAGCTTGATATCATGATCGGCGAAGGCCCGGCGGCGCGATCCATCAAACTGGATTTGCCGCCGTTCACGCTGGTCGGGGCCACCACCCGCGCCGGTTCGCTGACCTCGCCGCTGCGCGATCGCTTCGGCATCGTGCAGCGTCTTGAGTTCTATCAGGTGGCCGACTTGCAGCACATCGTGCAGCGCAGCGCCCAGTGTCTGGGGCTGGAGATGACGGACGAAGGCGCGCTGGAAGTCGCCCGCCGTTCCCGCGGCACGCCGCGTATCGCCAACCGCCTGTTGCGGCGGGTGCGCGATTTCTCCGAAGTGAAATCCGACGGCGTCATCACGATGGAGGTGGCGATGCAGGCATTGGATATGCTGGCGGTGGATGCGGAAGGTTTCGACTATATGGATCGCAAACTGCTGCTGGCGGTGATCGACAAATTCATGGGCGGGCCGGTGGGGCTGGATAATCTGGCCGCTGCGATCGGCGAAGAACGTGAAACCATCGAAGATGTGCTGGAGCCCTACCTGATTCAGCAGGGCTTTTTGCAGCGCACCCCGCGTGGACGCATCGCCACGCAGCACGCCTATCGTCATTTCGGCCTGAGCCGGGAAGAGTAGGTTCAGCCGCTACCCGCAGGAAAAATAGCCGTCCGCCTTTCCTTGTTCCCGCCTTGTTCCCGCCGGCCCATCGGCTGACGGGAAACCCGCCAAGGTTAAAACACACCGATACTGATTTGCTCTTCATGCATTGAGGGCCGGACGGGCTGCGTCAGGCCGATTGTTTTTTCAGCAGGCTGAGTATGAACAGCAGCGATGCGCACAGTACCACCGACGGGCCCGCTGGCGTGTTGGCGTCGGCGGAAAAGGCCAGCCCGCCAGTGACCGCCAGCATCCCGACGGCGATGGCGAGCAGCGCCATCTGTTCCGGCGTGCGCGCGAAGCGGCGGGCGGTGGCCGCAGGAATGATCAGCAATGAGGTGATGATCAACGCGCCGACGAATTTCATCGCCAGGCCGATAGTGAGCGCGGTGATCAGCATCAACAGCAGTTTGGTTCGCTGGATCGAGACGCCGTCTACGTGCGCCAGCTCCGGGCTGATGGTCATGGACAGCAGCGAACGCCATTGCCAGCACAGAACCATCACCACCAGCAATACGCCGGGGCCAATCATCCACAGATCGTCCGTCGTGACGGACAACAGGTCGCCGAACAGGTACGCCATCAGATCAATCCGGATAGTGTTCATCAGACTGACCACCACCAGCCCCAGCGATAGTGCGCTGTGCGCCATGATCCCCAACAGGGTGTCGATCGCCAGCCAGGGGCGGCGCTCCAGCCAGACCAGCCCGCAGGCCAGCATCAGCGTGACGGTTATCACCGCATAAAACAGATTGATGTCCAGCAACAGCCCCAGAGCGATGCCCAGCAGCGAGGCATGCGCCAGCGTATCGCCGAAGTAGGACATGCGTCGCCAGACCACAAAGGAACCGAGCGGGCCCGCCGCGATGGACAAAAACATCCCCGCCAGCCAGCCGGGCAGCAGTAGTTCAATCATGCGTTGTTTCCGTCCTGTCGTTTCAGAATGATTTTGCCGTTCAGGTCATGCCGGTGGTTGTGGTGATGACGGTAGATGGCCAGCTGTTCAGCCCCCCGATGCCCGAACATGGCGAGGAATTCCGGATGCAGCGAAACCACTTCCGGCGCGCCGGAGCAGCAGACATGCTGATTGAGGCACAGCACTTCGTCGGTTTTGGCCATCACCAGATGCAGATCATGGGAGACCATCAATACGCCGCACTGGTACTCCTGCCGCAGCTGGTTGATCAGTTCGTACAGCGCCAGTTGGCCGTTGACGTCGACACCCTGGGTCGGTTCGTCCAGCACCAGCAATTGCGGCTGGTTGAGAATGGCGCGTGCGAGCAGAACGCGCTGGGTTTCGCCGCCGGAGAGTTTTTGCATCGGTTGTTCCAGCAGGTGCCCCGCCTGTACGCGCTTGAGGGCGGGCATGATGTCGTCGCGTTTGACGCCGGGGCGCAGCCGCATAAAGCGATTGACGGTCAGCGGCAGCGTGACGTCAAGATGCAGTTTCTGCGGGACATAACCGATGCGCAGGTGGGGCGCGCGCTCAAGACGGCCGCTGGTGGGGGGCAATAATCCCAACACCACGCGCACCAGCGTGGATTTGCCCGCGCCGTTGGGGCCCAGTAGCGTCAGAATGCGGCCGGCCTGTAGCCGGAGGGTGATATCGGTGAGTATCGGACGGTTGCCGAACTGTACGCCGATATTATCCAGTGAAACGAGTGTTGCCATAGATTTTGGGTTGCAGAGAATACGTGACGTTATAATATAACCGTTTTTCGTATAAAAATCGATGGATGAAGGGTTATGCTGCGCTCTACTCATGATAAATGGCTGAAAACCATACTCGCCGCCGGCGTGTTGCTGACCGGGGTATGCGCCTCGTCGGCGGCGTCCTCCGCGGTGTTGACGTCAATTCGCCCGTTGGGGTTTATTGCGGCGGCCATCACCGATGGCGTGACCACAACCGACGTACTGCTGCCGGATGGCGCGTCGCCGCACGATTATGCGCTGCGTCCGGCGGATGTTCAGCGGTTACAACGCGCCGATCTGGTGGTGTGGATTGGGCCGGAGATGGAAGCGTTTTTACAAAAAGCCCTGCAACCGCTGCCTGCCGAGCGCAATCTGGCGCTGAGCTCGCTTCCTGCGGTGCGTGATAATTTGTTGCGCGAATCACATCACGACGATGATGAAGAAGAAAACACGGCTTCCCATGACGTTGATCATGATATGCACGCCAAAGACGGGCATTCTCATGATGTCGGCCAGAATTCGCATGATAATGAAGCAGATGAGCATCATCATGGCGAATTCAATATGCACATCTGGCTGTCGCCGGAGATGGCGCAGGCTGTCGCTGTGGCGATCCACGACCGATTGCTGGAACGCATGCCGCAGAATAAAGACAAACTGGACGTAAATCTGCGTAATTTCACTGAGAAACTTGCGCAGGTAGATAAAAATGTTGTTAATATGCTGACGCCTGTGCGAGGCAAGGGCTATGTTGTGTTTCATGATGCATACAGCTATTTCGAGCAGCATTATGGACTACGCCCGTCGGGATATTTCACTATCAACCCGATCATTCAGCCCGGTGCACAGCGCTTACACCAAATTCGAACACAGTTGGTTGAGCATAAAGCGGTTTGTATTTTTGCTGAACCACAATTCAGGCCAGCGGTCATCAATGCTGTCGCCAAGGGAACTGACGTGCGCATCGGCGTGCTGGATCCATTGGGAAGTGACATCACCCTGGATAAGGACGGTTACGTAAACTTTTTACGCCATTTGTCCGAGCAGTATCTGAGCTGCCTGAATGAAAGGAGATGAGGATAGGAACAAGTGCAGCAGATAGTCCGAACTATCACTCTGGCGTATAACAGTCTGCCCCGACCCCATCGCGTGATGCTGGGGTCGTTGACTTTTATCACACTGGCTGCCGCAGTCTGGCGGCCAGTGACATATCCGCCGGTTAACGATGCGCCCGCCATGGTGAAAGACATCGACGGCGACATCAATCATTACCAGACGCTCAATCCTCCCGCCAGCGAACCGCTGGATACCACGCCGGTTCCGCCGCTGGGCGAGGGGCGCAGCGCCTCCACGCCGAACATTAACACCGCGCCCGAGGCCACTGCGTCAGGCGCCGCTGCCAGCGTCAGCGCGTCGGCTGCCGCGCCGATGGCCGACAGCGAACCGCTGGATCAGCCCTCCACTACGCAAGGCATCCCGGACGGGAAGTCGGAAGAAGAAGACGATGGCAGTCATGAATATGTCGTGACGTCCGGCGATACGCTGAGCAGCATCCTGACCCAGTATGGTATTGATATGTCGGATATTTCCGCGCTGGCGGATCGGCATACTTCGTTGCGTAACCTCAAGATCGGCCAGCAATTGTCCTGGACGCTTGATGACGACGGCGCGTTGCAGACCCTCAGCTGGCAGGTCTCCCGCCGTGAAAGCCGCACGTATACTCGTAAAGGCAATATCTTCACTGAAGAAGTGGAAAATATTGAGGGCGACTGGCAGGACAAGGTCTTTACCGGTCGGATGAACGGCAGTTTTGTCAGTAGCGCGCAGTCCGCCGGCTTGACCGCCAATGAGGCCCGGGAAGTGATTCGTGCCTTGCAGTGGCAACTGGATTTGCACAAGGTGCGCAAAGACGACGAGTTTTCCGTCCTGACGTCCCGCGAAATGCTGGATGGCCACACCGAACAAACCGAATTGCAGGCGGTGCGTCTGCGTACCGGCGGCAAGAATTACTATGCATTCCGTGCCGACGACGGCAAATTTTACGATCGTGAAGGCGCCGGATTATCGCGGGGTTTCCTGCGTTTCCCGACGATGAAGCAGTTCAAAATCTCCTCCAACTTTAACCCGCGCCGCCTGAATCCGGTGACGGGGCGAATCGCACCGCATCGCGGCGTCGATTTCTCCATGCCGGTGGGGACGCCGGTGTTGGCTGCCGGTGATGGCGAAGTGGTGGTGGCCGAGCGTGATAGCGAAGCCGGCAATTACATTGCGATTCGCCACGGCCGCCAATATACCACCCGTTATATGCATATGACGCGGTTGCTGGTGAAACCGGGTCAGCGGGTGAAGCGCGGTGATCGTATCGGCCTTTCCGGCAATACCGGCCGTTCGACCGGCCCGCATCTGCATTATGAAATCTGGATCAATCAGCAGGCCGTGAACCCGCTGACGGCCAAGTTGCCGCGCTCCGAAGGGCTGGTGGGTAAAGACCGCCGCGAGTATCTGGCGCGCGTCAAAGATTACCTGCCGCAGTTGAAGTTTGATGATTAACGGTATTGCCTCTGATAACAGCCGGTAGCCAGTGCTGCCGGCTGTTTTTTTTGCCGATGGAAAAATACGCTCCAGAGGTTCAGCCGTGTAAATTGCAAACCCCCTCTCAGCCATTATGATTGGCGGAGGCAGTAACAAAGAGTCGTCGCATGGAACAGGAAAAGAAAGAAAGAAAAAGCAACGCCGAATTTATCCCCAGCTTCAAGCCGGCTTTTTTACACCCGCGCTACTGGGGTGTCTGGCTGGGGGCCGGTGTGATGGCCGCAGTGGCCTGCGTTCCGCCGCGGTGGCGCGACCCGGTGTTGGGCGCGTTAGGCCGGCTGGTCGGGCGCTTATCCGGCGGGGCGCGTCGGCGGGCGCGCATTAATTATTGCTGTGTATGCCGGATCTGTCGGAGGCGCAGCGCGAGCGGATTATCGATGACATGTTCGCTACCGCGACACAGTCGATGGTGTTGATGGTGGAGCTGGCTATTCTGCCCGGCAGGCTTGCGGGCGAGCGGGTGCGTTGGCATGGCATGGAGATGATCGAACAGTTGCGTGAGCAGCAGCGCAATATCATTTTTCTGGTGCCGCACGGGTGGGCGATAGACATTCCGGCGATGCTGATGAGCCAGCGCGGGCATCAAATCGCCGCCATGATGCACAACCAGAAAAATGCGTTGGTCGACTATCTGTGGAATAAGCTGCGTCTGCGGTTCGGCGGGCGTCTGCATACGCGCAACGATGGCATCAAACCCTTTGTCGGGTCAGTCAGGGATGGCTTTTTGGGCTACTATCTGCCTGATGAAGATCACGGCGCGGAGCACAGCGAATTTGTTGATTTTTTCGCTACCTACAAGGCGACCTTACCGGCGATTGGCCGGCTGATGAAGGTGTGTCGGGCGGAGATCGTGCCGCTGTTTCCGGTGTATGACAGCAAGACGTCGCGGCTGGATATCTTGGTGCGCCCGGCGATGCGGGATCTGGCTGGCGCCGAGGATAGCTACATTGCCCGGCGCATGAATGAAGAAGTTGAAGCATTGGTCGGCCCGAATCCGGAACAGTACACCTGGATCCTCAAATTGCTGAAAACACGCCAACCGGGCGAAACCGAGCCTTATCTGCGCAACGATCTCTACCCGCGCTAAGCGATGCAATCCGGGTGTCCCGCACCGCTCCCTCGCCGGGACACCCGCCAACCGTTTTGCCAAACCGCCCGGTACGCGGCAATTGGCCTCCCTCCGTGTAGCACCGCGGTATCCTCCCCGATTTAGCGCCGATAGCGCGACGCGAGCAGCTTGCCTGAAGTGAGGTGAGGGCGGCGTTTACGCCATGATGCCGCGCTGTAATGCGCGAACGGGTAACGTTTATTTTGCAGCGCGACCAAGGGGGCAACGATTTGCGACAAGCATTTGTGGATAACTTTTCGGTTTTCAACCCACTGAAGCAGAATTAATACCTATTCATGAAATTTAAAATAACCTGTAATAGTTAAATTTGATCACCCAAACGAGGAAGTGGAACTTATAAAAAATCCGATAAACAGGGTTTTTATCCCCGGTATTTATTCTAGGAATATTCCCTGTTCTTTTTATTTTTCATTTTGATTTAATAGCCACGAAGCCAAGCGATACCGGCTTCAATCATTAGCCAGGACAAATAACGCAACGTATTCAGACGGCTTATTTGGTGGGGCTAATAAAAAAAGATTCTCTTTTAAAGGATATTCACAATGAATATGAAACCACTGTTTTTAGGCGTTTTACTGGCAACAGCGTATGTCTCTGCCAATGCTGCAACCACCACGGTGGAAAAAAGCGCGAATGACGCCGTAGCAGCCACCAGTGCAAAACCGGCATCTGCTGAATCCGCATTGGGCAAAGCGGTGGATAAAGCCAATACGAGCGCGGCGGCTAAGCCCGAAACCGATGCCGCCGTCATCAAAACCCCGGTTGGCGCCGCCGGCAAGATGAAGGCGGAGAAAACTGTCGGCACGATGGAAAACACGGCAGCGAAGACCACCGCAGCGAAGAAAGAGCAAAGCGAACATAAAAACCCCATGAAACAACATCAGGCGGAAAAAGAGAGTCAGTCGGCGGTTAAAGACAGCGTGGCTGAAAAATCCAGCCCGGTCAAAAATGAAGGCGTCACCACGCCGAAGAGTAGCGTACAGTAATATTCCCGGCTAAAAGCGAATCGGAAAAATTATTTTAACGAAATAATGGTTTTTATATAAATAACCATGCGCGGGCGGAAAGGATGCCGCCGCTATTATTCTGAATGACTCGAACCGTTAGGCGCTCAATAATTTTAATTGAGAGGGCAGCGAATTTCCGTTATTAACTAAGCCAGGTCATCGTCGTTACCAAACGATGTTATTGTGACCGATGTTATTGCGGTAAAACGACGGTGCCATAGCGGTAAACAACAGTGCCATAGAGCAGCATGGCATAGCCTTGGTTGCAGCCCTGAGAATACGTCATCGGGACAACACACCGGCAATGTGAAATTCGGCGGATATAACATAAAAAAGCGGGGCATATATCACCCCGCTTTTTCTTTGTCGGCGTCCCGCAATGGAACCGCCGGCGTATCGGCCTTATTCGACGCGCAGAATACGGACGGTATTGGTGGTGCCTACCGTGCCCATCACGTCGCCTTGGGTGACGATCACCAGATCGCCGGACATCAGGAAGCCTTTGTCGCGCAGTAACAGCACCGCATCATTGGCGGCGGCGACGCCGTCCGTGTAGCTGGAGAACTGCACCGGCGTTACGCCGCGGTACAGTGCCGTCAGGTTCAGCGTGTGCTCGTGGCGGGACATCGCGAAGATCGGCAGGCCGGAACTGATGCGGGACATCATCAGCGCGGTGCGGCCGGATTCGGTCATCGCAATGATGGCCGTTACCCCTTTCAGGTGGTTGGCCGCGTACATGGCGGACATGGCGACGGATTCTTCAACATTGTCGAACTGGATATCAAGGCGGTGTTTGGAGACGTTGATGCTGGGGATTTTTTCCGCGCCGACACAGACTTTGGCCATCGCCGCTACGGTTTCCGCCGGGTATTGCCCCGCTGCGGTTTCCGCCGACAGCATGACGGCGTCGGTGCCATCCAATACCGCGTTGGCCACGTCCATGACTTCGGCGCGGGTCGGCATCGGATTAGTGATCATCGATTCCATCATCTGGGTGGCGGTGATGACCGCACGGTTCAGCTTACGGGCGCGACGGATCAGTTTTTTCTGAATACCGACCAGTTCCGGGTCGCCGATTTCCACGCCCAGATCGCCGCGCGCCACCATGACGACGTCAGAGGCCAGGATGATGTCGTCCATGGCGTCATCGGTGCTTACCGCTTCGGCGCGCTCCACTTTGGAAACAATCTTGGCCTGGCAGCCGGCTTCGCGAGCCAGCCGACGGGCATAATGCAAGTCTTCGCCGGTACGGGGGAACGAGACCGCCAGGTAATCGACGCCGATTTTGGCGGCGATGATGATGTCGGCCTTGTCTTTTTCCGTCAACGCTTCCGCCGACAAGCCGCCGCCCAGTTTGTTGATGCCCTTGTTGTTAGACAACGGGCCGCCTACCGTCACCTCGGTGTAGACTTTCATGCCGTCCACGCCCAGGACTTTCAGTTGCACACGGCCATCATCCAGCAGCAGGATATCGCCGGGAACCACGTCGTCCGGCAAGCCTTTGTAGTCGATGCCGACTTTTTCTTTATCGCCTTCACCTTTGCCGAGGTTGGCATCCAGCAGGAATTTATCGCCCACATTGAGGAAAATCTTTCCTTCCCTGAACGTGGATACACGGATTTTCGGCCCCTGCAAGTCGCCCAAAATGGCGACATGACGACCCAGTTTCGCTGCGACTTCGCGCACCCGGTCAGCGCGCAGCTGATGGTCTTCCTGAGTGCCGTGGGAGAAGTTCAGGCGGACTACGTTAGCGCCTGCGGCGATAATCTTTTCCAGATTATTGTCGCGGTCGGTAGCCGGCCCCAGTGTGGTAACGATTTTGGTTCTTCTGAGCCGTCTGGACATGTATAACTCCGTTGACTGGTGAAGCGTGTTTGTAATGTGGTAACGGCAGGAGGAGGGGAAAGGCGATGCTTGCCTGTACGCGCCCCCGGCCGGATGCCGTGCCTGGTTTTAAGGTAACGGGCTGGCGCTCCATTCCGGGGAGCGGCGCCGCAGTCACCCGATATTACGACAAACTAGTTAAAAGGACTGCTGAATCGTTCTTCCTTATCAAAACGCGATTCTTTTAATGCTTCTTTGACGCGCTTCAAGTTATCCCGGAATTTCGCGCCGCGCCGCAGCGTAAATCCGGTGGCCAGCACATCGATCAGCGTCAACTGCGCAATGCGCGACACCATCGGCATATACATGTCGGTGTCTTCCGGCACTTCGACCTGCAACGTGAGCGATGCTTCCCGCGCCAGCGGCGAACCGCCGGAGGTGATGGCGATGACGGTGGCGTCGTTCTCCCGCGCCAGCCGCGCCATTTCAACCATGTTCTTGGTGCGACCGGTGTGGGAAATCAGCACCACCACGTCGCCTTCGCTGGAGTTCATGCAACCCATGCGCTGCATCACCAGATCGTCAAAGTACACCACGGGAATATTGAAGCGAAAGAACTTGTTCATGGCGTCATGGGCGACAGCCGCCGAGGCGCCGAAACCGAAGAAGGAAATTTTCCGCGCCTGGGTCAGCAAATCGACCGCCCGGTTGACCGCCTGAACGTCGATGTTGGATTTGGCGTATTCAAGACCCGCCATCGCCGACTCGAAGATTTTGCTGGTATAGGACTCCACCGAATCGCTCTCTTCCACATTACGGTTCACGTAAGGCGTGCCGTTGGCCAGGCTCTGCGCCAGATGGAGTTTGAAATCGGGGAAACCTTTGGTGTCGAGACGACGGCAGAAACGGTTGACGGTGGGCTCACTCACTTCCGCCAAGCCGGCGAGGGCGGCGATACTGGCATGGATGGCTGTCTGCGGCGAGGCGAGAATGACTTCCGCCACTTTTCTTTCCGATTTACTCAACAGCTCTAGATGACTCTGGATTTTTTTCCAGCATATTCATATAACAGTGACCATCTATGGTATTTTCATTGGCTGCCTTGGGGTAAACCAATGCGGAATGGATGAAATATACTACGGGCGTCCGGCCGTTGCAGAGGGCTGAGTAACACGCCGCCGGCTTTTTTTGTCAGAATATGACTTGTGTCTAACTTTCAAAATAGTAATTCATTGTCAGAAAAGACAGAAAATTTCTTTTTTGGGCAGATGCCAGATAGGTTTTGCTGCGGTGCCCAATGACATCTTAAGCCTTGTCGTACCAGCAAATAAGCAGAATGTGGTTTTTTTTCAGGTTTACTGGGTAAAGTCAAAAAGAGTACATTAGTTCTGTAATAAAATTACAGTGCCCTGCAATGAGGAGATTGAAAATGGCGGTAACGTCAACGGCTCAGGCGTGTGACCTGGTGATTTTCGGTGCGAAGGGCGACCTGGCGCGCCGTAAGTTGTTGCCTTCACTGTATCAACTGGAAAAGGCAGGCCATATTCATCCGGAAACCCGCATCATCGGGGTGGGACGTGCGGACTGGAGTAAAGCCGATTACGTTAAAGTAGTGCAGGATGCGCTGGACACCTTCCTCAAGGAGCCGGTGGATGCAACATTGTGGAGCACCCTGAGCGAGCGGCTTGACTTCTGCAATCTGGATGTGGAGGACACCGCCGGTTTTGCCCGTCTCGGCGCCATGCTTGACCAACAAAACCGTGTCACCATCAACTATTTCGCCATGCCGCCGAGCACGTTCGGCGCCATTTGTCGCGGGTTGGGCGAAGCCGGGCTGAACAAAGAGCCGACCCGGGTCGTGATGGAAAAACCGCTGGGCACCGATCTGAACTCCTCCCGCGCCATCAACAATCAGGTGGCCAAATATTTCGACGAATGTCAGGTCTACCGTATCGACCACTATCTGGGCAAAGAGACGGTGCTCAACCTGCTGGCGCTGCGGTTTGCCAACTCGCTGTTCGCCAACAATTGGGATAATCGCACCATTGATCATGTGCAGATCACCGTGGCGGAAGAAGTCGGCATCGAGGGGCGCTGGGGTTACTTCGATAAGGCCGGACAGATGCGCGATATGATCCAGAACCATTTGTTGCAGATTCTGACCATGATCGCCATGTCGCCGCCGGCGGATCTCTCGACCGACCGTATCCGCGATGAAAAAGTAAAAGTGCTGCGCTCGCTGCGCCGTATCGATCGCTCCAACGTGCACGACGTCACGGTGCGCGGCCAGTACACCAGCGGTTTCGTGCAGGGTAAAAAAGTGCCGGGTTATCTGGAAGAAGAGGGCGCCAACAAAACCAGCAACACCGAAACGTTTGTGGCGATCCGCGTCGATATCGACGACTGGCGCTGGTCGGGCGTGCCGTTTTATCTGCGCACCGGCAAACGCCTGCCGAGCAAGTGTTCGGAAGTGGTGGTGTATTTCAAAAACCCGGCGCTCAACCTGTTCAGCGATTCTTATCAGCAACTGCCGCAGAACAAACTGATTATCCGCCTGCAACCGGATGAAGGGGTGGAGATTCAGATTCTGAACAAGATCCCGGGGCTGGATCACAAGCACCGGCTGCAAACCACCAAACTGGATTTGAGTTTTTCGGAAACGTTCAATCAGCAGCATCTGGCCGATGCCTATGAGCGTTTGCTGCTGGAAACCATGCGCGGGATTCAGGCGTTGTTCGTCCGGCGCGATGAAGTGGAAGAAGCCTGGAAATGGGTGGATTCCATTATGGATGCCTGGTCGATGGATAACGACTCGCCGAAGCCGTATCAGGCGGGAACCTGGGGGCCGGTGGCGTCGGTGGCGATGATCACCCGTGACGGCCGCTCCTGGAACGAAGTGGAATAAGCGGTTTTGCCCCGTCGCTGTGGCGGGGAAAACCGTTAGCAATAAACAGGCGAATCGCCTGGGCTGACGGTGCGGTCGGACGTTCGCGGGTCTCCGCGGATCCCTGTGGCAGGGGCGCGCCAGATCATTAATTGATGCCCATTGGGCATGACTGGAGAAGATTCTCAATGAAAAACTGGAAAACCAGTGCGGAAAGCATTCTGACAGCCGGTCCTGTTGTTCCTGTCATCGTGATCAACAAACTGGAGCACGCGGTACCGATGGCGAAAGCGCTGGTCGCGGGCGGAGTGCGCGTGCTGGAGCTGACGTTGCGTACCGACTGCGCCGTCGAGGCTATTCGCCTGATCGCCAACGAAGTGCCGGACGCCATCGTGGGCGCGGGGACGGTGCTGAACCCGCAGCAACTGGCCGAAGTGACCGACGCCGGCGCGCAATTCGCCATCAGCCCAGGCCTGACCGAGCCGCTGCTGAAAGCCGCCGTCGCGGGCACCATCCCGTTGATTCCGGGTATCAGCACGGTGTCCGAATTGATGCTGGGCCTGGATTACGGCCTGAATGAATTTAAATTCTTCCCGGCGGAAGCCAACGGCGGCGTCAAGGCATTGCAGGCGATCGCCGGCCCGTTCGGCAAAGTGCGCTTCTGCCCAACCGGCGGCATTACGCCGAAAAACTACCGCGACTATCTGGCGCTGAAAAGCGTGCTGTGCGTAGGCGGTTCCTGGCTGGTGCCGACGGATGCATTGGAAAGCGGCGAATATGCCCGCATTACCGATCTGGCGCGCGAAGCCGTGGCCGGCGCAACCGCGTAAGCGACGTCAACCTGGCTGACACCACGATATTCATACTATCGTTTCAGGGTGTCGTATTATCACCGCAGGTATCCCCTGCGGTTTTTTTATTTCAGCGTATTCGGGGGGCGATGTTTTCTGGCGAGTCGCGTTGGCGATATTGCGGGTCGCGTTGGCGGCGTTGTTCATTCCAATCACTTGCCGCAGTCAATTTATCGGTATTTACCTCTCTGTCCTAAAGCGCCAATACCTGGCGTTGTTTAACACGTCAGCCGGTTATTCGGCAATGCGAATTATTTAGGGGATAGATCTTTAATCTTTAGATAAAATAATTATAGGTCTGAGCTGGAAAACAATATAGAAATGAAATATAAATGAGCTGCCATTTCAATTTACCATGAGATGGTTTTATGTTTTATTTTTATCGTTTTTTAGGAATGAATAAATTCATTATTTCCTGTTTTTTCCAATAATCATGTTATTAAGGATGAATACGATGAATGGAAAGGTAAATGACTGGGTACGTCATTGTTTACGTGCGACGGTTCTGGTTTCGGCCACCACCATCGCACTGTCTGTGCATGCGGCAACAGTAAGTATTGATGCGGATGTTAATTATCAGACAATTCAAGGGTTTGGTGGGATGAATGGCGTTGGGTGGATTAACGACCTGACGACAGATCAAATTAATACTGCCTTCGGGAATGATACCGGGCAAATCGGGCTCTCTATTATGCGCATACGCATAGATCCGGATTCCAATAAATGGAATAAGCAGGTATCGAGCGCACGTCAGGTGTCTACGTTGGGCGCAAAAATAATGGCGACGCCCTGGACACCGCCGGCATATATGAAAAGTAACAATAGCCTGATCAATGGCGGGCGTTTACTGACAGAGCATTACTCCGGCTATACCTCGCATCTTTTAGATTTTTCAAATTATATGCAAAATCAGGGTGCGCCTATTTATGCTATTTCTATACAAAACGAACCTGACTGGAAACCTGATTATGAATCGTGTGAATGGAGTGGTGATGATTTTAAAAATTATCTCAAATCACAGGGCGCTAAATTCGGTTCCCTTAAGGTTATTGTCGGCGAGTCATTAAATTTTAACCATAATTTAACCGACCCGACATTAAATGACAGCGATGCGTCACAATACGTAGCAATCGTCGGTGGGCATTTATATGGCACAACGCCTAAATCTTACCCGTTAGCGCAAAATGCCGGTAAACAACTTTGGATGACGGAGCATTATGTTGATTCAAAGCAATCTGCCAATAACTGGTCATCGGCGCTTGATGTCGCCACTGAACTGAATGCCAGCATGGTCGCCAATTATAATGCGTATGTCTGGTGGTATATCCGCCGCTCCTATGGGTTATTGACCGAGGATGGCAACGTCAGTAAACGTGGTTATGTGATGGCGCAATATGCCAAATTTGTTCGCCCTGGGTTCCAGCGTATTCAAGCCACGGAAAACCCCCAGACAAATGTTCACCTTACTGCCTATAAGAACGCAGAAGGGAAGATGGTTATTGTGGCAGTCAACACGAACGACTCAGATCAACTGTTAACACTGAACATTAGCCACGCGGATGTCGGTAAATTTGCAAAATACAGCACATCAGAGACGTTGAATGTGGGATATGGCGGGTCATATCAGGTTGATAACAGTGGAAAAACAAACGTATGGCTCAATCCGCTGAGTGTGACAACCTTTGTGAGTCAATGACGATGTAATGAGGGTTTATTCTTGCGCCGCAATCGACTTGCGGCGTTTTTAATGTTAGCAAGCTGCCTCTTCACGGCTATCCGGGCGGGCAGGCGGTTCCTTTCCGGGGTTGGGGCGTAGAGGCGCGTCGCGCGCGCCTGGGTTGGCGGCGTATTCGTAATCCCGGCGGTAGTCCGAGCCTTCGCCCAGATGCTGGCTGAGAAAGTCGATGAACACCCGCACTTTAGCCGGCAGGTGGCGCCGTTCCGGGTAAACCGCGTAGATACTGTGTTCCGGCAGGCGGTACTGCGGCAGCACCTCCACCAGCCGGCCTTCGCTCAACGCCGGCCCGACGATGAATTTGGGTACCTGGCAAATACCGACGCCCGCCAGCAGCGCATCGAACAACGCTTCGCTGTTATTAGCGCGATAATTGCCATGAGGCTGAAAGCGCACCGGGCCGTCCGGGCCCTCGAAACTCCATTCAACCCCACCTTTGAAATAGAGATAAAACAAACAATTGTGGTGCTTCAGCGCATCGATATGCTGAGGGACGTCGGTACGTTGCAGGTAATCCGGCGCGGCGCACAGCACACTGAAACACGGGGCGAGCCGACGGGCTATCAGGCTGGAATCCGGCAACTGGCCGATACGTACCGCTAAATCGAACCCTTCGCCCACCAAATCCACCACCCGATCATCCATCAAGAGATCGACACTGACCTCGGGATAACGGTGCAGAAATATCGGCAACAGGGGAGAAATATGACGCAGCCCGAACGCCATCGGCGCGCTGACGCGCAATGTTCCCTGAGGCCGTTCTTGCAACTGTGTAACCGCGTCTTCCGCCTGCTGCGCCAGTTGCAGTGCCCGTTGCGCGTAATCGTAGTAATCGCTGCCCGCCTCCGTCAGGCTGAGCTGCCGGGTGGTGCGATGCAGCAGGCGAACGCCCAGCCGCTCTTCCAGCTGGCTCAGGCGTTTACTGACCGCTGATTTTGACAGATTCAGCCGTTTGCCCGCCGCTGAAAAACTGCCGCTTTCCACCACGGCGACGAACACCGGCAGAGAAGAAAAATCGTTCATAGGATTGTTGCCTATAGATAAACAATCAGTTTCGTATGGGATGGATTATAGAGGATGTCGTCACCCGCTAAAATGCCTGCCGAAATCCATAACGAGGATCATGTATGCGTATGAATATTGGGTCAGGCGGGCTGGCGATCGGCGCCGGCGCATTGCTTTCCGCCATGATTGGCCTTAACAGTCAACTGGCGGTTTACAGCTCACCGGCCGCGGCGTCCTGGGTTGCTCATGGCATCGGTACGCTTGCTGCGGGCGTACTGTTGCGAGGATTGTGTTTTTTGGGGCAACAATCGGCTGTGTCGTCGGGCCAGCCTGCGCCCTGGTGGGCATGGTTAGGCGGCATTCCCGGCGCGATGACGGTTCTGCTGGCGGCCATCACCGTCAATAGCCCGTTGGCGCTGTCCGGATCGCTGGCGCTGATGTTGCTGGGGCAGATGCTGTTCGGTATGGCGACGGACGTGTGCGGCGGGTTCGGCATGGCTAAACGCCGGCTGACGCCGCGTGATGGCGGCGCATTGCTGTGCGTGTTGGCGGGGACGCTGCTGCTGATCATGGCGGGACGGTGACATGGCTATCATGATGATACTGGCGGTGCTTAACGGGGGATGCATCGCCTTGAGCCGGTTGTTGAATGGACGACTGGGTATGGCCCGAAGCGCGTTTTTTGCGTCGTTTTGGAATCATCTACTGGGGTTTTTATTCCTGACGCTGACGTTGTGTTTGTCCGGCGATCTGCGCAGCGCGGTGCCGAGCGGCGCCCCTGCCTTCGCCTGGTTGGGGGGCGTCATCGGCGCATTGTTTGTCGCCGTCAACAGCTACGTATTGCCGCGGTTGGGCGCGATGAAGGCCACGCTGCTGGTGATTGGCGGCCAAATGCTGACCGGTGTGTTGGCCGACGCATTCAGTCATGCGACGACGGCGCCGTGGGTGCAGATAGGGGGCGTCGTGCTGATTCTGGCGGGGCTGTTTCTCTCCAAAACGCCGGCGACAACGTCGGGTGAACATCGGCGGGAGCAACGACAGGTGTGGTGGTGGAAGCGCTAGGCGGCGCCTTTAATCACGGATGGCGTGGGTATCGCGCCACGGTTTCATGCGGTGGCACGGGCCGATAGCCATCACTAGCGGCCCGCTGCGGTATTAGCCGCTGACGTTGACGGCGGCAGCGACGGCTTTAGCCAGCGCGACGGCTGCGTCGGTGCTGTCGGCGACGGCGAGCGCCACGCCCATCCGGCGTTTGCCGGCGATGTCCGGTTTACCGAACAAACGGATTTGCGTATGCGGTTGCAGCGCCTGTTCAAGCCCCTGATAACGCACGTCGCTGCTGGTCAGTTCAGGGAGGATCACCGCAGAGGCCGACGGGCCGTACTGACGAATGGCGCCGATCGGCAGCCCAAGGAATGCGCGCACATGCAGCGCGAACTCGGACAGCTCCTGGGAAATCAGCGTAACCATGCCGGTATCGTGCGGGCGCGGCGACACTTCGCTGAAAATCACCTCATCGCCGCACACAAACAACTCCACGCCGAACAGGCCGTAACCGCCGAGCGCGCTGACCACCTTGCCGGCGATCGCTTTGGCGCGCTCCAGCGCCAGCGGGCTCATCTGCTGCGGCTGCCAGGACTCACGGTAGTCGCCATCTTCCTGCCGGTGGCCGATCGGGTCGCAAAAATGCAGGCCGTCGGCGGCATGGATAGTGAGCAGGGTGATTTCGACGTCGAATTTGACCACCCCTTCAACAATCACCTTGCCGCCGCCGGCACGGCCGCCTTCTTGCGCGTAGCGCCAGGCATTTTCAAGCTGATCGGCGCAGCGAATCAGGCTTTGCCCCTTGCCGGAAGAGCTCATCACCGGCTTGACGATGCAGGGATAACCCAGCTCGTCGGCGGCCTGACGAAACGCACGCTCATCGGCGGCGAAACGGTAGGTGGAGGTCGGCAAACCAAGGGTTTCAGCCGCCAGCCGCCGAATGCCTTCCCGGTTCATGGTCAGACGGGTAGCTTCGGCACAGGGCACCACTTTTTGCCCCTGTTGCTCCAGCGCCACCAGGGTTTCCGTGGCGATAGCTTCGATTTCAGGCACGATGTAGTCAGGGCGCTCCAGCGCCACCAGCTGCGTCAGCGCGTCGCCGTCCAGCATATTGATGACATGGCTGCGGTGGGCGACCTGCATGGCAGGCGCATCGGCGTAGCGATCGACCGCGATCACCTCAATCCCCAGACGTTGACACTCAATCGCCACTTCTTTTCCCAGCTCGCCCGAACCCAGCAGCATAACGCGGGTAGCGCCGGGGCGCAGGGCTGTTCCCATTGTTAACATAAGCCTGATACCTGATGGTGTTGTGAAAAAATCAAAACGGGTAATCCGAACCGCCCGAAGTATAAGCGAAAACGTTTGCGTGCGCATCCGCTCAGGAATCTGGCGCAAGCCTCGCGATACCGGCAGGACAAGTGCGGTGCCATAACCGGAGCAGAAACATCCGCCATCCGCTGGGATGCGTATCGTAAACGCGGAGTAGAACGGTTAAACAGCGGATAAAAAATGCGGAGCCGCTTCAGGAAAATCAACGGACAGCCCGGGCAGGCTGGATCCAGCGATTGATCCGTGGCACGCTTGCGCCCAATCCAAACCGGCGCGTCAGCACAGGAGTCCCCTCATGAAAGCCCCCATCGCCGAGAAACGTCCCCATGCTTTAACCCTGCACGGCGATACCCGTATCGATAACTATTACTGGATGCGTGATAACGATCGCGAAGACCCCGCCGTGTTGGCCTGGTTGCAGGAGGAGAATCGCTACAGCGAGCAGGTGATGGCGCCGTTCGCCGCCGTGCGGCAATCGCTGTATGACGAAATGGTGGCGCGCGTACCGCCGGCGGATTGGTTGGTGCCTTATGTGAAACGCGGCTACCGTTACCAAAGCCGGTTCGAGCCGGGTAAAGAGTACGCCATTCACCAACGTCAGCCGGAGTCGGAAAGCGACGCCTGGCAGATTTTGCTGGATGGCAACCAGCGGGCCGCAGGGCATGAATTTTATCAGTTGGGGGCGCTGGCCATCAGCCCGAACACCCGTCTGATGGCAGTGGCGGAGGATGTGCTGTCGCGCCGTCAGTACCGTGTCACGGTGCGCGATCTTGCCAGCGGCGAATGGCTGGCGGACACGTTGGAGAATGTCTCTTCCGCCGTCGAGTGGAGCGCGGATTCGCAGACGTTGTATTACGTTCGCAAGCATCCGCAGACGCTGTTGCCTTATCAGGTCTACCGTCACCGGCTGGGGGATGACCCGGCGCGGGATGTGCTGGTGTATGAAGAGGCGGACGATGCGTTCTATTTAAGCCTGGATAAAACCTTTTCCGAGCGCTATATCCTGATCTATCTCAGCAGCACCACCAGCACGGAAATCCTGCTGTTGGATGCGGACGACCCGCATGCGGTACCGCAGGTCTTTGTGCCCCGCCGGCCTGATCACGAGTACGAACTCGACCACCTTCACGATCGCTTCTATGTCCGCTCCAACCGCGGCGGCAAAACGTTTGGGCTGTATCGCGCCCTCGATGCCGGAGAGGATGCCTGGGAAACGCTGGTGCCGCCGCGGGCCGAGCGGGTGCTGGAAGGGTTCGTGCTGTTTGATGACTGGTATGTGCTGGAAGAGCGGGAACAGGGGTTGACGCATCTGCGTTATGTGAACTGGCAGACGGGGAGTGATCGGGCGATCGCCTTCAACGATCCGACATACGTCGCCTGGCTGACGTTTAATCCGACGCCCGAGACATCGCGGTTGCGCTATGGCTACTCGTCCATGACGACGCCGTCCACCGTGTATGAGCTGGATATGGCTACCGGCAACCAGCAGGTGTTGAAACAATCGGACGTCAAGGGGTTTAGCGCGGATGACTATTGCAGCGAGCGGTTGTGGATCGCCGCCCGCGACGGCGAGCCGATCCCGGTATCGCTGGTGTATCACCGTCAGCACTGTCAGTTGGGCAAAAATCCGTTGTTGGTTTACGGCTATGGCGCCTACGGCAGCAGTATGGATCCGGAGTTCAGCATCAGCCGGTTGAGTTTGCTGGATCGTGGTTTCGTCTTCGCGCTGGCGCATATTCGCGGCGGCGGCGAGTTGGGGCAGCGCTGGCATGACGGCGGGCGTCTGCTTAACAAGATGAATACGTTCACGGATTTCATCGATGTGACGCAGGCGCTGGTGGCGCAGGGGTATGGCGACGCCGGGCAGGTGTTCGCCATGGGCGGCAGTGCCGGCGGTTTACTGATGGGGGCGGTGGCCAATATGGCGCCGTCACTGTACCGGGGAATGGTGGCGCAGGTGCCGTTTGTGGATGTCGTGACCACCATGCTTGATGAGTCGATTCCGTTGACCACCGGGGAATATGACGAGTGGGGCAACCCCAATGAAGAAGCCAGCTATCGCTATATTCTCCAGTACAGCCCGTATGACGGCGTGACGTCGCAGGCGTATCCGCATGTGCTGGTCACGACCGGGCTGCATGATTCCCAGGTGCAGTATTGGGAACCTGCCAAATGGGTGGCGAAACTGCGCGAATTGAAAACGGATGATAACCTGCTGCTGCTCTGCACCGATATGCGAGCCGGTCATGGTGGTAAATCTGGCCGTTTTGCTGCTTTCGAGGATATTGCGCTGGAGTATGCTTTCTTGCTGATGGTGCGCGGGCAGGATGCGGCGGGGGCTGGCGGGCCGGCCTGACACTATAGCGGAGCCGGGCGGTGCATCAAACCCGACACGGCGTGTCAGGCGGATTCGCCGTCCGGCCCCTCACTGCATGAGGCGATACAGGGATAGCATAATGCAGGTTCCGCAATTTGACTGACGCACACGGGTGCTGGTGGTTGTCTCGATCAGTCAGCGCCATTCAGCGGCAGGGCAGGTCATTCGGGCACCGAAGTGCGGGGAGGGCGCTGTCGTCGCCGGGTGACGGCCGGTTACGCAGGGAACTCAGTTGCTGTCGGGTTGCGGCTGAGCTCGTTTGGCACGCTTTTCCGCCCGCTTTTCTGCGGCGGTTTTCAACGGTTTTTTCTTGCCGTCTCGCTTGCGATCCATTCCTTTACTCATTTTCGTTGCCTCGCTTGATAAAAGGTAGGTTTGCCCGTTTATTAACCTCCTGTTCGTTGGGCGATGCAAGTAAAAAAATGCGCTTTACCGGCGCGGAATATTCTGGAATGACAGGGTGTTTGTAGTGATTTAATCCTGCGGATGAAGGATGAAGGATGAAGGATGAAGGATGAAGGATGAAGGATGAAGGATGAAGGATGAAGGATGAAGGATGAAGGATGAGGGATGAGGGATGAGGGATGAGAGATGAGGGATGAAAATACGCCCGCTCGGGCTGGTGAAAAAGGCGTTGGCTATCAATGGGGCCGTAAACAGTGTGTCGGCGACGGCGCTTTCATCCGCCGGTGAGCGCCGTCGTGAGGAGGAGCCCGCCGACGGCGCCGGGTGTTAAGCGGATTATTTCGCTTCAGGATCGTAGGGCAGGGTCGAGAACTGATGGGAGATTTCCCGATAATGGGCAAGCCGTTCGCGGAAATAAGCGCGCAATGCTTCGGGCTGTTGTTGTTCTATCTCTGCCGCAATCACCGGCATATTGTAGCGCTCGCGAAAAGCAATACCGGATGCCGCCAGATCCACATTCACTCTCTCCATCTCTTCGAAAGAAAGCTCGGCCAGATTTTGTGTCATGATCTCCTCCTGTCGGTTGCGCCACAAGGTAATGCAGAACGTGGAGGTTGGCAAATGCTGCGTCGACACACCAGAGAGAAGTGCGTATGCTGCGCCGTTAATGATGATGCCTCCCCCGAAGAACAGACAATGCCGAAGCCTACGTTTTCTTTCTGGATGAACGACGCCGGGCGGCGTCGCCAGCGTGTATTAACGGCCGGTGATGCCCTGGCCGTCGTTGTGATGTGAAGTGAACCATGACGCCGGAATGGTTTTATGTGCTGTTGCGCTGGGTGCACGTTGTCGCGCTGATGTTGCTGGCTGGTGGTGCCTGCTATGGCGCCCTGTTGGCCCCGCCGGCGTATCGCGCTCGTCTGCAATATCAGTTGCGGTTCCTGCTGATGATCTGTTGCGGCGTCACCTTGTTGAGCGCCGGGGCATTGCTGGCGCTGCAACTGGTGTTGATGAGCGGCGACTGGCTGAATCTGCGTGATCTTGCGGTGTGGCAGGCGGTGCTGGATACCCGGTTCGGTCAGGCATGGCGCTGGCAGCCGATCGCCGCGCTGCTGGGCTGCCTGTCGCTCTTGTCGCCGGGAATGATGCGGCAGCGGCTGGTGTTGCTGGCGGCGCTGGCGCAGCTGGTCGGCATGGCGTTCACCGGGCATGCCGCCGTGCTGGAGGGCGGGCCGGGGATGTTGCAGCGCGCCAATCAGGCGTTACATCTGATCTTTACTGCGTTCTGGGTCGGCGGGTTGCCGCCATTGTTCTGGCTGGTAAGGGCGTCAACGCATCCGCAATGGCGGGCTATGGCGATCCGCACCATGTTGCATTTTTCCTGCGTGGCGCACTTCGCCGTGGCGGGCTCGATCTTGACCGGGATGATAAACGTCGGCTTTATTGCTGGCTGGCCGCTGGATTTTTCTTTGCGGTATAACCAGTTACTGGCGCTTAAAGTCGTGCTGGTGGCGTTGATGGTCGGCATAGCACTGTTTAACCGCTACCGGGTTGTACCCCGATTTCGTGGCTGTACTCGCTGGGCGGAGCGTTGGTTTTTCCGCCTGACGAGTACAGGCATGCTCCTGGCGTTACTGGTGTTGTTGCTGGTTAGCGATTTTGCCACCCGTTCTCCCGGCTAAGTCGCCGTCGCGTTTCCTGCCTGCTGCTGTATGTGGTGGCATCGCGACTGAATAATCCGGAGAGGTTTTTTTATCAATGGGCGACTCCCGCAATAACAATAATTACCACCGGGCAAGATGCGTCAAATATAGCCGTCATACTGCACATTGCAGGCGTATTGGTTGCGTTCGTTCACCCGAATCTTTTATCCGGGGGAGTTCATCGGGATTCACTCTCTGGTTGACTTCCGGCAGCCAGAATTATTTTGGGGATAAATGATGAGGGATCAGAAAAATGAAAATAATTATCAATGAAAAGTGATAACGTTTTGAATTTAAGTTGAATTGCTTGATGCTTTGGTTAATTTTTGTTTGTGGTTTTGTTGTTTCAATGCATAATTTCCCGTGTCAATCACCTGCCAGTAAAATAAGGAACGGCTATGTTAAAAAAAGAAATGATCCAAAAGTTGAATGAACAACTTAATCTGGAGTTTTATTCAGCCAATTTATATTTGCAAATGAGCGCCTGGTGCGGCGACAAAGGGTTTGAAGGCGCCTCCGGTTTCTTGAAAAGTCATTCCCGTGAAGAAATGGAACATATGCAGCGCCTGTTCGATTACCTGGATGACACGGGGAGTTTACCGGTGCTGGGCGCTATTGCCGCGCCGCCGGTGGATTTCGCCTCATTGCAGGAGGTTTTCACATTGACTTATGAGCATGAACAGTTGATTACCAGCAAGATTAATGAACTGGCCCATGCCGCCATCACGTTGCAGGACTACTCCACCTTCAATTTCCTACAGTGGTACGTCGCCGAACAGCACGAAGAAGAGAAACTGTTCAAATCGATCCTCGACAAACTGGGTATGGTCAACGCCAACGAAGGCGGGCTGTTCTTTATCGATCAGGATCTGAAAAAGATGGCGACGCCATCAGCATAACCGTGTCGTGCGGCAATACCGTCGGTGGTCGTCGGTATTGCCCTGTTTGCGCCATGACGTCGCCGTGCCGTAAGTTTTCCCCTCCCGCCTTGTCGTCCATGCTGTCCATGTCGCCGTTGGCTCGACTTCCCCCGTAGCTGCCGCTATCATCCGCGAAAACCGTATACATGGAATGAATGATGAAAAAGTTCGTATTGAAAAGGTTCGTGATGAAAAGGTTCGTCTTGTCACTGGTGCTGACGACGCTGTCCGCCAGCGTGTGGGCTGCGCCCAGGATTGCCAATCTCAGTAAACTGGAATATGGCGCCCGTTGGGCGTTCAATCGGGAAGAGGTGCAGTTGATATGCCGCCCCGGTAATGCGTTGTATGTGATAAACCCCAGTACGCTGATGCAGTATCCGCTCAACGACATCGCACGCGAGCAGGTTCGCTCAGGCAAGGTCAACGCCGCCGCATTGGATGTGATACAGCTGGACGACCCGGCGCAACCTGGCCGAAAAATCAGCCTGCAGCCCTTTATTGAGCGTGCGCAGATGCTGTGCCAGTGAAAGCAACGCCCCTGTTTCAGTATATGCCAAACACGAGATCCGCAGAATGCGAGCCTGAAATGGCAATCATTTCAGCTTTGCGCGTGTTGTCACAGAGTGTACTGAATGTTGCGGAAAGGTGCGGGGGGAATAATGGGAAACTGGAAATTGGAAACGAGTCGTCTACGCTTAAGGAGCGGGTCAGAACATGGCCTGCACAAATGCCAACTTTTAGCGCACGGCTCTCTCCTAAGAGCCATTTCCCTAGACCGGATACAGGAATCGTATTCGGTCTTTTTTTTATCCATTGATTCTTAAACTAAAAAGAATCATTCCCGCCTCTGGACGGAAATGCTGCCTCTGGGCTAAAGGGTGATTTATTTTTTTCACGAAGATCGGGAGAGTCATCCTCCACCTGCATAGCGTTATCACCGACCAATTTTGGCATGCATCCGTTTTTCGCATTCATTTCTGCCGGCGACCCGGCTGGCCATGGCGTCATGAAACGTAGATAAATAGGCTAATGCTAACCTGCAATTTTTCCTAAACCCTGTTGAAATGCAAGGAGAATAATGCCGAACAATATCCCGAAGGCGGTAAAAACGGATCGTGCCGTTATTGCATTTTTAATTAAAATAAAAAGAAATCTTGCTAAAAATAATTATACATGCGTTAATGCTGCGTCGGTTTGATATACAGACATTAAAGCACGTTAGTAAAGCAGCCATAATTCAAGAGTTATCCATAGATACCCCTTCTTTTTGTGCCTCCTATATTTAAAACGCTAATTAAAATCTGTCATGCAGGCCATATCGCCGGAAGGCTCTATATATTAAAGGTAATCTCTATGTCTAATAAAATGACTGGTTTGGTAAAATGGTTTGATGCGGGTAAAGGCTTCGGTTTTATTACTCCGGATAACGGTAGCAAAGATGTATTCGTACATTTTTCCGCTATCCAGTCTGATGACTACAAAACGCTGTACGAAGGCCAGAAAGTGGAGTTCGTGATTCAGCAAGGCCAGAAAGGGCCTGCGGCTGGCAACGTTACCGTACTGTAACACTGAGCAATGAGGCTTAACTTGCGATAGCGATGAGGGTTTAAACCGGAGCAGTCAAGATAAGTTTTCTATTAAACCCTGGCGTAAAGCCGGGGTTTTTTGTTGTCTATTTACAGTGTAATGAAACAGTGAAATCGAAAATGATGACTTCCTGCAAGGGTAATTGCGATTTTCGTCAACCGAGCATATTTTTCGCGATGAGTAGAGAAACTAAAAATAACGGGAAATTCGGTTACGATCCGGTTTTCGGGACGACATGATATGCGGTTAAACGGGGCGGATTTATTATGACAAATAATTCGATTGAGCGTTCAGACTGACATTGTCTAAGCAACCGGATATTGGTGTAACCAACAATATTTTCATGACCGAAGGCGGCTATTCGCAACGTGTCGGTGGTCATCATCGCTATAACAATAATGCTATTAGACGCATTGAGCTCCAAATGCCGTTATCACAAGAAGAGCCCGGTACCGTCGGCCAACAACGTTTTTGCCATTCGGTCGCCTGGCTGGCGGCATGACCGGCGCATCGTGCACCGGTAGCTGCACCCGGAAGTCATCATCCCGGTATGAACTTATGCATACAGCGATTTTTCGCCCACCGGCCGGGTTTTAAAACGCCGGTGAATCCACAGGTATTGCGCCGGTGCGCGCAGGATTTCTTTTTCAATCACTCGATTTATATACGCCGCGGCGGCGGATTCGTCATTCTTGGGATAATCCATCAGTTCCGGTTCGATGAATAGCCGATAGCCGCTGTTGTCCGATTTTCGAATCAGCGTGATGGTCAAAATGGCGGCATTCGAGAGCCGGGAGAGCACATAGGTGCCGTTGGTGGTGGCTACGCTGTTGACGGCGAAAAACGGCGCGAAGGTGCTGCCTTTAGGGCCATAGTCCTGATCGGGCGCAAACCAGACTGCTTCGCCCTGTTTGAGGGCGTTGACCATTTCTTTCAGATTGCGTCGGTCAATCATCGCTTTATTCGAACGCATCCGGCCGCGTGTCTGCACCCATTCCAACAACGGGTTATTGTGCGGGCGGTACATGGCCATCATGGGTTGACACAGCCCCATCACCCGGCCGCCGAGATCCAGCGACATAAAATGCACGCCGACGACCATCACACCGCGCTTATTCTGCTGCGCGTCACACAGGTTGCCGTAACCCTGCACATCGAACCAACGACGGATGCGGCGATCCGGCCAGAACCAGGCCATGCCTGTCTCCACCAGCGCCATGCCGAGAGAAACGAAATTTTCATCGATCAGTTTTTCCTTTGCGGCGTCGGAATAGGTTGGGAAACACAGATCGATATTCCGCCTGGCGATGCGTTCCCGCCTTTTCAGCAAGGGGCGTGCCGCTTTTCCGGAATATTTACCCACGCGCACCAACCAGGGGTAAGGAAGCTGAACCAGCAGAAACAGAACGATAAGCCCGCACCAGAGCAGCCAGTAACGGGGGTGGAAGAAAGCGCCTGAAAAACGAACCGCTTTGTTCATGGTATTCCTTGTATCATCAATGAGGTATGACATGAAAAGCTATACAGCATGGTGAGTTATGTTGGGTGTTAGAGTATGCCTGTCGCATAAGATTCCATGGTGCAATGTGGAGAATTAAGAAAGAGGGATTGGGATGTGCTGAATGAATCCAACGTGCTTTGATTTTCCGTGCGCACGATAGCACAAAATGCGTATTCGGCGATAAGTCCGGAGCGGGCGATTACGTGAAATTTACATTGGCTCTGCAGCGCGTTGGGTGGCGCGTATCGCGGCTGTTCGCTGGAGTGGCGCTGGGTGGAATACTCCCAAATAGGGCGGGGTACACATTTTTTCCGGGAGGAATCGACTAGGCTTTATTCTGTTGCTTGTTGATGTCAACGCGGTAGGCAACACGTTTGCGGTTAACCATGACTAACCAGAGGACGTTTCATGTTTCCAGAATATCGCGAGTTGATCTCTCGTCTTAAACTCGAGCACCCCCGCTTTATGCTGTTGTTTGAACAACATAACCAGCTTGACCATGATATCGCCCGGCTTGAAGGGGCTAACCGTCAGGGGTACGGCGATGAAGTCGTCAGGCTCAAAAAAGAGAAGCTGCATCTGAAAGATGAAATTTACAAGATCTTGCAGGAGGAAAGTGTTCATCCTACGGCCTGATTTTGTTGGCTTTTGGGTTTATTGATAATGAAACCGCCGCGTTGCCCAGCCTGCGGCGGTTTTTTATGGCCCACTCAACCGCCTTGTGGGCGTGGTCATCAACAGGTTTCGGCGCGGCCTGATTGTCGTTGGCGTTAAATCAAACAGAATGTCAGCGGTTTCTTTTTAACGTATTAACTATACCCCTTGAGACGCAATCAACATCGCCTTCGGTGACGGCGGAATGCTTGTCATCACTCTTGTTCGTGTAAATATTCGAATTGCTATTCGCCTTATCAATACTTATTAATCATGCCTGACTATTGATTGTTTTTTGAGAAATATCACGGCAGGTGGTCGGTATTATTACTTTTAATATAATGGCAATTATTTTGCCGTACAGGCTAATACTATTTTCTTCTGGAGGATGAAATGAGACGAATTATGCTCACGATAATGTTTGCGGTGACTGCTTTTCTTTTCCTGAATCAGGCTGAGGCGCGAAATATGCGACTCAGTGATGATCAGGTTAAACAAAAAATAATCGATGAATCGATAGCCGGGTATTCCGGCACATGCGCCTGCCCGTATAATTCAGCCAGGAACGGCAGCACCTGCGGCGGTCGCAGCGCCTGGAGCCGCAAAGGTGGCGCCGCGCCGACGTGTTATAAAAATGAAGTGACAAAAGAGCGCGTAACCCGATGGCGCCAGCAAAATAACGCCGCACCGCAGTGATACCGATACCCCTGTTATCCCGCACCTGGCACGGTAAATCTGCACGGAGTAATGATGACAGTGATCGTTATTCGCCTGCTATGTCATGGATAATGCGAGTTGCAGGCAATGACGCCGAATCCCTGTTGCTTACGGCGATAAGCGACAGGGACGCCTGAGTAACATCCGCGTATTAGCAACGTGAACCCCGTGAATAACATGATGAGCAAAACAATCCGATGGGGCAGGCGTTAACATCATCGTCATGTCGGCCAGATCGAGTATGAGGCGTTATCAATCTGAAATGTCGGATATATTATCGGGTCAATAGCATTGATGGATTGCATAAATAGGTACGGCGTTGTGATTTTTTGATTATTCAGTGATATTACTTTAAGAGGATATATTTAATATCATGCTAATTATTCATTATACCCGTCATACTTCACGTTGCCGGTGTGTTGGCGGCGTTTGCTCACCCGAATCACTTACCTGAGTAAGCGCATCGGGATTCGCTCTCTTGCCGCGTTACAAGGCTCTTACGAGCCTTGCCCTAAAGGGCCAACGCGTGGCGTTGTTCAACACGCGAGCGTGTTGTCCTGCAACTCGAATTATTTTAGGTATAGATCAATATTTATCGTTAATTGTCATCGTCTGGAATAACTGTCCGTCGGAATAACGACAATACCATTCATGGATGAAGGAAATAACATGGATTATTATTCGCTGAAAAAGATATTCTCTGGGCTTCCTCATGCTGATGAACCAAATTTCAAAGAATTAGAAAAATTTTATGACCACCACAAAGTCAGTATTCTCTCCACATTGCCCTGGATGATTTCCGAACTGATTGAGAATGACGGTTTCGATTGTATGTCGGAATTTGTTCGTCTTCATGGCGGCAGTCGCCTATACCTGAATAAGGATCGCATTCGGTTTATAGAAAAAACCGGGATCGCCATTTCTGAAAAAACCTACGCGACCTTTACCCGCAATACGGCGCCGAGCGGCGTATTGGATATCCCTTCCGCATGGGGGATATTCCTGGGGTTAAGGAAAGTCGCCGTCAAATCCGTGCTGGCTCAGGGCATCGGGATGCATCAGATCGCGCGGGATTTTGGTGTCACCGCGCGTTCATTGCGCAAAATGCTGCGGATGGACGGCCTGTAACCGCCGCGTCGCGCCAATAACGCCTGCCGGGAGGGACTTTATGCGGGGCGGGCGAATGGCGCCCGCGCCAGCTGCTGAGCGTATGACCCGCCCCGGCAACGGTTTCCGATATCCGAAGCGGGCGTAATGGTGAGACCTCCTTAGAGTTCACCGTCGAGACGGTGACGCCAGGGGAAACGTTCCGCGAACGTGATCGGCTTGCGGAACAGCGCGGAAACGCTGCACAAGATAGCCACGACATAACGCGCCAGCGTAAAAATAACCATCCCGGTAATGACCGCCACGGCGGCTTGTTCGCCCAGCGCAATGACCCAGGCAGCCATGATGCTGGCGGCGACAACCCAGAAAATCAGCATACCATCACGAATCATTGACCAGCGCCGCGTGGTTTTGCCATGCAAAAGCCCCTTCGTTCCCCAACTGGTATCGCTGAAATTGGCCAGCGCATAGCTGGTGAGATAAAAACTGAAAGAGGTAAACAGCGGGAAATAGAGCAGGATAAATCGCCAGAGATTATGAAAATGATCGGGCGAATGCAGCGCAACGGCCAGTAATACAAGCGCCAGCAGCGATAACGACCCGCCGGGATAATGCCAAAAAAGCTGAAGCACCGGGCCGGTGACTAACAGCAGATTGATTGTCACCGCCAACAGTGAAGCCAGGAGTCGGTGCAGGCGTAATCCCCACGGGCTGCTCACACTGTAAATTCGGCTGCACAGCAGGATGCCGGCCCAGAACAGAATAAATCCGCCGGCGGCGAAAGAACCCAGCGGCTGCGATGCGGGCAAGCCATTCATGGATGCCGGTACCAGGCGGTTAACGGTCAACGAGCAGATAACCGCCATCAACGCGGGGAAAACAAACAGCGTCAACAACTGGCTGTAATTCCACAGCATCGACAGCAGGATTTCCAGCTTACGCATTGGCGAGAGCGCTGCATGCCGGAGTAGCGCCGGCAGCGCCGATAGCGTAGCGATCCTGACGGCTAACGTGCTGTTGATCCAGCGGCGACGTTGACGTACCAGTTCGGCGAACGTCGGGCAGGGATCGGTTTCCAGTACGGCGTTGGGCTCATATTCGGTGGTGGCCTGATGGTGTGGCGCGTTAACGATTTCAAACCCCAGCACCCGGTCTTCGGCCAAAAACTGATTGCGTTCGAGCAACCCTTGCGCAGCCAGACCGCGTAAATAGCGATGCATGGGCGTTGCCACGGCGTCGTGGGAAGAGCAGAACGTGGAATAACGAATCAGGCTGCACTGGCCCGGCACCACTTCCATATAGCGCAGCAAGTTGCTGACCGGCCAGTCGGTTATTTTTTCCCAGATAAAATCGCCATATTGCCAGTTCGTTACCGGGTTGAGCCCCGACGGCGGGCGTGTAACGATTCTGGCCGCCAGCGCGCCGCAGTCGGGGCGCAGCGCCATGTGATCCAGTAATAGCGGCAGACAATTCGCAGCAGGAATGGAACCGGCGTCGATCTGCAAAATATAGTCCGGCGTAATAAGGCGGCAGATATGGCGGAAAAACCAGGCGTGCGAATCCAACTTGCCGCGGTTGTGTTGTTTGGCGGCAATCAGCAGGGGCATCGGGCGCGCATCGCCGTCGGCGGGGAGATTCAGCGCCGTATGGAGCGTATCCAGAGACAGGGAGAGGTGCTGAATATGGACGCTGTTGTCGTCCGACGGGGCCGCAGGAAAAGACGGCGTCCAACCCAGCGCAAGCAGCAGCGCCCTAACCTCCGGGTGAAGATGCGCCTCGCCATCAATCAGGAGGCACGACACCAACGGTTCCCCGGCCGGCCGGCGTGTTTTCATGTGATGATGGTTTTCGATAAGCGAGATGAGCGTCGGCAATAAAACCCGCAGGGGTTCGTTGTACAGCGTAATGCAGGCGGTAACGTGGCTGCGGAGCGGCAATTCCGGGCCGGATAGCCACATATTTTGCCTGATGCAGGTGGCTGTTCGTCCGGGGTAAGGCACCGGCACGGGAGGCGTATATTCCCGGCTTGCGGGGGGTGTGTGTCTCATAAGCACGAGCTCCAATTTGTCAGAGAGTTATAACCGGAACGCCATCGGGGGGAACCCTTCCGCCGCCAGCGGGTTTTCCGGTAGTCGCCAGAACCGGGAGACGATGCTGGAGTAGATCGTGCGAAAATCGGTGGTGAAATACGGATTGCCCACGCCGTCCAGCGTCTCCAGACCGCTACGGGTGCCGTACAGTCCTCCCTCCAGCGAACCGCCCAGCAGCAGCACGACGCCGCTGGATCCGTGATCAGTCCCGCCGGACGCATTTTCCGCCGGTCGACGGCCGAATTCGGATTGCACCAGGATCAGCGTGTTGTCCCAGACGCCCATCGCTTTCAATCCCTGACGCAGCCCCAGCAATACGCGCTCGACGCTAGCCAGCAATGGCCCGTGCTGCTGCGCAAGTTGGGTGTGCAGGTCGAAGCCGGACAGGCCGATTTTAAATACCGGCGTTTCAACGCCGCTGTCGATCAACCACAGCAGTTGCGCCGCCTGCACGTAAAGCGGTTCGAGGTAGCTTTGGCCCGGGTATTTGAACAGGCGCTCAAAGCTATTGTCGCCTTTGAGTTTTTGGCGGATGCGATCGGAGATAAGACGGTGATTTTTCAGTAGGTTGGAAAGATATTCCGTTGACGGATTGACGGCCAGATGGTCGGTATTCAGCTCGCCGTAAGCGGGGCGCAACAGCGCTTTGGCATCTTGAATTTCCAGCGGCCTGACGCCTTTTTCATCCATAAAAATGTTCGAACCGGAAAGGATGATGCCGTCGGCGTCGTTTTTTTCCGCCCAGCGCGGATTGTCCCGCACCACCCGACCAACCCAACCGGATCGCACGGCGGCGTCGGTGATCGCCGTACCCCAGATCGTGGTCGAATCAAAGTGCGACAGGCTGTTATTGGGGTAGCCGACCTCCTGAACGATCGCCATCTCGCCCGACTGAAAAAGGCCGTTCAATGTTTTCAGCGCGGGGTGCAAGGCCAGCTCATCATTGAGGGGAATGACGTCACGCACCGGAAGCGACAGGGTAGGCCGATAGTGTGCATACAGCGGATCCCGGTAGGGAATCAAGGTATTGAGGGCATCGTTGCCGCCGAACAGTTCGACGATAATCAGCCGACGGGCGCCAATGCGCTGGCTGATGTCCTGTGGCGCGTTGGCCTGCAATGCCCCCGGCAGTAACGAAAGCAGCGAGACGCCGCCGAATAATTTCAGTAATTCCCGGCGTGAGTATCGATAGGATGAGCGCATAACGTTCTCCGGTGGCTATTTGAGGTGATAAGCAGGATCGAAGGTGTAGGCGCGAAAGGCCTCTTCGCGGAGCCGGTCAATGTCCTGCGCCGTCTGTATCAGCACCGGCGCCGGTGTGGTGTCCGACGCGCGTGCTGGCAGGCCATGCGGCCGGTCGCCGGTCGTCGGCGTCAGTTGCAGGTGGGCGGTGCCGTACTCGATGTTGGCGTTGAGCGGTGCGTGCAGATCGGCCAGCGTCGCCTGATCGTTATCGATGGGCGTCAGGTCGAACTGTAATTTTGCCGGGCAATAAAATGCGCCCCGCGGTACGTCGGTCGGGCATCGGCCGCGCTCTGCACCCACCCAGCGAGCATTCATGGGCGAGTAGCGTCGGCCGTTTAACGCGATCCAATTAATGAACAGGTGAGTGTCCGTATCCGGCGGAATAAATTCAATCGTCATGCTACGTGGATTGGCGGGTAACGCGGGCAACGGGATGACGGCGTTTTCCCACATAGGCTTCAACGCGCCGGATTCGTTCGAGGCTTTCTCATCCTCCAGAGTGCGGAGCCCGGCGGCGGCGGTAATGGTGCCGACGGGGACGCCATCCATGTTGACGGTGAAACGTGCCGGCGTGGCGCGGTACTCCGAACTGAAACGCAGACGGAGCCCGGCTGTGACGTCGGGCGGGTATTGGCGTGATTGCGCCACCGCCACCCAGAGGCGGCGCATAACACGCGCACGGTTGACCAGGCTGCTGATGGAAAGCCAATGGTTGCCGCCTTTCCAGCCGGAGACATCCGGCGCCATGAAGGCGCTCTGGCCGAGCATGTCGGCATAATCCACCAGAATTTTGTAGTCCGGCATCCGTAGCTGGGTGGTGCGGGCGAAACCGACGATCAGCTCCAGCGGCGATTTGATCAGGCTGAGACGGTTCTGGGGCCGCCAGAATGCGTCGCTGGACAAGAGCGCACGCAGGAACACCGTCAGATCATAGTCGCTATCACGCAGGATGGCCGCCAGACGGGTGATCTCTTGCGGGTCGGGCTGTGGCGCGACGAAGTCGAGGAAGAATTTTTTGGCGATGAATTCCGCCGTTTGCGGTTGTGCCAGCAAAATATCCACCAGATCGTCGATGGCGTCGGTTTTGCCGGCGGCGAGAGTCCGGCCCAGAATGGTTTTTTCTCCGCTGTCGGCGTCGGCCTCGTTCAGCCGGTAACGCCAGCCGTTTTCTCTCTCCACGGAATGGCCGGCCAGCAGCCGGGCTACCGTTTTAACATCCTGCTCGGTGTAGTTTCCCACGCCCAACGTGAACAGTTCCATCAGCTCTCTGGCCAGGTTTTCGTTAGGGTGCGAGCGCGTATTTTGGACATTGTCCAGGCCGCTCAACATCATCGGATCCCGCAAGATTGCCCGCAGTAGCTCGCGAAAATTGCGACCGCCCCACTGGCGAAATACCTGTAGTTGATCGTAGAAGGGCGCGGAAATGCGGGTGTTTTGAAAGCGGGAGACGAAATGGCCGTGCCAGAACAACGCCAGCCGATCGGCAAACGGCGTTGGGGTTTCGATCATTTCCTGCATCCACCCGCTCTGTAACTGCTGAATTTCATTGATGCGGTAAAAAATAACCTCGTTGCTTTCCCAGTTATGGCCCCAGTAATTGGGTCGCGGTTGAGAAACGAAACGCGGCGGCTGCAAATAGGGAGGCGCGGTGAGCGAATCGAGTAGACGCTCTACCGCCTGTTCGCGGGTCAGCGGCAGGTAAGCGGCCATCTCCTGCGTGTCGGCGCCGAAGCTGGTGCGTCCGAGCAAATGCGCGGCGTCGTCCGGTGTCAGCGCCTGAGCGGCGCTCGACAGCAACAGCGCGGCCGGCGCCGCAAGATGGAAAGTGCGCAGCAACGCCCACCAGGGTACCAAAGCCATATCGCGGATTCCTTTTATGCCAGGGGAAGGGGGGGTTCGAACCGTAAGCGAGGGAAGCATCCATGTGTTCGTCGGGGCCGACAATGGGGAACCGTTCCTCTCTGGGGAACGGTTCCTTCGTTGCGTATTGCGAAGCGCTACCAGAAAACCGCGCGTGCAGATTGCCATGTCCGCCGTTCCGGGACACCATGACGGCTCTGGTTGTCAACGAAGAAGGAACGGGCATGAAGGGTGAACATCGCTATGCGGTCAAGGTAACGTGGGAAGGGAATGTGGGCGCCGGTACGGAGGACTATCGGGCTTACGGTCGTCAGCACCGAATCAGCGTACCGGGCAAACCGGATATTCCCGGTTCGGCAGATCCGGCGTTTCGCGGCGATGCCGGGCGCTGGAACCCGGAGGATCTGCTGGTGGCTTCGTTAAGCGCCTGCCATAAACTCTGGTATCTCCACCTGTGCGCCACCTCCGGCATTTCGGTGCTCGCCTATGAGGATGAGGCGCTGGGCGTCATGCAGGAGGACGCGGCGCGCGGCGGTTATTTTTCCGGCGTGACATTACGGCCGGTAGTGACCGTGCGTGATGGCGACGATTTGGCGCTGGCGTTGACGCTGCATGAGCAGGCGCACCATCTCTGTTTTATCGCCAATTCGGTGAACTTCCCGGTGTCCTGCGAACCGCAGGCGCGCTATGCCGCGTGAGAGTGAAAAGGCCGCCGGGCGGCGCTGGCCACCCAGTTAAGCGTGGTTGCACCGGGGAAGCGCAGAGGGAGATTTCCGGCGGGATACGTTGCCCTATCGCTCGCGCCAGCGGCGTCTGAGGGGCCAGTAACAAGCATGACCGCCGGGCGGCGGTCATGGCAGGTATGACAGGTATGGCAGGGTAAGTCTGCGGTGCCGGGCGGGACGCTCAGCGGCGCCCGATGAGACGCTCAGATGTGCCGGGCGGGAAGGGCGGCGGCGCTGGCCTGTTGCTGGCAGGCGATGATGCTGTCCACCTGATCGGCGCAGTCGGCCAGCGCGGCCTCGGTGTCGTCCAGTTGGCTATTCAGATCGCCGTTGGTCTGTGGGCTGGCCGCCGGAAAGCGACAGGGCATTAGTCTGGGACAGCCATTCACGGTAAGCGTGACCGCCGGTGAGGACGGGGCGCTGGCGCAACCGGATAATATCAGCAGGCAGAGCGGTATCAGCCCAGCGTTTAAGTGCATCGTTCTCATGTTGTAACCTCGCAATGGTTTTTTGACGTTCGGAGAGCGCGGCCTGGGTATCGGCCGCCCGTTCGCGCAGTCGCGCTTGCTCGTTGTTGGTCTGTTCGGCCTGAACGGCCAGTGTGGTGAGTTGACGGGATGTTTCGTCCAGTGTGGTTTGTTGCAGTGCCAGCGTTTGCGCCTGCTGTTCGTTGAGCAGCCGTGCATTGTGCAGCCGCCAGGATTGCAGGGCGATACCGGAAAACAACGTCAGCGCCGCTGCGGCGGCAATCAACCAATCTTTCATGCCAGCCTCCCGCCGGATTGTTGATAACAGGTCAGCAGCCGGTCGAGGTTGTGCTCCCGCTGCCCGTAACCCGCGCCCGGCAACGATGCCCAGATGTTGTTGCACAGGCCGATGGCACAGGCGATGCGGCCGGCAATCACGGCGTCCAGCGCTTTTTGTTCGCGGATGAGTTGGATCGCCAGGGTGTCCTGCGAGGCGGGGCTGAAATCCGGCAGCCGGAGTCGGTTCTTGTAAGCGGGCCAGTAGCGATAGAGCTGCTGGTAGCGGCCGGCGGCGGTGGAGCGCTGCCCCTGACGGTTGAAGACCTTGGCGGGGCGTCCGTCGGCGAAGGGATGGTCGTGATAGTCGGTAAAAATTTCCGGCTTGCCGTCAATGCCGGTGACGATCACGTCATAGCCGCGGTTTTGCGTCAACGGGTGTGTGGCGGTGCCTTCGGAAAATGCCAGCATGTCGAGGAAGGCGGTGATGTTGGGGCTATTATTGCTCATCGTGTTTGTCCTCCTGGTTGGCGTTTTTTTCATTCAGTTGCCGGATGCGGCGCTGGATGATCAGTTCGATGGTTTGGTAGCCGGCGATGCCCAGCGCAGCGCCGATACCGTTAATCGCCACGGGCGACAGGTCGGGAAACTGCACCAGCGCGATCCCGGCCATCATCGAGACAAAGCCGCCCAGCAATACCCGGCCGACGAACAGCCGTAGTGTGATGGGCTCGCTGCCTGCCAGCACTTTGCCGACGGCAATCAACATGCCGATGATGAACAGGGAAATGAGGTTTTTGTCTGTTTCGTTCATGGTTGGGTCCGGTAGTGAGAAGGTTGCGGTGTTGGCACAGCGATATCCGCACGAGAATTGCGCCGCATATTGTTGGGCTGTGCACAGACCTGCATTAAATCAGTTCGCTGCCGGGCGGGGGCGCGATGGCGGTTGGTTTGTTATCCAGCAAACAACGGACGGCGTGGGTGAGCGCGAGTCACGCTCAATACGCTGCTTTTTTCTTCAAAAACAGTAGGGTATCGGTCGAATGGTGGACGATGGGCCACGCGGCGGGCGATGAGGATGACGCGAGCGGCGTGCAGGCGAAACCGTCTGGGCGGTGATAACGAAAGGCCGGGCGGTGGGGCCGCCCGGTGCGCGGTTCAGTTCGTCAGGTCAAGCCGGGCGGCGGCCTGTTCCGTCATCTGGCGCCGATGTGCGGTGAAGTCGGCGATACTCGTTTGAACGCTATGGGTGATGTCCACGGGCGCGGTGCGAGGCGAACCGGCATTGAACGGCGGGTGTGGATCGTACTCCATTTGTAGCTGGATGCGCTGGGCAAGCTCTGCCCCGTAAATATCCGCTACGACGCTGAGGGCAAAATCGATGCCGGAGGTAACGCCCGCGCCGGTGATGCGGTTCCTGTCCCGTACGACTCGCTCGGCGACCGGCTCCGCGCCGAGTAACGCCAGCTGATCCAATGCCGACCAGTGGGACGTGGCCCGGTATCCCCGCAGCAGGCCTGCGGCGCCAAGTACCAGCGAACCGGTGCATACCGAGGTGATCCATCGGGCCTGCGCCGCTTTGTGCCGGAGGAACGTCAGCGTTTGGTCATCCGCCATCAGATCAATCTGGCCGGGGCCGCCGGGGACGCAGATCAGATCAAGGTCGGGGCAGTCGTCGAAGGTGGTTGACGGCATCAGACCCAGCCCGCGATCGGCGCTGACCGGCGCACGATCTTTCCAAATCAGATGCACGCTCGCCTGCGGTATTCGGGCGAATATCTCGTAAGGGCCGGTCAGGTCGAGCTGCGTTAAGCGGGGAAACAGCAATAGTCCAATGGACAACGGGGGAATAGGTGACATGGGTGTGATCCTTAGGCGGTCTGGCGCCGTGCGATACTGGCAACGTCATCGGGGATGGCGACTCGGAGTGAACGGCGCATCGTCAAATCGACACCGTGTCGCCGCCCGATGCCGACGAATAGACGAATATCGGTTCGGAGCATGATGTCATTTTCGGGAACACGACACAAAGGCTACCGTCTCCGGGCGCTGGCGTCGGCTTTCTGACGCCGGCATCACGGCAACGTCGCAGCGTTCTGACGGGAGGCCGGCGCCGCTGACGTGCGGAAAAAACAACGCCGGGCAGGAGGGGCGCCCGGCGGTACAACGACGCGCATGGATGCCTGCGCGTCGGGCGATCAGAACGTTTCCCAATGGGTGTCATGGGATGCCTGGGGGGGCTGAACCGGGGCGTTGGCGAGCATCCTGGGCGCCGGTCGGCGTGTTTTTTCACCGATGGCGGCTGTCGGCATGCCGGACAATTGGAACAGTGCGACCGACTGGTTAAGGCTGTTGCTCTGTTCTTCCAGCGACACGGCGGCATTAGCCGACTCTTCCACCAGCACGGCGTTTTGTTGCGTAACCCGATCCATCTCGCTGACCGCCTGGCTGATCTGGTCGATGCCGCGGCTCTGTTCTTCGGACGCCGAGGAAATCTCGCCCATGATGTCCGTCACGCGGGTGACGGCGCCAACCAGTTCGCCCATCGTCTCTCCGGTGGAGGAGACCAACTCATGACCTTCCCGCACGCGATTGACGGAATCTTCAATTAATCCTTTGATTTCGCGGGCGGCATCGGCACTGCGGGTGGCCAGATTGCGGACTTCGCTGGCGACCACCGCGAACCCGCGCCCTTGTTCGCCGGCACGCGCCGCTTCTACCGCCGCATTGAGCGCCAGAATGTTGGTCTGAAAGGCGATGCTGTCGATAAGCCCGGTGATGTCGCTGATTTTCTGGGAGCTGGTGCTGATTTGCCCCATGGTGTTGATCACGTTATCCACCATTTTCAGCCCTTTATGCGCGGTTTCCGATGCGCTCAGCGCCAGTTGGGAGGCATGTCGCGCGTTCTCCGCATTCTGTTTTACGGTGGCGGTCAGTTGTTCCATGCTGGCGGCCGTCTCCACCAGCGAGGCGGATTGCTGCTCGGTACGGGAAGAGAGGTCGCTGTTGCCGTTGGCGATTTCGCTGGCGCTGCGATAAATCTCGTCGGCGCTGGTGCGTACTTTATCGACGGTCGCCGTCAGCGATGTTTGCATATGTCGCACGCTGTCGGCTAATTGGCCGATTTCATTGCTGTTCGCCAGTGCCAGCGATTGGGTGAGATCGCCACGGGAAATATGGTTCAGATGCACGATCACCTTATTTAGCGGCTTCAATAATACATGGCGGATATAGCGCCAGCTGCCGGTTGCGATGACGACGAGAATAATCACACAAACAGTAATGATAATAACGCTGTAATCATAATTCTGGCTGCTGCTGGAGACGGATCTGTCATTCAGCGCGTCGTTCTGTTTTTGATATTCTTCAAAAGATTTCTGAAACTGATCCTGTATTTTCTGTGTCGGTAATGCCTGAATGCCTTTAAGGTCTAGCGCTTTAATCAACCCCACGATCTGCTGCAATACGTTTCTTAGCGCTTGATAGTTTTCAGCAATATTTTTCGTCAGCTCGGCGTTCTGTTCCGGCAATGGCGTAATTTGACTGTAGGCGGCAAATTTTTTGTCCGCTTCAGCCAGCGATTGGCTAACCACTGCAATTAATTCAGCGGATTTACCGCTGCTGGGAATGTTGTTGGTTTCCGCAATCATACGGGCGATGGCGCGGTTGATGGTATTGCGAGTCTGGATAAGCGCTATCCAGGAGGCATTGAGTTCGTTGCCCTGTTTGCGCAGGGTTTGCGATACCACGAAGTTATTCCGATCATTCTTCATGGCGCCGAAGAAAAAACCGAAACTGGAGAGTTGAAGCACGCCTAATATCAGCAGTAATGAAAATAACCCGGTGACAAGTTTTATATTCCTGAACATATTCGCTACTCAATAGATGTGATTTTTTTGTAAAAAATACATCGGCATTGTAATGAGCGAGCTTTAGCCTCTTTGTATTTTTAATCACATGAATTACTTATATCTGCGGCAGCAGGATAATTGTTGTTATCAATAAAAATATCTGGCTTAAACAACCGGTGATGAGAAATTTTACGGGATTTCATTATTCTGTTTATGGCAAATCCTTCTGCTATTTTCGGCAATGTCGCCGAAAACGCCGCCGCGCCGATTAACCCCAGCATGATGAATGCCGCCGGCTGGCTATTCTTTCTCGGCGCGGTTCGGTTCGTCGGCTGGTTCCTTTATTGGGCGCTGGAAACGCCGTTTATCCTCGTACATGGCCGCGTCGGCCTGGCGTATCAATTCGTTGATGTTCAGCGTTGCACCTTGAGGCAGGAAAGCGGTACCGATACTGGCTGACAGCGTGATGGTTTGATTGAAGATTTTCACCGGCTTTTCAATCCGATTTTTCAATTTTTCACCGATGATCTGTACTTCTCTGGGCAGACAGCTTTGCTCATGGATGACCATGAGAAATTCGTCGCCGGAAAGGCGCCCGATGAAGTCATAGGCACGGGTATTCCGGCGCAGCAGGCGGGCAAAAACCTTGATCACCCGATCGCCGAACCCATGCCCGAATTGATCGTTGTAGTGCTTGAAGTTATTGATGTCGAAAAATAACAGCGCCAAGGGTTTACGGTGCTTTTTGTTGATGATGCGCGTCAGATGGTTGATGACGGCGCGGCGATTCGGCAGGCCGGTGAGGTGGTCGTGATTCGCTTCGAACACCAACCTGTCGCGCAGTGCCGTCAATCGGGAGATGTCGGTTGACAGAATATAGGTGCCATCCTCCGGCCGGGCTGCGGGCACCAGCTCGGTATGGTAGGTAATAAACTGGTTGTTCAGGGTATGTACGGTGTGTTCGAAAGACATCGGCAGCCGTTTTTGCCGCGACTCCTCCAGCCGGGGAAGAAATAGTGCTAACTCGGGCGGCTGCATGATGTTGTGAATATCCTGCTGGTAATAATCCTGCTGCTCGTCGCCCAGCAGTTTACGCAAATGGCGGTTGGTAAACGTGAAGTGGTTATCCGGGCTGATGCAGGAGACCAATGCCGGGATATGATCGGTGATGTCTTGGATGAATTGATGGCTAAGCATGAGCTCCTGCGTTCGCTGTTCTACGCGCTGTTCAAGCTCCTGACTCAGTTCACGCAGCGCCTGTTCGGTGGCTTTTAATTGGCTGAGATCGTGCAGCGCCACCTGCAGCCCGAAGATGCTGCCGTTCGGATTGTAGAGCGCGGAAATGGAGACCAGCATCCAGATGACGCTGCCGTCTGCGCGGAAATAACGCCGTTGCGCCATATCCTGGGATATTTCTCCCGAGAGCAGCCGTTGGTGGGTGGCGATAAGCGCCGGGAGATCGTCCGGATAGACGACCTGTTCCACCGGGAGCGTCAACAGTAGCTCCTCGCTGTATCCCAGTATGTTACAGAGTGCGGCGTTGATTTTTACTGGTTTCATGTCTGGCATGATCAACGCCAGTCCTACCGCAGCACGGGAGAATATCTGCTGATTGATGGATTCCATGTGTTGGAATTTTTCCCGCACCAGTTCGGCGTTTGCCTGCATTTCTACCTTTTGCAGGGTGGTTTGCACGATGAAAGCCAGGTCGCCCAATTGCTCTAGATCAGGCGGGCTGAATAGTCGCGGTTGATCGTGATACAGGCATAACGCACCGAACGCTTTGCCTGTCGATAGGTGGAGCGGGTAGCTGGCATGAAAACGTACCCGCGGTTCCCCGGTGACGAGAGGGTTGTTGGCGAAACGCCGGTCTTCCAATGTGTCGGGGACGATCAGCGGCGCATCGCCGTCGACGGTGTGGACGCAGAAGGAATGGTTGATCGGCGGTTCGGGCAGTGAAAAGTTGCAGTGATACAGGAACCATTGCCGATGGTCGTCTAACAGTGAGATCACTACGCTTTTTACCTGGAAATAGGATTGAACGATACGAATGAGCCGTTGCAGTTCTTCGGCCGGCTGAGACTCAAAAATTTTCAGCATACGCGCAAGGACGCGCTGTTGATGTTTATCGCTACGGTGGCGTAAGGGACTCATGGAGCAACCTTTATCAATGACAACGAGACGGCCGCAGTTCCCTGACCCAATGTTCTGACAGCAATGGATGTCCTGCTGCTGACAGGTGAAACTCGTTCAAGCTAATTCGGCAGCACCTATGGCGCGTACCGCAACCCTAAAGACAGTTATCGAACATCTTGACCGATGATTGTGTTTTTTTTTAAGAATTGTGTATCCGATCACCGATTAGACGCGAGTATCGTCTTTACCTGCTGCCTGCGTTCGCGAAGGCATGCGCTTAATCATTCGTTAAATAGGATAAGTGCTGAAAGCGTGAGTGCGCGTAGTAAGTAACTAAAAATAATACAGAATATTAGAATTATAAACCGGGTTTTTATTTGACGTCACCCGATTATTTTGTGATTTATAATTCACTTTTTGTGTTTTTTATCTTCAATGTTTTTGTGTGTTTCATAAAAAACCCGCCTGGCGGCGGGAAAACGGTCTGAGAGAAACACACAGCGAAGCGTGGAGCAGATATTAAGGATTGGTGGGCTCTTCAACGGGTTCGGTTTTGCCTGGACGCATGATGGAGCGAGTGACGGCTTCCAGGGTGACAAAGGTATGACCGCAATTCACGTTAGTGCACTGGTGGTAACGTTCTTTCGTATTTTCAGACAGGTAACGACTTGAGCGGGCATGCGCTGCGTGGCGACACAATGGACAATGCATCATTTTGAATTCACCTTATGTGTTCGGGTTAACGAAATATCTTACCCGTACACTACACATCAAAATTCGAATTTGCAAATTATAAATTCGATAAGTGATCTACGTGGATGAGGAGTTAACGACCACGTCATAGCTGATTTCGTACTCTACATCCAGCAACGCAGCCTCTAAATCAATACTTGTTTTGAAGCCTGATGTGTTCACGGAATGTGTGATGGTTTTGATTGACCAGCGTTTTTCATCAATCACTTTTTTGAAACCTTTCACGTTGACTAATCCCCCAGGTTTGAGGTGTTCCTGGCCTTTGGCTAGCGACAGCTTTAGCGTGACGCCCTGTCTCTGAACTTCACGCCATTTGCTTATCGCGGCTTGGATAGCTTCTTGCTGTGTGGCATAGGTTTTTTGGAGCGCTTGCTGGTTGTCTTTCGCTCCTGCGGTGTAATCGCTAGACTGCGTGCCTGTTGTGGCGTCGGTGGTCGATTTTGCCTGTGGATGCGTTGATTGCGTGGATGTGGAGGATTTATCCACCCGACTGACTTTCACATTATGTGTTTTGGCATCTTGATTATTATGCCAGTTGGCGAGCACGGTGCTGTTGAGTGGGCGGTCAGCAATCGTGAAGGAAAAAGAGTCACCATCACTGCGTTCAATGAGATACGTTGGCATGTTACTGCCATCACTGTTTATGCCTTTTCCTTCTGTAAACAAATGAAGAGTGTCATTTTTAATCGTGGCGATAGCATCATTTTTTTTTGCCAATCGAGTGATGAATGTAATATCAGACTCTTTCGACTGATGTTCGCTATCGATATTTTTTTTCGATATAGCTTCCTCAATAGAATAAAGTAAGTCATTGCGTTCTGCTATTGCGCGGGCGATGTCACCCAATGTTGTATCGTTATATGACGTTTCTATCGGGGTAGTAAGAGAACCTCGAAAATTGACGCTGTGTGCGTTGACATCTATTTTATCTGGCGTGCCAGAGTACGTTACTTTATCGACGATGTAACTTCCCATAAGTGTTAACGGCTGACCTTTCCAGCCAAGGCTAACAATTATCTTATGCCCACGTTCTGGTAGTAGCAGTTTCCCATCACTGTCATTCAGTGTGATTTTTAGTGAATCAGCTTGTGTGCCGGAATTATCAGTAATGCTCAAATCTATAAGGCGATCATTTAATTTAAAATCGGTATGTTTGGCCTGTGATGTATTATTGCTTTCGTCACTTGTTTGTGATTTATCAATCGTGATATGAAAATCAGGTGCCAGACTGGTCGCAATACCAATGCGATTGTTAATAATCATAGTGAAATACTCTCCACCGTTGCCTTCAGTGATGTTAAGGCGGGCGTTACCTTGGTGTCATATAATTCCTTGGCCTGCTCGTAAAGATCGCCAAACATATCACTCAATGATTCATCTACACGTTTCAGTGTTAGGCTAAAATCAATGCTGCGTGCGCTACCATCGGAAAATAACTCACTATTGGTATAGTTAAAGCTATCAATAATATACATGCCATAAATTTTGCCGCTGCCTTCTATTAATGGCCAGGCCCGGCCTGATGCAGCCATGTACTCCAGTGCAAACAGAGATAACTGGCTACTTATTCCAGATATTTCGGGTGAAACTTTCCCAGAAAGAGTAATTAAATCATCCCCTTTCCCCAAATACTGGTAAGCGCTGCGTAATCCAATGCGTTTATTTTCCGCCCAGTTATATTTTAGATCTCGCTTCAGGGAGGAATAGGGTAATGTCTTTAGGTGGAAAACGAATAATCCTAATGCCAACATCATGATATATTTCTCCTCAATCTAACAATCCAGCGCTCATTGAACCTAATTGCATGTCTTGCTTCCGTTGTGCCTGGTCATTTAATGCGGAATTAATATGTTGTTTGACCTGTTCGTCACTGTAGCCCGGTGGAACCGTGATTTGTATATTATTATTGATGACGCTATTGTCACTGTAGCTCTTGCTATTATTCCCGGAGGTGATTGCATTGTAGTTTGGAACAATTCGCTCTCCATCAGGTAGCGGTAATTCCGGTTTATCTTCTGCTTTGGTAGCGCTTTTCCCTGCTAACCAAAGTAATGCGTTTTTAGTTATTTCAATTTTATCCAGTATCCATTTGATCGCATTAATGGGCGCCATCAATATGTCGCCTAACACTCTCCCTACTATCTCACCGGCTTGCCTGAACTCCCCCAACTGTTCCTGAGACATTTTGATGGGGGAAATCAGATCCTTGAAATAATTAAACAGACCACCAACCAACTTAAATAATGCGTCGAATGGAATTCTAAGTTGTTCAAACACCCCCTGAAGCGGGGAAAATGCTGCAACGAACCCATCAAAAACACCGGAAAGAAAAGCACCAATAGGTTGCCAATACTTATAAATTAAGGCTGCCCCTGCCGCGACCAGTGCGATAATACCAATAATGGGTAAACTGATTGCCGATATTGCAGAAATAATCGTACCGCCGATCACCATAAATAGGGGTGAGAGGAACTCAAAAATAGCAATAAGATTGCCTACGTTACCCGCCACGATAGAGACGAATGAACCGATAGAACCTATTACGGAAAAAATATTTTCGCTGGTACTTAGTACACTATCAATCGTATCAAGCAAGCCTGGAGCGGTCTGAGTGCAACTTTGCAAACTGGCCTGACATTGCTGTGCGGCCTTACTCAGGCTACTTGCACTGCTTTCCTGTCTGGCTAGTGTATTTCCCGCAGAAATATTCGCCGATTGAGAACCGCTGATGCCCGAAGCATCAATGGCTGATTGTTGTGCGCTGGTACAGAGGCAGTTAATGGTTAGCGCCGGTTTTAGCATATTCAACGCGGTGTTCGTTGGTTCGGTAGACGGTGCTGCGGTGAGGCCATGTTGCGTGAGCGCGTTTTGCTGATCACTGTTCATCAATACAGTGGATGCCGCCTTATTTTGTGCGTCTGGCGCGCGGTTCGATCCGCCGTCTGTCCCCTGATTGTTGGGGAATATGTTGGGTATGGTTTTGGCTGGGGCAACAGCCAGATTAGCCGCCTTTGCCGCGGGCTCCACTGCTAATAAGGTGGTGCGAAAATCATCTACGGATGTTTTGCTGTACTGCAACGTGCCTGCAATTGTGTCACTGAGGTAAGTCAGTTCCGCACGCAGTAGGGCAAAAGCCAATCTGACTTGCTGCAATGAATTTGTTATCACACTGGTGTCACTGTCATATTTCGGCGACGGGTTTTCATTTGACGGTAGTGGTTGTTGGATTTGGGGTTGCACTGCAGGTTGTATGGCTGTTGTCGCTAATGCTGACGAGGCGTTTGATAACGTTGACGTATCATTTACAGAGGCAGGAAGTGTCTGCTCTGGCGTAAATAAGGTGCGTAGTTCGGTGTATTTTTGATGTAAGCCCTTTGTCAGTTCGGCCCCTTTATTGCCAAAATCCTTGACGATGTCACCAGATTTACCCGCCTGAGCAAGTATACGCCCTGAAGGGTTTCCCGTTTTAGGTGATGCCTGAGGCGCATTTTTTATGGGCGGCTGGTCTGGTGATGATAACGGGGTTGAGGTGTTGTCGGCCGGAACCAGCGATTTTATTTCATTCAGACGTTTGATGGCCTGATAGCGGAGGGCGACTTTGGTACGCCCTGATGAGTTTCCCGTTTTGGGTGATGCCTGAGGCGCATTTTTTATGGGCGGCTGGTCTGGTGATGATGACGAGGTTGAGGCGTTGTCAGCTGGAACAGGCGTTTTCATTCTATTCAGACGGTTGATGGCCTGATAGCGGCGGACGACTTTTTTTCCAGCCAACGTCGTGTCTTTAGTTTTATTAGCTAAATCAACGAGATCATCAGTTTGTTTGGCTGCCCCCTCGATGAGGGAAGCCAGCGCATCCATGCGCTGACTGAACGAGCGTTCATCCTTATTGGCGGATGCCATACCCGTTTGGGCCAGGTATAGCTGATCGCTGATGTGAGCGGCTTGTGTTAACAAGCCACTGAGGCTAGCGAGTTTACTCATTGGGTTGTCCACTTCGTTCTAATGCCTTGGCACGCCAGTGAGTAAGCTCCGCCAGGCTCATGGGGAAAAGTTCTGACGGCGGCCAGTGAAATACCACGGCGATATCCGCCATCAGATCGTCAACGGTAAGGCGCTTCGGCAATGTTACTGTGCCGAGCTCGGCGCCAAAAAACCGATCACCTTACCGGCAAACAGCAACAGATCGGACAGATCCATCGCCATGACATCGGCCTCGGTGAGAGAAGGGGTGGTCATACGAGGAAGCACTTTGATCAATGCTTCTACGTCAGCATTCGCTAACGCCGCCAGGCCGATGCCGCGCAGTGTGCCGGCCGTGGGCTTTAGCAGCGTGACTGATTCGATCAGCGTTTCACCACGTTTAATCGGGGTGTGCAGTGAAATTACGTTTTCTTGCACAGTGACTTCAGCCGTCATGTTAAATACTCCAAATTGGTTTCAAAGCAATTCTGGCCAGCCATAGCTGGCCAGTAAGGTGGATTAAAGACCGATGTTGGTACGATGCTGTTCCAGCCGATCTTCACCGTTGACTTTTTCGATCATATTGATGGTATCGATCTCAATCATTTCGGTGCCATCGATGATCAGTTTGTAGTAAGTACATTGGGTGGAGATTTTCACGTCGGTTTCTTCACCCTGTTTGGATTCACCACTGTCAATCGACTTGTGACGACCACGCAGGACGATTTCGACAGCGCTGATGTCGCCGGTATCGTCACGTTGGTAAGAGCCGGCGAAGCGCAGGGGGACTGCATCGGCACCCGGTAGTGCGTATTGGCTCCAGAAAGTCGCGTCAGGCAGGCCGCCCATGCTCCATTCCAGAACCAGTGCTTCGTCATCCAGGCCGAAATCTATCGGTGCGGCGCCGTTCATACCGCCGCCGCGGTAGTTTTCCAGTTTTCGGGTCAGTTTTGGCAGAGTGACCGAGTTCACCTGACCCATGTAGCTCATACCGTCGTTAAACAGGTTGAGATATTTCAGTTTGCGAGGCAGTGCCATGTGTCTGTGGCTCCTTAGCTGTTAACGGATGCGGCCAGGTTCACCAGATACTTGTCGGTGATGCGCTGACGCAGCGTGAGGTTTTCCAGTGGCGGTACCGGCGTGTACTCGTAGTCGATGTACAGCTTGCCCGCTTTCAGCGTGCTCTGGTCGTTGGCGCTTTCATCGAACCAACAGTCGGCATCAATGATGTAACCGTTGGATTTCAGTTCGCGGAACTTGGCTTTGATACCTTCGATAATGTCGCGGATCAGCGTGGCAGTAACCGGTTTGTCCACTGCCCACATATGCGCCTCAGCCATGGTGTCGGCCAGAACCTGGGCGGTGCGGGTGTAGTTTTCAAACAGAAACAGTGCATCGTCGGAGCAGGTACGGTTGCCCCAGAAGCGGAACCCGTCTTTGCGAACCAAGGTGGTGACGCCGGCTTCGTTCAACAGGTCGGCATCGCTGCCGATGGTTTGCAGATCCCAGTACACGCTGGCAGAGATACCGGTGACGCCGTTGACGCCGACGTTGGACAAGGTTTTGTGCCAGCCCGTTTCCTGATCGATTTTGGCGCGTAAGCCCAGTGCACGGGCGGTGGCGTAAGCAGTGGTGCTGGCGTTGGCGGTGCTGTCCCAGGCGATAAAGTCCGGCCAAATCAGCATCAATTCGCGCTGGCTGAAGTTGTCGCGGTACTTGATAGCGTCGGACAGCGTTTTACAACCATAGGCGCTGATGTAGCCGAAGGCGCGCAGCGATTGACAGATGGACGCCAGCGCGGTGGCGACAGGCTGGGAATCCAGCCCGGGAACGCCCAGGATCCGCGGTTTGACGCCGGTAACGGCTTGAGCGTCCAACAGTGCTTTCATGCCGGTATACTTACCGTTGGCATCAGCGCCGCCGATAATGTTGGATACCGTTTCAGCTTCTGTGGCGCCTTCGGCAACACGTACCACGATAGTGACCGGTTTGGTCTGATCGCCGATGGCCTGCAAAGCGGCCGCCAGGGTGCCTTGGGTGCCGGCGTTGCCGACGGCGGTCAGGACATCGGTAATCAGCACCGGTGTGTTGAGTGGAAAGGTGGCGGCGTCGGCGTCGGGTCCGGTACAGACCATGCCGACAATCGCGGTAGATACGGTTGAAATGACGCGGGTTCCATCGTTGATTTCGACGACCTGCGTACCATGATGAAAGTCACTCATCAAGAAGTTCTCCTGTTGTGGGGTGCGAGTCATAGTGCCTTGGCGGCAAACGGAAGGCATGCGAATGGAGTTTGGTATGGGATGGCACAACAGTATCGCGATGAGCTTGTTTTTATTGGTATTAAAAACAATTGATTACGTAAAAATAAAAAACGGATGCCGCAGTGACGGCACCCGTGTCGGGGAACATACGATACGGCCTATACCGCTTAGGCCGGTATGGTTGGCCAATCAATCGACGGCGCTTCCGATACATCAACCCGATTTAGCAGAACCAGATAGGTTTTCCAGTCCGCCAGACGTTGGGTTTCCTGTTCGGTGGCGATATTCAGATCTACGGCATAGTGCAATACGGTAATTTGCTTTTCCGCCTCGGCGATATCATCGGCCAATTGCGCTTTAGCTACCTCGACCTGCGCCGTTTTCTGCGCCTGCGCATCAGTAACCCAGCCATCATCCTGCCAGACATCATAGTCGGTAGTGGGAGAGAGCAGCGTCAACTGATCAGACAGTTCCCCAGGCTGTGTGACAAGGACAGACTGTCGGGTTTGTTTATTGTAAGCCGTTTTCCCACGGTAATCGGGCGTGAACACCCAACTTACCCCGTCTTCGCTGCGGACAATCGCTTGTTTAGCCTCCGAATCCGGCGGAGTATCAATGAAACTGTATGCTGGAATACCCACGCCCTCCATGAGAAATTCTCGGGAGCTGCCAATATATTCCCGGGTCTGTGGCGCGATATGATAAACCGTAATATAACCTGCACTCATACTCAGCCCTTGGGTATTAAGCTGAATCTCTGTGTCGTTTAGGGTTGCCATCATTAACCTGCCTTAACAATATAATTGAAAGAAATATTACGAGGGCGAGTCACGCCCCAATACGTTGGCCCTGTCAGACGATCTGTTTTGGTCGCGGGTATCCAGTAAATCGAGCGGGCATTTGAATCAGGTGAATCCACATGACACTCTGTGATATTTCCAATTCCCTGAACGCTGGGTTGTGAATCACTATCACCGGTAATATACGTACCTGATTGAGCGGAAACTAACTCTCGACTCGTATCCACACCTCGTCCGTCATCCCAACCACGAATAAATTCGCCGCGTAAATCCGGTAAAGTACCGCTCGGGTAGCATTTCGCCAGTTCAGGATATTTGGCCGTATCAAACGCCTGCCCATTACATTTCAGCCAGCCTTCCGGAGCATCGGCTAACGGCCAGGGTTGGGGGATGCCGATAAGCGCCTTCAGGCTATCGACGGATTCATCAGCGCATTTGCAACAACACACTGAAATATTGTCGATACGAACCCGATTGTTTTTATAAAAATTCTCTTTACCTAACGTCAGATCAATAGCGTGACTTTTTTTCATGATTCCTCCAGAAATTAAAACCGGGTGTTATTTTCCCGATGTGTATTTTGCCGGGGGGAATGAAAATTTGTTTTTTCGCCTGTTGTGTGAGAAACGGCTAAACATGTTTTTTATTTTCTCTGCGTAAATAATGAAGGGGCATTGTTATTAGTCATAACGGTTATTAGTCATCACGGTTATCAGTCATGACCTTTATTAGCCATAGCATTCAAAATGTATTACGCGGCAATATCTGATAAATAAACCCTATTAGTTAACATGGCGCGCAGCCATTTTTATCGATGCGGGTTCGTGATGTCAGCGGATGGGGACAAGGTGATCGGTTAACCGCGGAATCGGGGAAGAACGCCGGTGAGCGGATGATCTTTCCCGGAGCTCTCGCTATAGTAGGCCGGTTGTTTCAGTAAAGGTGGGTGACACGATGACCCTTGACGAGAAAGACCTGTTTTTAAACGCCATGGATGATGTCAAACCGCTGAAGCCGTCTGCATCCGTTGTACATCTGAAGCCTTCGTCGACCAACGCTGCCCCGGTGGTATGTACCGAATCGGCAACGGATAATTTTCTGATCACCAGTTTCATTGACCCTATTCCCATCACGGCCCCGCTTGAATTCCGCCAAGAAGGTATTCAACAAGGGGTATTGGATAAACTGCGTCAGGGGAAGTACCCACTGGATGCCAGCCTGAATTTGCTGCGTCAGCCGGTGGCTAGCTGCCGGCAGAATCTGTTTGCTTTCATGCAGCAAGCACAGAAGGACAGCCTGCGTAATCTCCTGGTCATTCATGGGAAGTCTCGCGACGATAAATCGCATGCCAACATCGTGCGCAGTTATTTGTTCCGGTGGCTGCAACAATTTGAGGCGGTACAGGCGTTTTGCGTTGCGCAGCCGTTTCATGGCGGCAGTGGAGCCTGCTACATTGCGCTGAAAAAATCCGAACAGGCGCGCTGGGATAATCGTGAACGTCATGCCAAGCACAGCCGTTAGTTTAGTACGGCGCTCTGTCAATGAGACAACATAACAACGCCGCGAACCGGGCGTTGTTATGATTGTCATCCCCAAACCACTTGCCGGGGAGGCGGTAATGGTTCAGCGGTCAGTAGGCGGCCTCGAGTACGGCGGGACGAGTCTGGCTGAACTGGCCTTTGGCCAGAATCATCGCCGACGTGAGAAATGCCGGCAGCGACAGTATGGCGAACATAACCACCAACCCCCATCCCATATTCACCATCTGAGCACCCACGAAGGCGCTCATAATGGCGCCGAAACGCCCGATGCCGTGCATCCAACCGGCGCCGGTCGCGCGGGCTTCTGTCGGGTAATAGCGAGCCGAGAGAGCGTTCATCCCGGTGTTGGCGCCGTTGAGGCAGAACCCGCTGCCGAAGGCGATTAACGCCAGCAGGACGGTACTATTCGATATGCCGAGCAACGCCGTTGCCATGCCGCCGACGGCGTAGATGGCACCCAGCGCCAGATGCGGATTGATACGATCCATCAGCCAGCCGGCGAACAGGGAGCCGAACATGCCTCCCGCCTGATAGAGCGCGGTGATCACGGTGGCTTCGGTGACGCTCATGCCAGCGTCCTTGATCACTGTCGGCAGCCAACTGCCGAGCAGGTACACCATAAACATGCCGCAGAAATAGCCTCCCCACAGCATAACGCTGCCAAAACGATAAGACTTCGACAACACCAGTTGAACCGAGAACCCCGGTTTTTCTCGGATGAAGGCATGACGAACTGACTGTCCGCTGTGCTGACGCCGGGTGCGACTTTCTCGATAACACGATGAATGTGTTGTGATGAGGCGCGTCTGGTCACTAGGAAGCGAACGGACTCCGGCAGTTTCCACAACAGAAACGGCGTCAGCAGCAGCGGCAGAATGCCACCCAGCCAAAAGACGGACGGCCAACCCCAGTGAGGGATCATCCAGGATGCCGCGAAGCCGCCGCTGGCGGCGCCGAAACTGAAGCCACAGAAGACGACTGTAATAATAAATGAACGCCTTTTTTCCGGCGCGAATTCGGAGATTAACGTACCGACGTTCGGCATGGCGGCACCGAGCCCCAGACCGGTCAGAAAACGGAATATCACCAGGTGCTGTAAATTTTGCGAGTAAGCGGCCATCAGGGTCCACAGGCCGAACATCAACACGCTGAACACAATAATCGCCTTGCGGCCTTTCCAGTCAGCCAGCGGGCCTGAAACCATGGCGCCGACGGCCAGGCCGATCAGCGCCGAACTGATGACCACGGCCAGCTCGGCGTTGCTGATCCCCCAGGCGGCTTTCAGCGAGGGGCCGATAAACCCCATCAGTGCGATGTCCATGCCATCAAGGGCGATAATGCAAAAAGCCAGAAAAACAATCAGTTTCTGATAAGAACCAAGGGGGCGTTGATTAATCAACTGGCGAACGTCGATTGCGGTAGAACCCGTCACGCTTTATTCTCCAACAGTGCAGCAAGATGTTCATAATGGCTTACACTGTAAACAATAATTGCCGATAGGGAAATACGGTGATGGGAATAAATTTTATCTGTGCAGTGAAAGCAAGCCGTGATTGGTCAACCCGCCATTTACAACCTGGGTTAGGGGCGCCTAACCTCTCGTAGCCGCCCCGTTGGCCCGTCGCGTTAACTGATCAGTTATTTCAGCGGTTGGGGGAGGTGAATGATCCAGAGCTGGCTGGCGGCTTCGTCGCTGGACAGCGGTTCCAGTTCAACACCCGCCTGGGTGGCTTTGCCCTCCAACGATAAAGTGCCTTCAGCGTTGGCCTGGTAGCTGCCGATTTTCTTTACGCCATTCGCCGGATGCGTCAGGACGGATTGCAGGCCGAAGTCATTGTCATTGGTCACGGCCAGCGTACTGGCGTCAATCAATGCCAACCCTTCCGCTTTTTCCGGCTCCCAACCCAGTGCCCGCAAATCGACGATTTGCTGTTTGTCAGCCAGCCGAATTCCCCGACTGGCCAGGGTAGCGGCATCGTTCCATTCGGCAGGTTGCTGTTGATCGAAAGTGGTCAGATCGCTGGCATCGCCAAAATCAACCCGATAAATCAGGTTGTGCATGACTTTGTCCTTGTCGGCGCCCTGTTCGATAACCAGTATTTGATGATTCTTTAGCGCGACGATATCGCCGATTTTGGCGTCGCCCATCTTTTTCCAGTGGCTCGGATCCAGTGGGTAGCCGTACATGGCGGTTTTCCCCGTCGCCGGATCGAAGCTGACCAGCCGGGTAAACAGGGCTTTATCGCGCGTCTTCCCGTCGATATCCAACGTACTTTGCACCGCCGCCAAAATACGGCCGTCCGGCAGGCGAGTAACGCCTTCAAATCCACGATTGGGCTGACGCCATTTGATGATGTTGGGCAACCCGGTGGCGATGCCGGTTTCGCCATCAGCCGGAGTGGGCCCGAATTTCTGCAGAATGTTGCCGTCAGCGGCGATATGGAGCAGGAACGGGCCGTATTCGTCGGAGAGCCAAAAGCCGCCGCTGCCATCCGGCGTAATGGCCTCTGTATCCACGCCACGCGCGTCGTCCGGCAGTTTCTTTAATTGGTCGCTCAGTGCGACTTCGCGTGTGCTGCCCACCAGTGTTGCCGGCAGGGGCAGGCCGCTGACCGGCCCTTTTTCGTCATGTAAGGGATGCAGGGCGGACGCTGTCGCCTGATTGCCGTCGAGGGTGAGGGTCATGATGGATGGCGTAAAGTCAGGGGCGGCGAAGATCTTGCCTTCCTGACCTTGATAAGCGGGCGCATCGGCGTTTGGCCCGCGATCCGTGACGGTGACAAAGGTCAGCTGGTTGCCGTTCCGACCGGTAAACGTCAGCCCTGAGCCGATCCCCATCGGGAAACCGGTAGGAAATCGCGTTTTCCAGGCACCCTGATAGGCAACCCGATCCTGATTGGGGAATGCAATTTGGTAGTGTTCGGCGTGAATGTCGGCCGCTGGTGCGGCGGCGGTGGCGAAAACAGCGGAAAACAACAATGAGTGCAGACGCATAGTGGTAGTCCTGATGATGTAAAAATTGCATTTACATTAGGAAACCAATACGACAGTAACATGACAGCCGGATCGCCGGAGAAGCATTGCAGGCGGTGGGAAAAGCACCGTCTCAGCCGGCTGACACACCTGTCAGCCTTTATCAACCGGCGATATTGCGAGGGCGGGAGATGCTGCAACATGCAATTACTCATCAGATTGACGGCGTGTGGCGAGGCCCTTGACGGGAATAACCCGGCGCGGATGAGCCTCATCGGATGGTTTAATCCACGGGAATGAGGTTCCCCGCCGGCGTTTCCGGCAGTGACCGGTGCGCACAAGACGGGGAAAAGCAGCGCGGATGTTGTCTCTGTCGGCGGTAAGCCGCTTATCCGCTGACACTGATACTGTCGATGATATGCAGCGCGGCGCCGTTAACGTCCTCGCCGGAGACGATGACGGTTTCCGGGAAGTACGGGTAGATGGTCAGTTCGTCGCCGCTGTAACTGCTGGCCCCCAGGATAACGGTACCTTGACTATCCAGAGTGATATTCAGGCCCAGTAAATGCCGACTGACAGGTTTGGCATCGGCGATCAGGCGTTCCAGTTCACGAAAAGACTCTTCGGTAATTCCATTTTCCTGAACGCCGATGTCCAGCCTGAATGTCCCTGGGGCATCTCCGGTTTGCCACCACTCTTTGATGCGGATCAGATAGCCTTGCGGTTCGACCACCCGGCGCAGTGCGCCGACGGTGCCTTTGTGGCGATGAAGGAAAAAAGCGCTTTTGATAACCCTGCGTTTGGTCGCTTCGGGCCATGTTTCATCCCAACGATCGACCGATACCGCCCAGGCCAGATAGGGCAGTAGCCCAACCGGGCAGCGGTCTGGATTCCACAACTGGCGTAATGGCAGCGGGATGCTTTCCAGACTGGCTCCGGTGACGGCGACGTTGTGTTCCAGCGTCGACGAGCCCGGTGGTAAGAGGGGGCTGTTACTCATCCGTACCTCCCACCGTCAGCGTATATTGGGTGCAATATGATGCCTGCGTATCATCAAGCACGATATCCGCAGCCGGCTGGGTAAGCTCCACGCGCTGAACCCCTTCAACGTGCAGCGCTGCGAAAATAGCTGAACGGCGAATGTCACGGCCTAAGCGATGTTGCGTACTGATGTAACTTTGCAGTTTCTGCTCTGCCGCCGTGCGAATAGGTTCAGCTTCCGGGCCCGGATAAAGGAACAAGGAGGCGTCAACGGTGTAGTTCACTATTCTGGCGGATTGCACCGTAACCCGATCCGCCACCGGACGGACATCTTCGGCATTCAGCGCGGCGTTGACGATGGCGATCAGGTCGTCGTCGGCCGTCCCGTCATTTTCGCGCGATAATACGGAAACCAGCACTTGCGCCGGGCTGGGACTGGTGACGGAAATATCAGCGACCCGTCCATCGGCACTGCGGCCATGAAACTGATAGGCACCGATGGGGCCCGCTACGCTTAACCCCTCATATGCCTGTTGGATGCGTAACCGAAAATCGGTATCGGACTCCATGACTGCGTCGGTCGGTGGAACCGAAGTTGTATCTGCTGCGGTAATCGTGAGACGTGAAACGTTGACATTGGCGCCCAACTGGTCAAGGTCGCTACCGAGAGAGAAAGCCAACATGCCGGAAAGCGCCGCTTCGTTGATGCGCTGGCGTAGCAACAATTCACGATAGGCGTTTTCCTGTAGCAGTTTGGTCAGCGGCTCCGATTCCAGTGACAACGTGCGGGATATCGCTTCCAACTCGTCGTCGGCATAGAGCGACAACAGCGTGTTCTTGCGCTCGTCGTACAGCGTTTCATAATCCAGCGTTTCAACTACGCTGGGTGAGGGTAACTGGCTTAAGTCGATAATGGGCATGATGTCAACTCACTGAAATAGTTAATGAAAGCGGTGTATTGGCATCGGTGTAGGTGCCGGTGATGTCTACAAGCAGCTGACCGTCATAACGACTCTCCATGGAGAGGGATGTCAGGGTCAGGCGAGGTTCCCACTTCAGCAACGCGACATAACAGGCGGCCTGGACTTGCAACTTCAACGCCGGGGTTTGGGGTTGATCAATTAATGACGAAAGCAGTGAACCGTACTCGCGGCGCATAACCCGACTACCTTGCGGTGTCGTCAGGATATCGCGGACGCTCTGGCGCAAATGCTCCACATCGCTGCGACTGACGCCGGTATCCCAGTTCATGCCGCTATAGCTGCTGCTCATAATGGGCCTCCTGTTGTGCCGCCGCCGCTCTGGACGCCGCTGTGCTGGTGGGTATGCGCCACAATGCCATTAGACGTCAGGCTGCCGCCCGAGTGGGTCATATTGCCGGTGATGCTGCCGCCCTGCTGAACCTCAAGCGTTTGAGTGATCAGCTTGTGGGTGCAGACAACCTCGGGGGTAGCGAGCGTGATGCGTTCGATGGCATTGACGGTGACATTTTTGGTGGTAACGACCACAGATTCCGCCGCCGTTACGCTGGCTGTTTTGATGCCGGCGACTATGAGCGCGCCAGTGGCGGGCTCATATTCCATCACTGCGCCGTCCGGGAACTGGATATGGCAAGCATCAGCGGACGTCGAAGGCGCAGGATGCTGGTTGCTGTAGATACCCGGCAGTACGAATGCGGTGTTGAGCTCTCCACCGATGGCGAGCAAAAGCACCTGTTCACCGGTGGAAGGCGCCCACCATTCACGGGAGCTGCCCGCACGGCGGGATAGCCAGTTAAGCCACCCGGTGGTGATGCCGCCGGTTTGTACGCGGCAACGCGCCTGCTGGGTATCGACGTCCGTGACGACACCGATACGAATCAGGTTGCGTAGGGTGCGTTGGATCTCTGAAAGATAGTCGTATGTGTTCATAGGAGAAGCATGCGTTTTCGTTTTGGAGGAAACAATCGATCGGTATTGGGCTGACGATGGCACAACCGGGGACAAAGTTGGCGTGCCGCCACCGGCTCAATACGCTGTCCGTCATGGTGAACGGTGTATCGGGCTGGGTGGCGCGTGCCGTGTGCGTCGCCGGTTGCGAACTCAAGATGCCCATGTACTAACCCATTCGCCATTGATATACAGCGCCGTAGGACGAGTAACCGGTTCCGGCGGCGGCGGTTCGGGTAAGTAAGTGACGTGGAGCGTCTGATTCTCTTCACGCACCCGTTGGCGTTCCGTCAGGCGTAGCGATACGGTCAGATGAGTAGTGCCATCGGTATTGGGCCGGGTTTTAAAGCGAATTCCCCGCCGTTTGGCGCTGTCGCGCGTGAACAAATCCGGCTGGTTAGTCTGTAGCCAGGAGAGAAGGGTGACGCATAGCACATCAATATCGTCAGAGAAATTAACTATATTTATTAATAGGTTATATTGGATATTCGAACGTCAGTGATGGTGCCGGCGTGGTGACAACGCTTCCCTTTTTAATCCGCAATTGTAAGGCCTCGGGGGATGCCGCCAATGCAGGAAACGCTTGATTAAGCCGTTGCCGAAGGTCGATAGGTTTTTGCATGAGATATCCTGTGAAAGAGGGGGAAAACAGGTGTGGGCAGCGACGTTATTCCCAGAGATTGACGCTTTCTCGGGTGGACGATGTCTGAATAATCGGTAATTCGACCGCAGTCCCGTGCGGCAATAGTGGGCCCAGGTCGGCCAGACCCGGATTGGATGACAGTAAGGTTTCGACAATGCCTTGTGTTTTGCCGTAGTAGCGATAGCAGATTTGATCCAGCGTATCGTCCTGATGAGCGTAAATTTTCATTGGGTACCTTTACGTGATTGAGCAGTTCGGGATTCTGAAACCATATCCTTGCTGAGCCTGCCAATACGGGCAATCTCGGTTTGTTGTGCCATCGCTGGATAATCATCGGCGTCGGGAGTGAGGATATTTTTAGTGGCCTGAAGGCACCCGGGGGAAATGACCGGGTGCCTTGATGAGGTTGGTTTAATGCAGAGGAAGAGCAACAAGTCCATTTACATAAGGTAGTTCCTTAACCTTAATCGAAACGCCAACACGATTAATGGGGTGATTGTCGATCTGGGGTAATCGTGAAAATACAAACCGAAATCAATTGCCGTCAAAGGTTCCGTTACCACGGTTCTGCACCCGTCAGGTAAACGAGCCTGTGTGAAATCGTTAAAAATATGGCATTTGCTGTTTTATGTAAGCGTTCATGCAACCACTGGAAAAAGAGACTTACTGTGTTTGTCGACAATATAAAAAACGTGGAAAGAAATAATAAAAACGGCATTGATAATTCAGTGTGCACGGATCCTGATGGCTGCCACTCATTATTGCTCCTTACAACATCTGTTGGTCGAACCAGGTCCTCAACCGCTGAAGATCACCATATTCCTTCAGGATTTGTTGATAATCACTATCCGGAATTTCACCGTGCGATAAATCGGCGATCAGTGACATGGCGATTTTCATTTCTTCAGGATTACATTGTGAAATCAGTGACATATCAGAGATCAATCTAATCCTTGACAGGGTTAGCTCTTTTGTTTCTGTCTGTTCCACGGTACCTCTTCCATTACATCACTGTATTTATATACAGTATTTTGTATTCGGATATATTCGTCAACCTATAAGTGCAGAACCTGTGATGGAATGATGCGCTATTCATCAAAAGCAGATATCGACTTATTCTTAAATTCATCAAGGAGTTGGCTATCAATAATTACGTTGGCTCCTCGTGCCAGCGCTTCCCGTTCCCAGCGGGAACTATGTATGCCGCGCTGTTGCATCTGTGGCGCCAGTGATGCCAAATGGTTGCGTTGGTGGTAGCTCAATCTTGCCGATGGCGCTCGCGGTATATCATGAAAAACGGATACGTCAGGTGGTTTTTTATCCAGCGGCTTCTTGTCAGGCTGGGAAAACGTAAAAGACTGTATTCCGCCTTCCTTGTTTTCGTCTGCGCTTTCACGTTGTGTGGCATCCGGCACACCGCCTGATAGGTTGCCGAATGTTCGACGCCCACAGTTATTGACAGAACTCCAAGGCGTGCGCGTATCGCCTTCAGCATCGTGTCGAGGTTGTTTAGGCACGATACGCCACTCATCCGGTCGGGTGACGACAATATGCTGGCTGCCGCGATGGGATGAAAAAATGCCGACGGTTCGGGTAATCGTTTCATCATAGGCATTCAGGCGGTGACTATTGACTCTGGCAACGCGCACTGCCTGTTGTTGACGCGGGGTATTGGCGCCGCCCTGGGCATGGATGTATGCCGCAAAATCGCCGGCGTCCGCCGCGATTCTTACCGTTTCGGCCTGTTCATCCAACGGGTTGCTTAACGAACGGGCGCGGATTCGGCGGCATTCTCGATAAGCGCCCAAAGTCGGCAGGCCGATGAAGTGAAATTGAGGGATACGCCAGAGCGATGCCCAGGCGGATACGGCCGCAGCGACATCTTTGAGCGGCTTGCCCGTCTCATGGTCGGTTTCATTATCCAGTGCATAACCATCAATGTTTTTGGCCACATATTTGGCGATATAGGCCGCAGCACCGCCTTTATTCAGATGGCGACAGTTAAAACGGGCGTCGGCTTGGCGGGCGGTGAGGTTTTCTTCATCACGCAGAATGTAACGGCGCAGAATATCGACGATGACGGCTCGCTGTGCGGGATCGCAATAAAGCATCATATGCCAGTGCGGGGTGCCGTCGTGGTGGGGTTCCACGACACGCAATCCATAGAGAGGGAGCCGTCGGTCTTTCAACGCCGTCCGGATCTTTCCCCATAGGTTGACCAGATAACGCTGGGTTGCTTTGGGGGAGGGAGACTCGGGCAGCCACTGTCGGTTCATAACCACCTGATGACCGCCAGGTCGGGTACGGGTCGGATGGTATTTGCCTGGCGCGGTCAGTGTAATAAACATGCCGATATGGTTATGCGTGGCGGCATAACGTTCTATACCGGCGATGATCGTCATCAGTTCCATACGCCGAATATCTGGGTTAGCGACGCTGGACATTACCTTATCGAGCAGGTCGGTTCGTTCGCCGTTTTGAATGTTTTCCAGCTCACAGCGCTTCAGATAATCCATGGTCGCCAGACGACGGGCGCGAATATCTAATAGCGATTGTCGGCTAATGTAGGGGGTCGTCGCCCGATTAACCTCGCCGCAGGCAATGAACAGCGCTTCACGCCAGCGGTTGCGTTGTATTCGCAGTTGGCGTTCCCACCATCGGGGCGTGACCAGCCGGATAAGCCCGGCAAATGCCTGCGGCAACGTGAGGGTGCTCCGTTGGTAATGTGACCAGTTTACCGGCGTGATGTGCAGTGAGAGAGCCATGTGGGATAACTCGCCATAAAACGTTTGTTGCACGTCGTTACTGAACTGCTGTTGGTTCGCTGCTTCAGGATAGCGCTGCAGGAAATGTTCACTGAGCGTGTTATAGGCGTCATTGAATAACGCGGCGATACGGGCGGCGAACCGCCTCAGTCGGTTATCGGACATATCCGGCAATTGGTGATAATGCTCCGATTCACTTAACAGACGGCAGGACGCCGTCGTATCCAGGCAATACTGTCGCTGGACGGCGTGAATGCGTGGCCACAGACGGTCGTGAACGATATTCAGTAAATAACGGAAGGCACGCTGCAGGCCATGCTGTCGTTTCAGGTACTCAAAACGTTGCCGGAAACGGGCGGACAAGCAACGGGGCAGGCTGTTTAACTGAAACAGTACGGCTTGCCCTTGCCGCATCATATCCGTAGGCAGTTGACATAACTGCGCGCCGATAGCCTGACGGGGCACGTTCCAGTCATAACACCAGTCGTCGCTGGTTATATGCCGGTAGAGTCCCATGGGAGCGCGTGGCTCTGATGCTGTCATGCCATATCACCGGATTGGGCGTTGCACCCTCGGCAGAGAGGGAAATGACCGGCTGTCATGGTTTCAGTCCCGGCGAGATATCACGAGAATAAGGCATACCTTAACGCCGTCTGTTTTCGCGCCATGTCTGACAAGCGACGCAGCAGGTCACACCGGGAAGGGCTCTGCGACGCGCTTCAGGGATCAGGTCGTCACATTCTTCACAGCGGTAAGCCGAGGGTGTCGTGCTGGGGCGGCGGGCTTGTGCGATTTGCGCTGCCAGTAGGATATCCTGCTGTTCCTGTGAGAGATCCATGCTATCGGCCATCAGCATGTCTCCCATGATTGACGCTGAATATTCTCGGCTTCCTGACGCAGCAGTTCGATCATTTCAGTGGCAGAAAGTTGCTGTTCCTGAGCATGGTCGGCTAATTGCGTTAAGCGCTGTCGTATATTCTGCGGGGACGGCGTGTTTGAGGCTCGGAAAGGTGCTTCCGGAGGGAACCGATGGCGCATGCTTCGTCTGTTTTTCATACGATTTCCTTTTTTCAGGCAATAAAAATCCTGGCCAATGAGCAGTATTGGCGGTGCCAGGAGGTGTGGGTTAATAGGTCTCAGGTTTAATGCTGGTAAGGATCTCAGGCGCATCGGCGAACAGTTCGTGCAATTCACCCGTGGCGTTATACAGCGCCTGTCGCCATACACAGTCTGGTTCTTCAATCCGCCTTAGCGGCTGGTCAAACTCCCGGCTTGTCAGGCCGGCGTGAAAATAAAGTGTTCGCCGTTCGCTGATGGATAACATGCCGAGGTTCTTCCCGGGACATTGTTCCGATGGTCGAAAGCGCGGTTTTGAAAAGGCGCGTTGCAGTTCGCTCAGCGCATTGACGATCCTTTCCCGGGCGACTTCATCCATCTCTTGTAGCTGATAGACGCAGAGATTGCCTCGTAGCGCTGCGTGAAAACAGATCGTGCGACGATAGCGTTCTGACATCCGATTGTAGAAAGAGCAGGTCTGCAACCAGCGTGAATCGGCAAAATATTTTCCAATCACGGTTCGCAAATTCGGCGGTAAGTTACGCAGGTGATCAGCGGTAAAGGCATAATGCGTTTTCATGAAGGATCCCTGGGTGGCGGAAATGGGTCGACAACACGATTACTTAAAATTTTCGAATTATTAGTGTTCGGTTGCAAAATGGATATTGCGCTTTTGATTCCTCCGTGGATTGGAAAAACCGTCGGCGGAGTCAGCTATTCGATGGCATTTAAATTTGCAACCTGAGTTCTGTTGAATGTGCTTAGGGAGTGGTCGCGGCGATCGTCGTGTTGAAGACGTGAGTAAAGCGTCTACTCCCGCCATATCGGGTAACACTTTTTCAATAGCATGTAGAGCGGGTTCTGGCGGTGTGCTATGCACCAGATAGAGGCTAGGATTTTCCCCAGAAGATGGGGATCCAATTGAAATCTCACGCAACATAAAGCAATATCTCCCTCGGACAGAGTGTTCTATGGTGTGACATGTGGTATGTAGACACTATAAGACACGTAACGTGTATATGTAAATACTCGTGAGGTGTTTTTGAATACGAATAGCAGTGCCGTCTCTGCGGCCTCCGTACTGGAACGCATACTGTCGAGCTACGGAGTGAAAACACAAAAAGAGCTCAGTGATGTTACTGAAATACCAACAAATACAATCAGTAACTGGGTTCAGCGAGGTAATGTTCCCGGTAATATCATTCTGCGATGTGCACTGGATACTGGAGTGGATGCAGGCTGGTTGGTAACAGGTGAATTCGCAAAATCGAATATTGGTGCAGAAAAAACATCGCGCAAGGGAAAAACGCTGTATGAGCAAGTTCTGGCGTCTGGAGGAAAAGCTGTCCTGCGCCGTATGCTCGATGCATATGGTTTTAGCACGCAAAAGGAATTGGGGGATCTATTGGGCATCGCGCCGGGGACGATCAGTACCTGGATTCGACGGGATTTTTTCCCCGGCGACGTGGTGGTGACGTGTGCGCTGGATACCGGTGTTTCTCTGGAATGGCTGGCTACCGGGCAGGGTAAACCGTTTGGGGATGAAGCGCCGGTGGTCGATGATGGGGGCGACAGCGTATTGTCGATCCCACACATGACGTTGAAAGCTGGGAAGCTCGAAAATGTCGGGAGATGGAAAGCGGATCCGCTGTTTTTGCCCAAAGGGTTACAGGAGCCGTTATTGGTGGAAGGCGGAAGCGCTTCCTGGCTGGTGGATGCCGGAGTGACCAGCATCGGCAATGGTCGCTGGTTGCTGGACATTGATGGGAAAAGCGACATTTATGATGTATCGCTGTTGCCGGGGCGCAAAATTCATGTGATAGGCAGCGCATCGCCATTTCAATGCGGTGTGGAGGAGGTGGCCCCATTAGGATTAGTTGTGTTGACGATAACGCCAAGTTATTGATTGATGCAGCGTGTCATATCGGGAACTCTGGCGGCTCCGATGGGGACACCGTTTTTTTGCGAGCCCGTTTCTCGGGCGGTTTGCAGTTCGTCACAAAGGTAGCCGGCGTTGCCTGGTGAACGGCGGGCTTTGATCCGCACCGCTTTGTGCTTGTGGCGCGTCGGGCTCTTTCGCCGGACGCGCTACAACATGCCATTCAAAAGATGATAATCAATATCTAAATTATTTCTTAGCTATTGATTTTTTCATGGATTCAGCATTTATCTGAAAAACTGTGTTTATTCCTCACCACTATTTTATTGTGAAATGCTTATTCTTTATATGAAGAATGTTGGAATTGTTATTCCCTGCGTGATGATTATCATGATGGCTATTTATCATAAAAATACGCTGATGCTGATATTGATTGTTATTACTTTAAATATCTGACATGAGTTGTATGGGGCGGCACGCAAGGGCGTTTTTTATTGATGTGCTTTACTCATGTGAGTAGTGAACTGTGATATTTGTCATGATCTTTTTTTACTGATGGACTTCTCTTAATACGACGTTAACGATGCGGCGGCCTGTTGTTGCATGTCTGAACATCAGCGAGTCATTACATCGGAAATAAATCATATTTTTATTTGTGGTTTTTACAATGTCGGAATTGATGGTGGATGCTTGGACAATCTTGAAAAGCATCGTGGCTGCAGTTTATCTCAATGGGTGATGCTATGAGTATTCTGGGTGAAAAATACGACAATCTGAACGTTGGCACTAAACTTTCTTTAGGGTTTGGATCGGTTCTTTTGCTCGCATTGATGGTACTGATTGCTGGCATGATTGGGTTTGGTAATGTTGGAGAACGTAATAATAAAGCCGCGGTGAGTAATGAAATGTATTCCACGTTAGCACAGGCAAGAATGTTACGACTACAATTTCAGTTTACCCATGATTATAGCTATATCGAAAAAAATGGTGAGCTGATTAAAAAAATGACGTCTGTCTATGAGCAGATGGTGGGATTAAATTGGGATAAAGATATTTTGCTGAATGTGAAAGATATCGGTACTGATCTTAAAAACTATCAAGATACGAGAGCTGTATTTATTACCGCCAGCAAAAATCGTGATAATTCTGGAAAGTCTATTGGGCAGGATGAGAGTGAAGTTGTATTAGATGAACTCAAAGGGAAATGGATGCAGGCGCCCAATATAAGTGCGGAGATTCAGGTACGACTATATCGAATGATGGACGCAATGGCCGATATTCGGGATTTTGCTCATGATCTGCTTCTTGCTCCGTCGGATGACACGTTAAATCAAGTGCTTAAATTTATTGATACGGCGGAAAAGGAGGTTATGGCCGGCCGTGGCATGTTGAACCCAGAACAGCAAGTGTGGTTGGACAACGCTTGGGCTTATTTCTTGCAATATCGCAATACTGCACCAGCCTATCTGGCGTCGTTCCAGGTAGAGGCGGACGCCAGTAAAAATATGACTACCGCTGCGGAAAAATTGAATACGGATGTATCCGTACTGTTCGCTTCCCAATTGGATAAATCCACACAGGATATCCAGTCAGCCAGATGGCAGATGCTGGTGACTGGCGTGGTGGTCATTATTCTCGGCATGATCATGACCTGGCGGATTACCATTCAGATTACTACGCCGCTAAAACAAGGGTTGGGGGTGGCGGAACGTATTGCGGGTGGCGATCTCACCAGTGCGATCGCCACATCGCGTAGAGATGAACTGGGTATGCTGATTACCGCCATTGCAACGATGAATGGCAAACTGCGGCAGATTATTCATGACATTCGTGACGGTATCGACAAAGTAGCTAGTGCGTCGGCGGAAATTGCGGCCGGAAATAGCGACCTGTCATCTCGAACCGAAGAGCAGTCGGCAGCGGTGGTGGAAACGGCGGCCAGTATGGAGCAATTGACGTCAACGGTGCGGCAGAACTCGGAAAATGCGCATCATGCCTCGCAGTTGGCGGCGGAGGCGTCGCAGAACGCGGTCAAAGGCGGAGAGATTGTCTCTAACGTTGTACAGACGATGGAAGGTATTTCGAACAGCTCCAAACGTATTTCTGAAATCACGTCAGTGATTAACAGCATTGCGTTTCAGACCAATATTCTGGCGCTTAACGCCGCGGTAGAAGCGGCCAGAGCCGGGGAACAAGGGCGGGGGTTCGCCGTCGTCGCCAGCGAAGTGCGAAATCTGGCGCAGCGCAGTTCGCAAGCAGCCAAAGAGATAGAAACGTTGATCAACGAGTCTGTCGAGCGGGTGAATACCGGTTCGGTGTTGGTGGACGATGCCGGACGCACCATGCAGGAAATTGTACGCTCCGTGACCCATGTACATGACATCATGGGGGAAATCGCCTCGGCATCCGATGAACAGAGTCGCGGCATCAGCCAAATTGCCCAGGCGGTGACGGAGCTTGACAGCACGACGCAGCAGAATGCCGCGCTGGTGGAGGAGTCGTCCACCGCAGCCAATCAGTTGGAAGAACAGGCGCAACGTCTGGAACAGAGTATTTCAGCGTTCTATTTGGGTGATGCGCCTATTTCGGCTCACAGCAACCTTCATAAACCGCGTAATACCGGCGACATGCCGCGATTACCGGCGGGTAAACCGCAGCGTCAATCTCATCGAGCCGAACACAATAAAACGGTGAAAAATCAAGGCGAAACACGTCGACATTCCTCCGAGGATGAATGGGTGAAATTCTAATAACAACATGTTCTCCCTCTATTTGGGCAACATCCTGCAGCCATGATGTTGTCCTTTTTTATGCCATCGCGATCGATACAGGCGTTGTCTTTTGGGGAGGTCAGGATTGCGGCATGGTCGGTGAGCGGAAACTTACGTCGGTACTTGCGTACATTTATGCAGGAATAAGATTGAGAACAACATGAGTGAAAATGTTTTTATATCAGAGGGATAACTCGTCGCCACCCGGCGCTTCAGCGGCGCCATAAGTCGCTGTGTTCACGGGCGGGTTGCCAAAGGTCGTGGGTAAAGTCTTCGATGGGAAAACAACCGCCGTTACGTATGCGTTGCTCGTCCATAGCGCTGAGACACTGTGCTTCCGAGTCATAGGCGCCAGCGACCAGATTTTCACAACCACCGCCGAGATAGCAGACAAAGATCACCAGTGCAAACATACGTCCCTCAACCGGTTAGGCCATGCCTTGCCCATAAGTGGAAGTGTAGATGAAAAAACGGGAAGCGGGCGTCATGTCGTACCGGTAAACATGAGAGGACGCGAAAGCTTGCGAAGGCGGGGTTCCCGACAGGCGTTCGTCCCGTGGGTATTGAAGGGGAATTTTCAAGCATCGAACACAGACAGGCGAACCGGCGGCGTGGCATGCCGGCGCCTGATTTTGTCTGAGGTGTTAGCGCAGCCCGACGGCGCTGGCGCCATCGCGCACCAGATCGCGCGGCAATGTGTTTTTCAGCCGTGAGCCGACGCGCTTGGTCAGGCCAAGTGGCGTTTGCCGCCAGACCAGCAGAATATCGTCATGGGGCGGTAGCGCATCCGGGTAGAGATCTTTGCCCTGAAACCAAGCGCGCGCATTATCATCATCCAGCATAAATGCGTTGGCGCTTGATATGTCGCCAAGCGCGACAACGGACTCGTGTTGCCAGCGATAGCCTTTGGCGAAGCGTTCTGCCAGCCGAATGCCTGGCCGTGAGAAGCGGATTCGGCCAAACAGTGGGTGCAACTGTGCCGGGAACAGCCAGATTTCGTCATCACGCTGCCAAAGCTGCAGCTCGTCTTCCGACCAGACAAGCCCCAAATGATGGGCCGTCTGGATGAGCTGGCGCGCCTCTTTGGCGTTGATGGGGGAAAAAGGGAACTTCCCGGCCTTATAGCCGGATTCCGGCAGCCCTGAAACGCTGGCGGTTTTACGCAGACGGGCAATGAAAAAACCTTCACTGTCGTAGATTTGCGGAAAAACATGCAAAAAACCTTCGGCGGTGGCGGCATGGTGGGCTTCGGGAAACAGGTTATCAAGCGGTTCGATTTCGCAGGCATGGGGAAACTGGGTCAGCAGCCAGCGGCAAACATCCTGATTTTCCTGATGATTCAGCGTACAGGTCGAGTAAATCAGTACGCCGCCCGGTTTGAGCGCGTGAAAGGCGCTGAGAATCAACTCCCGCTGCGTCGCGGCGATATCGACAATGCTTTCCGGCGACCAGTGGCTCATGGCGGCCGGATCTTTGCGCACAACGCCTTCGCCGGAACAGGGGGCATCAAGCAGCACCGCATCGAAATGTTCCGGTAGCACCTCGCCGAAGATGCGGCCGTCAAAATGCGTCAGCGCCGTATTGCTGACACCGCAACGGTGCAGATTGGCGTGCAATACCTTGACCCGGCTTGACGAATATTCGTTGGCGACAATGCCGCCCTGATTGCGCATTCGCGCCGCCAACTGCGTGGTTTTTGAACCGGGCGCCGCCGCCATGTCCAGTACCCGTTCTGGCGTGATACCGCCGTGGAACAAGGCATTGACCGGCAACATGGAACTGGCTTCCTGGATATAAAACAGCCCGCCGAGATGTTCCAGCGCATTGCCCAGACGCAGCACGGCTTCGTCGGCATTGAGCAACCAGAAACCTTCGTCGCACCAAGGGATGGGCGCTAACCGCCAACCATAGGGCTCGACCAGCGCGAGGAAATCTGCGACGCCGATCTTCAGCGTATTAACACGGATACTGCGCCGCAGCGGGCGTTGGCAGGCAGCAACAAACGCATCCATGGATAAATGCGCCGGCATGATGTGCTGCATGGCGGCAAGAAATTCGACGGGGAGAGCGGCGGGAATGTGTTTAGTCACTGGCGATACCGTTTGCTGCAAGCGTTCAAAGGAGCGAGATAGTACCACAAAGCGGCGCCATCGAAACGGACGGCGCCCGCTCCACGGCCGGGAGACGGGCGCCCATACTGATCAGCGGTCGGGCAACGCGGTGCCCCAGTCACGCCATGTTTTGGGTTCTTCATTTTGCAGCAAAAAGTGCCGTCCGGGCTGCGCCTGAGGCGCCAGCGGGGTTGCCGTCGGCGTGGCGAAGGCAATACCGCCGCGGATAAATTGCTGGAACGTGCCGCTTTTGATGACCCCGCCGGTCAGGCCGAATTGCAGGTTATAACCGGAAGCCAGCCAGAACACTGAATTGTCCCGCACCAGATGGGCGTGGCGCTTGCTGATGCGCAACGCAACCGATACCCGATCGGACAATGGCCCCAGGTTCAACCCGGTGACTGTACCGACCTCAATACCGCGGAACAGCACCGGCGTACCGATTTGCAGGGAGCCGGCTTCCGCGGTATCCACGCTGATATTTACACCGTCCTGATAGCGGGAATCGGAAATGGTGGCTTTTTGTAATTCAAAGCTGCGGGTGGTCGCGCCGCCACCCGGTTCGACGTTGATATACGGCTGAATCAGGGTTTCCAGATGGTTAACGCCGGCGGCGGAAATTTCCGGCGTGACCACCGAAAACCGCGTGTTGGCACGGGCGAAATTATGTACATATTCCGGGTAAAGCACCGCCTGAATCTGGACTTCGTCGCGCTGGGGCGCCAGTTTTAACGACTCTATCTGGCCGATATCGATACCCAGATAACGGATAGGCATGCCGGTGGACAATTTGCTGGCGTCGTAGGTTCTTAGCGTAATGCGGCTGCCGATCGCCCTGGCGGCGGTTTCACTAGCGTAAAGCGGGCGTTTGCCGCCCTGGATGGCGTCGACGCCGTCAACATTGTCGAAGCTGATGGCGCCTTTCAATGCCCGACTGAGCGGCGATGCTTGCACTGTCAGCCCCGCGCCGTTCAACTGGACGCGAGCGCCGCCTTCTGCCCAGAACACGCTGTTTTCTGTCAATAGTTTGCGGTATTCCGGCCGGATATAGACCTCTACGTCGAAGCTCTCTGGGCGAGGTCGAATACGGGTGATTTCACCCACCTGGAATTTGCGGTACAGCACGGCGGAGCCTTCCTGAATATCCGGCAGATTGTCCGCCTGCAGCGTCAGGGTCGTCGGCAGCCCGTTTCCCTGAATGCCGGCCTCGGCGCGGGCGCGATCGCCATACAGCGGATAGTGAGACTGCGCGTCGCCGCGATTGCCGGCGAGGACGTCAATGCCGCCGGTGAGCCATTCATCGGCACTGGCGCCGGATACTTGCACGCCGTCCAACCCCAGTTTTATGCCGATCCGGCTGCTGGCGATAAATTTGCTGTCCTGATGCAGCAGTTGACGATAACGGCCGTCGATCACTGCGGTGAAGGTTACGCCGTCGTTGTTCAGCGTTCGCTGGATGACACGGCCAACCTGCACGCCGTGCAGTATCACCGGCTGCCCGCTGTCGACGCCGTAGCTTTGGTCTGCCGTGAGGGTGATGGTCAGCGCGCCGGGTTGTTGTTGCAGCTGCTGAGCGCTGTTCAGTACGGTAAAGCGTTGGCGGGGTTCGCCCTCGCCGGGCACCAGCGACAGCGTGGCGCCGCTCAGCAGTGCGGGGAGATTGGGATTGCTCAGCGACAGACTGGGCTCGTTAAGCGTAATCCGGGTGTCCGCACGCATCAGCGGAACGATCGACGGGGCGATAATTAATTCACCGGTGACGTGGTGATCGTCGCTCAGCGATAACCGTCGCAGCGTGCCGACCTCCAACCCCTGGTATAACAACGGCGTGCGGCCGGCTTTGAGCTTATCGCCGGAAGGCAGGTCAAGGGTGATCGCGACACCGCGCTGGCTGCTGGCCAGATCGGGATACAGCGAATAATTCTGATCCGGCGCGGCGGCGTTATCCTGTTCGGGGGAGTCGAAGGCAATCGCGCCGTTGACCATCGCGGAGAGATTCTGCATGTCGACGGTCGCGCCACTCAGGCTGACATCGGCCTTCAAGCCGGAGACGTTCCAAAAGCGACTGTTGGTCTTCACCAGCCCGGTAAAACGGCGTTCGATCAGGACATCCACTGTAACGCCGCCGCGATCCTGACTGATGCTATAGTCGTAGACTTTTCCCACCGGCATTTTACGGAAATACACCAGTGAGCCGATATTCAGCGAGCCCAGATCGTCGGCATGAAGGTGAATCAGCAATTCACCGGTGTTGACCCGATACTTGGGCTGGTTATCCAGCGCAGTGAAGTGGGTTTCGGGCGTACCGCTGCCGGGCATCATGCCGATGTAGTTCCCGCCGACCAGCGCATCAAGGCCGGAAACGCCGGCAAGTGAGGCTTTAGGCGTCACCAGCCAGAATTGAGTGCCGCTGCGCAACGCCTCTTTCATATCGCTGCGCACGTTGGCCACTACGCTGATGGTGCGCAGATCCTTGCTTAGCCTGATATCCCGCACGGTACCGATTTCTACGCCTTGATAACGCACCTGGGTTCGGCCGGGGACGATGCCGTCTGCGGAAAAAAAATCGATGGTGATGGTAGCGCCGCGCTCCTGTTGATTGGTGTAGAACAGCCAGCCGGCAATCATCAGCGCTACCAACGGTAGTAGCCAGAAAGGCGAAATACGGCGTTTGGTTTTAATGCGCGCCTCAGTTGGTGTCTTCGTCGTTTGGTCTTGCATTGTTGTCCCACAACAGTCGGCTATCCAGCCAGTCGACCGACAATATCGTCAAAAATACCGCCGCCCCAAAATAGAAGGCGGCGGGCCCCATAGTAAAAGCCAACAATTGATCGCGGTTAACCAGCGACATGGTCAGGGCGATCACGAACAAGTCGAGCATCGACCAGCGACCGACCCAGGCAATGGCCCGCAATAACCGCATTCTGGTCATCAAACTGTGGCTGACGTTGAAATGAATACTCAATAGCAGGGTCGCAGTGACCAATACTTTGGTGAACGGCACCAGAATACTGGCGATAAAAACCACCATGGCGACCGGAACGTTACCGTTCGCCAGCGATATGATGCCTGAGAAAATGGTGTCTTCCTTGCGGCTGCCGTTGACATAAATAATGGATATGGGCAGCAGGTTGGCCGGGAACAGCAGAATGATCGAAGCGATCAGCGCCGCCCAGGATTTTTGCAGGCTGTGAGAGCGCCGGGCGGTCAGCGGGACGTGGCAGCGATGGCAGCGTCCTCGGCTGTCCGGCGTTCCGGTAAACAAGCAGGAGAGGCAAACGATCGACGCCGTCTCCGACGAACCGGCTTGTGGCTGTGGGTAAAAGCGGCGCCATAGTTGTTGCGGATTGAGATGAATCAGCGTCAGCAGGCTGAGTAACATCAGCGCCAGAAAGGCGGCCAACCCGTAGCCCGGTTGGACATCGGAGAATTCGCGTACTTTGATGGCCGCCACCGCCAGCCCCACCAGATACACGTCCAGCATGATCCAGGCTTTCAGTCGTTCGAACAGCAACAGCACCGGTCGCAGATTCATGCCGATTCGGGGGGCGAAAAACAGATAAAGCAGGGCGCACACCAACGTAAAGGGGGCGCCGATGGTGCAGAACATCACCATGCTGGCGGTGAAAGGGTGGCCTTGCCGCGTCATCTGCCAGATGCCTTCCAGCAGGCTGGCATTGATGGAAACCCCCAGCAGTTGGATGTTGAGCAACGGCTCGGTGTAGGCAAAGGGCATCAGCACCAGCATCGCCGCGCCCATGGCGGCCAGCCGGGAGATGGACCAGTCTCGTCCTGAATCGATATGCGCCTGGCAACGGGGGCAGTGCGCGTGCTGATTGCGTTTCAGGCGGGGAAGCGCAAACAACAGATCGCACTGCGGGCAACGCTGTCGGCGTATGCCGGGCGCAGGCGATGACGCCGTAGTCACGTTGTTCTCCGGTGCGGTAGATGACGAGAGGTGATAAATTTTCATATTTCCTGCAGGCAGGTAGACAGGACAGGTATTATCATAGTGTAACTGGATGATGGATGACACAAAATTGCGTTTCGTACCATCCGATTCAGACCTTACGCGCGGGCGGCTTGCATCGACCACCGCGCGTTGCATTTTTCTGCATAAATGGGCATTTGTGCCGTAGCGGAAATCGAGTAGCATCCTCGGCGGGCTAGTTATTTAATGTGTAGCCAGGGTGTCGGTAGCTGAACTGTTTAGACAATATCCGGATGATGACAAAACAAGAATTTTATGACGATCTGGTGCGCGACCTTTCCTCGCTGATTGCGGGCGAGAATCGCTTTCTCACGGTGTTATCCAATAGCAGCGCTTTGCTGTTCGAACGGTTGGAGGGCGTCAACTGGGCAGGTTTCTATCTGCTGGACGGCGATACGTTATTCCTGGGGCCATTCCAGGGAAAGGTGGCCTGCGTGCGAATTCCTGCGGGCAAGGGCGTGTGCGGGCGGGCGGTTACGGAGAATCGGGTGCTGCGGGTGGACGATGTCCATGCTTTCCCCGGCCATATCGCCTGCGATGCCGCCAGTAACGCCGAGATCGTATTGCCGCTGATGATCAATGATCGGTTGATTGGCGTACTGGATATCGACAGTACCCATTTCCACCGGTTTGATAATGAAGATGAGGATGGTTTGAAAGCCGCAGTGGCGGTTCTGTGCAACCAATTGGCGCAGACCGATATCATGGTGTTCATCAATTCTCTCACGTTGCGACAAGGATAACGTGGCAATTGCCGATGGCGTCATTATAATGACGCCTGTTCATGCCTGCGCTGGTTGGCAAACCCGTTGTAATCAGGAAATTTCATGGAAAATCAACCTAAGTTGAGCAGTAGTAAAGAAGTTATCGCCTTTCTGGCTGAGCGTTTCCCGCTTTGCTTCACGACCGAAGGCGAAGCGCGTCCGTTAAAAATTGGGATTTTTCAGGATCTGGTCGCGCGCGTGCCGGATACTGAAAACGTCAGTAAAACACAGCTTCGTTCCGCATTGCGGCTCTATACCTCAAGCTGGCGTTATCTGTACGGCATTAAGCTGGGCGTCCAACGTGTCGATCTTGATGGCAATCCGTGCGGCGAGCTTGAGCAACAGCATGTTGATCATGCCCGCAAGCAATTGGATGAAGCGAAAGCGCGCGTGCAGGCACAGCGGGCCGAACAGCAGGCGAAGAGACGTGAAGCCGGGGAAAGCGACGAGCAACCGCGCAAACGTCGGGTTGCCGACAGGAATGCGCCGCGCCGCGAACGCAACGCCGCAGGCTCCGCTGCCGGCAAACCTCGCCAGCCCTCTTCCCGTCCCGTGCCGACAAGTTCTTCATCACCAGCCAAAGCGCAACCCCGTCAGCCTAAAGCGGCTAACGAGGCTCAGCAGGCGCCACGTCGTAGCGTTACGGATATTTCCAGCCTGCATATCGGTCAGGAAATCAAAGTCAGAGCCGGCAAAAACGCCATGGATGCCACTGTGCTTGAAATCGTTAAAGATGGAGTTCGGGTTCAACTGGCTTCCGGTCTGGCGATGATTGTGCGCGCAGAACATTTGCAGTTCTGATACGGAGGCCAACCTGGGCATGAACAAATTTGTAAAAGTAACGATGCTGACCTGGCTTCTGCTTTCCGGTGTTGCCAGCGCCAGCGAAAATATCACTCGCGCCGATCAGATCCCCCAATTGCAGCCTGAAGCGCAGCATGCCACGGTGAGTGAGCGAGTGACGGCACGCTTTTTTGAGGTCGCACTATCGTCAGTTCATGCTGGATAAAGAGTTTTTCCGGCAAGATCTTTGATCGCTACCTCAATATGCTGGATTACAGCCACAATGTGTTGATGGCGTCCGATATTGAACAATTCGCCGGCCGCAAGAGCGAGCTGGGCGAAGATTTAAAAAATGGCAAACTGGATTTGCCCTACGCCATGTATAACCTGGCGCAGAAACGCCGCTTTGAACGTTACCAGTACGCGCTGTCGTTGCTGGAAAAACCGGTCAATCTCAACGGCAACGATTACATCGATCTTAACCGTGACAAAGCGCCCTGGCCGAAGAACGCCGATGAACTGAATGCGCTATGGGATGCCAAGGTTAAATTCGATTGGCTTAGTCTGCGGCTGACCGGTAAGCCGGATCAGGAAATCAAGGAAACGCTGACCAAGCGTTATCAATTCGCGGTTCGCCGTCTGGTGCAGAGCAATAGCGAAGATGTGTTCCAACTGGTGATGAATGCCTTCGCCCGTGAAATCGACCCCCACACCAGTTATCTCTCTCCGCGCAACACCGAACAGTTCAATACTGAAATGAGCCTGTCGCTGGAAGGGATTGGCGCCGTGTTGCAGATGGATGATGACTACACGGTCATCAATTCCATGGTGCCGGGCGGGCCGGCAGCGAAAAGTAAACGTATCACCGTGGGCGATCGCATCGTCGGCGTCGGTCAGGCCGGCAAACCGATGACGGATGTTATCGGTTGGCGTCTGGATGATGTGGTGGCTTTGATCAAGGGGCCGAAGGGGAGCAAGGTGCGGCTGGAGATCCTGCCGGCTGGAAAGGGCACCAAGACGCAGGTGATCACGCTTACGCGCGAGCGTATTCGTCTTGAAGACCGTGCGGTTAAAATGACGATCAAAGAGGCCGGTAAGGATAAAGTCGGCGTGCTGGATATCCCCGGTTTTTATGTCGGCCTGACCGATGACGTGAAGGTGCAGTTGCAGAAGCTGGAAAAAGAGCATGTCAGCAGCATTATTATCGACTTGCGTGGTAACGGCGGTGGCGCGCTGACGGAGGCTGTCAGCTTGTCGGGCCTGTTTATCTCCAGCGGTCCAGTGGTGCAAGTGCGTGATAACAATGGCAAAGTGCGTGAAGACAGCGACACCGACGATACCGTGTATTACAAAGGGCCGTTGGTGGTGCTGGTGGATCGCTTTAGCGCCTCGGCATCGGAAATTTTTGCCGCAGCGATGCAGGATTACGGACGTGCATTGATTGTCGGCGAGCCCACCTTCGGCAAAGGAACGGTTCAGCAATACCGCTCGCTGAATCGCATCTACGATCAGATGCTACGACCGGAATGGCCGGCATTGGGCTCGGTGCAGTACACCATCCAGAAGTTCTATCGCATTAATGGCGGCAGCACCCAGCGCAAGGGCGTCACGCCGGATATCCTGATGCCGACCGGCAATCAGGCCGTAGACACCGGCGAGAAATTTGAAGATAACGCATTGCCGTGGGATAGCATCAAAGCGGCGACTTATACCCCGATGGGGGATATCAAACCGGTGCTGCCCGGATTGATCGATCAACATAATGCGCGCATCGCTAAAGATCCGGAGTTCCAGTATATCGAGCAGGATGTGACGCGGTATAAGGAGCTGAAAGACAAACGCAATCACGTATCTCTCAATTTGGCGCAGCGCCAGAAGGAGAACAGCGAAGAAGAAGCGATGCGTCTACAGCGGATCAATGATCGGATGAAGCGACAGGGTAAACCGGCGTACAAGTCGTTGGATGATGTACCGAAGGATTATCAGGATCCGGACGCTTATCTTAATGAGACGGTACAGATCGCCGAAGATTTGTCTCACATACCGTCGAAGCAGCAGTAATTCATTGCCATCAGGCCCCGGTCAGTACCGGGGCTTTTTTTGTCGCCATATCCTCCCTTGTCGCAAGCTGTTGAGCCGCTTTTTCTGCGTGTCGGTAAGGCGTCATTGCCGCTTCTCACACCAAACGCACCCGCGCCATTCGTTATTCCTTCCTGTCTTGATGTACGTCAAAAGATGAGTCGCAATCAGGAATATTATTGAGAATAGTTATTAATTATTTTTTCCTATGCACTCGCACTGCTGATTTGCATTTGGAAGCGATGATGTACCAAATCATTGGTGAAGGAACTCTGTATGGCCCTAAGTCTTCAAACTCTGCTTGAGCTGCCGCTCAACGTAAATGCTGTCGTCGCGCGCATTCGCCTGACAGGGGAACATCAACAGCGGTTAACGGAATTGGGGATCCGCATCGGCGGGACGGTACGAGTGATCCAGCGTGATGCCAATCAGCCGTTGATGTTGGCTTCCGGGGATTGCCGTGTGGCGATTAATCGCGATATCGGTCAGAAAGTCTGGGTTTCCTCGCAGCAGCACAATGCATAAGGACGATAGCCATGACACTGGAAACATTGACCGTAGGTTCGCGCTGGCGTGTAGTCGGCTTTCAAAAAGGTGAGGCGGATTACCGCAAACGGCTATTGGCGCTAGGGGTGACACCGGGCGTCGAATTCACCGTATCCCGAGTAGCGCCGTTAGGCGACCCCATTGAATTGCGCCTGCGCGGCGCCGCGATAAGCGTGCGTAAGGGCGAAGCACAAATCCTGATTCTGGAAAAATTTTAACTCCTGCGCAGGTAAGGATCTTCTATGGCTACACAACCGGTTATTTGCGTGGTTGGCAACCCAAACTGTGGAAAAACTACGCTATTCAACGTGTTGACCGGCGGTAAACAGACCGTCGGCAACTGGCCTGGCGTGACGGTAGAAAAAAAGGTCGGCACTTATCGTTATCAACAACAGCAGGTTATGCTGGTGGATTTGCCGGGCGTTTATTCACTCAACCCATCATCAGAAAGTTCGGAAGACGAACGGGTCGCTCGTGACTATATTCTGTCCGGCGAAGCCAATCTGGTACTGAATATCGTCGATGCCTCCAATCTGGAACGTAATCTGTACCTGACCTCTCAGCTGTTGGACATGAAAGTGCCGATGGTGGTCGCGGTGAATATGATGGATATCGCGGCGGCGCGTAAACTGGAAATCGATATCGACGGTCTGCAACAGCGACTAGGGTGCCCGGTTATTCCGATTACGGCAAGCCAGAAAAAAGGAATTGATGCATTAAAACAGCAGTGTCAGGACGCGGTGGCCCAACCCAGCAAGCCGACGGCCGAAGTGCCTTATGACCCTCCTTTACACGAGGCCGCGCTGGCGATTGCCGCGCAACTGGCGCAAACACCGGGCATCAGTAATCCGTACTGGCTGGCCGTGCAACTGCTGGAGGGGGATGCATCGGTTCGACCTGCCGCACCGCCGGCTGCGTTGCAGTTTGCGGATGAACAGGTTCGGCGGCTGGTCGCTGATTATGACGACGAACTGGATATTTTCCTGGCGGACGGGCGCTACCAGTTCGTGGGGAGCATCGCGCGCGAAGTGATCGTTCGGCGCGGGGAAGCGTCGGCCACACTAACAGATAAAATCGACCGCATTGTTCTACACCGTTTTTTGGGGATCCCTATCTTTTTGCTGGTGATGTATTTGATGTTTGTTTTCACCATCAACGTGGGGAGCGCGTTCATTGATTTTTTTGACAAGCTCTTCGGTACGCTGTTTGTCGATGGGCTGGGTGAATTATTGCTGGCCATCAATACGCCAGAATGGCTGAAAACGCTACTGGCGGATGGTGTCGGCGGCGGGATCCAGACCGTTTCCACCTTTATCCCGGTTATCGGGTGTTTGTATCTGTTTTTGTCCTGGCTGGAAGACTCTGGGTACATGGCGCGGGCGGCGTTTGTGATGGATAGGTTTATGCGCAGCATCGGCTTGCCGGGCAAAGCATTCGTCCCATTGATCGTCGGTTTTGGTTGCAATGTGCCGGCCGTGATGGCGACACGTACCATGGAAAAACATAACGACCGCGTCGTTACCGTGATGATGGCGCCGTTCATGTCGTGTGGCGCCCGGTTGCCGGTCTACGTGCTGTTCGCTACCGCGTTGTTTGTGGACGGTGGCCAGAATCTGGTGTTTGCCTTGTATCTGATCGGGATTCTGGCGGCGATCGTCACCGGCTTCCTGCTGAAAAACACGGCATTGAAAGGGGATGTGTCGGCGTTTGTGATGGAGATTCCGCCCTACCATTTGCCCAGTCTGCAGAGTGTGCTGATCCGTACCTGGGATCGGTTGAAGGGGTTTATTCTGCGCGCGGGGCGGTTGATTGTCGTGGTCGTCACGGTGCTGGGGTTCCTGAATTCGATGGGAACCGACGGTTCCTTCGGCAACCAGAACACACAGAAGTCAGTGTTGTCGGCCATCGGTCAGTCGATCGTGCCGATTTTTAAACCCATGGGCGTGCGGGAAGATAACTGGCCTGCCGCTGTCGGCGTGTTCACCGGCATTTTCGCCAAAGAAGCGGTAGTGGGAACCCTGGATTCACTGTATGGCGCAATGGCGTCCAGTCAGGACGGCGGGGCCAAGCGTGAGGAAAAAACGTTCAGCCTGACCGATGGCGTAACGGGGGCTTTGGCCACCATTCCTGAAAACCTTGGCAAATTAAGCGAGGCCGTACTCAACCCGCTGGGCCTCAACGTCGGCGATCTGTCTGATACGGAAGCCGTCGCGAAAGACAACAAATTTACCGTTACGTCGCTGACCATGATTGAACACATGTTTGACGGCCAGTTGGGGGCGTTCAGTTATCTGTTGATGGTACTGCTGTATATACCGTGCGTTGCGGCGGTATCGGCCATCTGGCGCGAGGTTGGCACTGCCTGGACGTTGTTCTGTGCGGTCTGGACGATCCAGGTCGGGTATGGCGCGGCGACGTTGGTTTATCAGGTCGGCACATTCGGTCAACACCCCATGTACTCGCTGGGCGCCATTACTGGCGTGGCGGTGATGTGGGGCGTGACGGTGTTGTTGCTGCGGCGTCATGGCCTACTGCGTCAGCAGATGCTGGTCAACGATGCGAAATAACCGTTTGGTGGGGAGTCGATCATGACACTGATGGAATTGCGGGATTTTGTGCGCGAGCGTAAGAAAGTGTCGCTGCGTGATATCAGCGTCGCTTTTCACGCTGAACCGGGCGTGATTGAAGGGATGCTGGATGTGTGGGTACAAAAGGGCAAAATCCGCTGTCACCAGGAAAAAATCGGTTCGCAATGCGGCAGTTGTTGTTCGTGTGATAAAAGTCTGGGGCAGTTCTACGAGTGGTTGTAATTCTGTCTTAAACACGTTCCGCGACGAGCATGCCGTTCAGTGGCCTTGATGTTATCGGGAAACGCAAGGGATATCCCCGGAGAGTCATCTCCCTTGCGTTCGCCCTGCAGGCGCTGAGATTAACGGCGAAGCGTCAGGTGTCGTGCGTGTTTTTCCATCCCGACCCGTCCGATATCTGATGTGTAACGTGTGTGGAAATTGATGACTCATTGATTGACGCCTCGTTGTTCAGGGCGATACCGGATACTTGTCTGCCACCCTTCGTTCTCGTCATACCCTTTATTCACTCTTTGCAACCTGACCCGTGTGTCGCATTCAGCCAGTGCGCATGCCGTGGCGGGCGGATTGGGCGTGGGCGACGAGCTGAGCGCGGGTAGAGCGTCGCGGTGATGTGGAACAGACGTTATCGGAAGGTTGCGCAATATCGTCGATACATGGTGCCGGAGGGTTAAATGGTCCGCATGCCGCATTGGGCGGGCTTCTCGTAATTATAACGAACGGTAACGAAACCAAACAAAAACTGACCTGACGCAATATCTGCCTATAACCGCCTCTCCATAATGAAACCAATCGTCCATCTGGGGGGTAGATGATGGAAAAATTACTCGATCGTTTTTTGAATTACGTTTCTTTTGATACACAGGCCAAATCTGGCGTTCGCCAAGTGCCGAGCACGGAAGGTCAGCTGAAACTGGCGCAGGCGTTGCAGCAGGAACTTGTTGAGCTGGGGTTTGAACAGGTATCCATCAGCAAGCATGGCTGCGTGATGGCGACGCTGCCTGCCAATGTGGCATGGGCTGTACCGGTTATCGGTTTCGTTTCCCATATGGATACGTCGCCGGATTATTGCGGCAAGGGTGTGAATCCGCAACTTGTTGAAAATTATCGGGGTGGCGATATCGCGCTGGGCATGGGCGATGAAGTGCTGTCGCCGGTGATGTTCCCGGTATTGCACCATCTGTTGGGGCAAACGCTGATCACCACCGATGGAAAAACCTTGCTGGGGGCTGATGATAAGGCTGGGATTGCCGAAATCATGACGGCAATGGTGCGTTTGAAGAAACGTCAGGTGCCGCATGGTGAAATCCGTATTGCGTTCACACCGGATGAGGAAGTGGGCAAGGGCGCACAGCATTTTGATGTGGCGGCGTTTAATGCCGAATGGGCCTATACGGTGGATGGCGGCGGCGTCGGAGAGCTGGAGTGTGAAAACTTCAACGCAGCATCGGTCACTATCAAGATCGTCGGCAATAATGTCCATCCGGGCAGCGCCAAAGGCGTGATGGTCAACGCACTAACGCTGGCGACCCGTTTCCATCAGGAAATCCCTGTTGATGAAACGCCGGAGCACACCGAGGGGTATCAGGGCTTTTACCATCTCCATAGCGCTAAAGGGTCGGTAGAGCGTGCCGAGCTGCACTATATCATCCGCGATTTTGAGCGTGAGCGTTTTGAACAGCGGAAACAGACTATGGTGGCCATCGCGGAAAAAGTGGGTAAAGGGCTGCATCCGGATTGCTATATCGAGGTCACGATCACCGATAACTACTACAACATGCGTGAGCAGGTGGAAAAACATCCGCATGTGATTGCGCTAGCGCAGCAGGCGATGCGGGATTGCGACATTGAGCCCATCATGAAGCCGATTCGCGGCGGTACGGATGGCGCGCAGTTGTCATTTCAGGGATTGCCGTGCCCAAATCTGTTTACCGGCGGCTATAACTTCCATGGTAAGCATGAATTTGTCACGCTGGAAGGCATGGAAAGCGCCGTTTCCGTGATTATGCGAATTGCTGAATTGACCGCGTTGCGCGCCAAAAACCGGCAGTCGGTGAGCGATACGGTATCGGCGCGAGTCTGAGTGATCTCAGCGGGCCCTTGTATCACGGCGGAATGGGCAGGGAACACCGCATGCCCGTTAGTTAAACCTCGGTGTCTGCGGAGTGAGCATCGAAAAGGGCATCCCGTCGGGAATACCCGTTTGCATTTGCCCAGCATAATCTTGTGCAACGGGCAACATAAGGGGGAGGCCCATTCGGCATCTCCCCCTGGTTTTTTTCGCATCAGACTGGGTCGTCAGCGGGCGGTATTGATGTCAGTCAGCGAAGTACCAGTAGCCGCTGTTGATAAACTCGGCTAGCTTCGCCAGAAATGCCGGGTCGTCAAGCGCATCGCCGAGCAGGGCGCTATCGAGTGTATAGTGCCGCGCCAGCGCCGACAGAGCGTTCTGATGGCGGGTTTCCAGCGCTTCGCCGTTCACGTAGCAAAGGCCGTCCAGGCACAATACGCGCAGCCCGCCAAGCCGCCGCAGGGATTCGCCCTGTTGTAGCAATTCGTAGATTTCTCCCGGTTGATAAGGCGGCTCCGGCGGCGCCAGATCCAGTTCATGGCGAGACTGAGAGACAAACTCCCCGAACCAACGATGAAACGACTCTTTATCCTGCACCAGCGCCAGCATCATCTGTTGAAGCTGATCCACTTCCTGCGGCAGGATTTCCGCCGGATGAGGGCGGGGCAGAATATCCGGATCGCTATAACGGCGGCTGCCCAGTTCCCGGGTCAGCACGTAATCGGCGAACCCGCTGACCAGCTCGCGTGCGCTGGGCGCACGGAAACCGACAGAAAAACTCATGGAGTTTTCCAGCGAGTACCCCTCGTGCGGAAATGCAGGCGGGATATACAGGATATCGCCTGGAGAGAGCGCTTCGTCGATGATGGCCTCGAAGGGATCCACCTGCAGCAGATCGGGATGCGGACAGTGCTGTTTCATGGGAACCTGCGCCCCTACGCGCCAGCGCCGCCGCCCCGTCCCCTGAATGATGAATACGTCATACTGATCCAGATGCGGGCCCACCCCGCCGCCGGGGACGGAGAAGGAGATCATCAAGTCGTCAATGCGCCAGTCAGGCAGGTGGCGGAAGGGGCGCATCAGTGCTGCCGACGGTTCATGCCAATGGTGGACAGCCTGCACCAACAGCGACCAGTTGGTTTCGCCCAGATGATCATAACTGTCGAACGGGCCATGGCTGACATCCCACCGCCCGTCCTGATGGCTGACCAGCCGGCTGTCGACCTCGTTTTCCATCGCCAGCCCGGCCAATTCATCCGGCGTGATGGGGTCGATGAAATGGGTGAACCCCCCTTTGATGATCACTGGCGATTTTTGCCAGTGACGGGCCATAAAGTCCTGCCAGTCAATATTAAGTTGATAGTTCATAACGCATTTCCAGTAACGGGAGGCTAACGGCAAGTATAACGGAAGCCGAATGGCGCTGTCCTTTTCTTCCACCAACATCCGGGGCGTATCACACTCCCGGATGAATTCGCTGCAACGGGAAATACCGGCCGGGCATGGGATGGTCAGTCACATCCGTGTAAGCGAAGCGAGCGTTGCCGCTCATCTCCCCCGCATTGCTCTACCCGCGTAATTTGACGGTATAACGCTCAGACATCGTTCTGATGAAGGTGCTGACGGGCGAAAATGGCTTCGACGCGCGCGCCGCCAAGCGTGCTGTTGCCGATCGCGATTTCCCCCTGATATTGCTCAATAATTTCCGCCGCCACGGACAAGCCGATCCCCTGACCGGGACGCAGGGTGTCGGCGCGTTGTCCGCGCTGGAAGATCACGTCCCGTTTACTGTCGGGGATGCCGGGGCCGTCATCGTCAATCACCAGGTGTAGTTTCTGGCCGGAATAGCAGGCGCTGATCTCGACAAACTCGAGGCAATACTTGCAGGCGTTATCGAGGATGTTGCCCATCACTTCCATAAAGTCGTTCTTCTCGCCGATAAAGGTGAGTTCGGGCGCGATATCCATGGTCAGTACCACCCCTTTGCGCTGATAGACCTTGTTGAGTGCGGAACACAACGCATCCAGCAGAGCGGGCACCGAATGGACTTCTCGGGGCATGACCAGGTGTTCGGTGCGAACGGTGGCGCGGTGCAGGTAGTAGCCGATCTGCTGAGAGATGCGACTAATTTGCGTCAGCATAATCGGCTCGGCCTGTTCGATAGTCAGCTCCTTGCCGGTACGCAGCGATCGTAACGTGGTTTGTAGTACCGCCAGCGGGGTTTTAAGGCTGTGGGTCAGGTCGGTGAGCGTGGTGCGATATTTGTGATAACGCTGGCGTTCATTGTTCAGCAACGTGTTCAGATTGCGCACCAGACTGGCCAGTTCCCGCGGCGGATTCTCGTCCAGATGCTCACGAGAACCGTTTTCCAGCTCCCGGATTTGCCGCACCAGATGTTTGATCGGCCGTAAACTCCAGTGCGCCGCCAGCCATAACAACGGCAGTACCAACGCCAGATGTGCGATAAATACGTAGCGGAACCATTCCCAGACCACATCCGCCTGTTGTAATTCTTGCGGCACCCGGTCTACCACCACAATCACCAACTTGGGCAGATGAGGGGTGGCAGGGTAAACGTTCACGGCGATGGAGTGGGTAAACGGCGTTTTGTCTTCCGTGTTGTAAGCGTGGAGTTTATCCAGTATCTGCGGGCTACCCTGCAATACCGCATTGCTGGTGCGCGTGTCGGCGTCTAATTCGTGGTAGTCGGTTTTTTCCAGCCATTCCGGTTTGATCTGCGATTCCAATTCCGGCACTGCGCGTTCCCGCCACAACAGTTTGCCGTGCTCGTTGTAGATAAACACCAACGTTGGATAGTTAATATCCAGTTCGGGCGGGGTAGCGATGGTGAGCTGGTTGTCGCGCCATTGCGCCAGGCTGTAGAACAGGTTGCTTTCTCCGCGCAGCAGGCGAAAAGAGGTTTTGTCAAAGCTGACGCTATAGCCTACGACCGCGACGATACCGTAGGAAAGCGACAGGGCCAGCACGATCGCCACGGTGGCGATCAAAAAGCGGAACCGGAGTGAAAACGGGGATTTTTTGGCCATGTCAGCCCTGGAATCATAATCAGCGGATGTCGAAACGATAACCCTGGCCGCGAACGGTAGTGATTACCTCATTGGTGTTGGCTGCTTGTAACTTCTTGCGCAACCGCCCCATCAGCACATCAATGGTATGGCTCTCACGCAGTTCGGCATCGGGATACAGTTGCAGCATTAACGACTCTTTGCTGACAACTTTGCCGATATTGCGAATCAACGTTTCGATGATGGTGTATTCGAACGCCGTCAGCTTGACCGGCGCACCATGTACCATCAATTCACGGCGGGAGAGATCCACTTCAAAGGGCGGCAGGCTGATAACCTGTGAGGCCAGGCCGCTGTTGCGTCGCATCAACGCCTGAATACGTGCCATGACTTCTTCCAGATGAAAGGGTTTGGTCACGTAATCATCGGCGCCGGCTTCCAGCACCGCCACTTTTTCCTGCCAGCTTTCCCGCGCGGTCAGTACCAGAATCGGCAGCTTTTCCTGCCTGGCGCGCCAGCGGCGGATCAGGCTGGTGCCGTCTTCAACCGGCAGGCCCAGGTCGACAATGGCGATGTCTGGGGCGTGCTCATGCAGAAAGTAATCCGCTTCTTTCGCGTCGGCCGCCGCATCCACCTGGTGCCCCAGTTCATTCATCTGAACCGTCAGGTGGTGACGTAGCAAGACGTTATCCTCAACAACCAGAATGCGCATGACTTTTTCCTCTGTCATTGTTTTTGATGAGCGTCTGCACGCGGATGAGGGCAGACCACTGCCAAATAATAGTGGCAGGTCGGTCAGAATTATCCACCATTGTTATCAACTGAGGTTAAACGGTTTAGCAGAATATGCGGGCAGATGCGGCGCGGCATCTGCCCGAAGGGGCGGAAGTTAAAGTTCGTCGACCAGTTTCACGGCACGGCCAATATAATTGGCCGGCGTCAGGGCTTTCAGCCGCACTTTTTCGTCTTCCGGCAGTGCGAGCCCGTCAATAAAGGCCCGCATACCTTCAGCATCCACACGTTTCCCCCGAGTCAGCTCTTTCAGCTTTTCGTAAGGTTTTTCAATGCCGTAACGGCGCATGACTGTTTGAATCGGCTCGGCCAGCACTTCCCAGTTATGATCCAACTCGTCCAGTAGGTGATTCTGATTGACTTCCAGTTTGCTGATACCCTTGAGGGTGGCCTGATAGGCGATCACGGCATAACCGACGCCTACGCCCAGGTTGCGCAGAACGGTGGAGTCGGTCAGATCGCGTTGCCAGCGGGATACAGGCAATTTACCGGCCAGATGCCCCATTACCGCGTTAGCCAGGCCCAGATTACCTTCCGAGTTTTCAAAATCGATGGGGTTGACCTTGTGCGGCATGGTGGAGGAGCCGATTTCACCGGCGATGGTTTTTTGCTTGAAGTGGTTCAGGGCAATGTAACCCCACATGTCGCGATCGAAATCGAGCAGGATGGTATTGAAGCGGGCGATGCAATCGAACAGTTCGGCAATGTAGTCATGCGGTTCGATCTGCGTGGTGTAAGGGTTCCACTGGATACCCAACGAGGTGACGAAGCTTTCGCTGAACTGATGCCAATCCACGGCTGGGTAAGCCACCATGTGTGCGTTGTAGTTGCCGACGGCGCCGTTGATTTTACCCAGGATGTCAATCTGCTGCAGCTGGCGATACTGGCGCTCCATCCGATAGGCGACGTTGGCGAATTCTTTGCCGATTGTCGACGGCGTTGCGGGTTGCCCATGGGTTCGGGACAGCAAAGGAAAGTCGCGGTACTGTCGCGCCAGCTGTTTGACGGCGTCGATGATTTGGCGCCAGAACGGCAGTACGACATCACGGCGTGCGGTATCCAGCATCAGCGCATGGGACAGGTTGTTGATGTCTTCGGACGTGCAGGCGAAATGGATGAATTCGTTAACCGCGTGCAGCGCGGGGACGGCGGCCACTTTTTCTTTCAGGAAATATTCCACGGCTTTGACATCGTGGTTGGTGGTTCGCTCGATGGTTTTGATGCGGGCCGCGTCCGCCTCGTTAAATTCGGCAATGATTTTATCAAGGAAAGCGTTTGCGTCGGCATCAAATGCAGGAACTTCCTTGATTTCTGCACAGGCCGCCAGTTTTTGCAGCCAACGTACTTCAACCTGCACACGGAATTTCAGCAGGCCGAATTCACTGAAAATGGTGCGCAACATGCTGACTTTATCGCCGTAGCGTCCATCAATGGGGGAAACGGCGGTCAGTGAGGATAATTCCATCGCAAGCAACTCCTGGGATTGTATTCAAAAAATAATGGTTGTTTTTACATTATCTCATGGCGGGCGCTGAACCGGAATAAGCCGCGCGGCGCCTGAGCCTGACGGTAGTTGTTAATGGCAGCGAGACAGAATGTCCTGCGCCTGTTTGATCAGCCGGGTTCGGGAAAACATCAGTTGCAGACGGCCGCCGCCGATTTGCTGCCACAGTACGGCAGCGCGGATGCCTGCCAGCAGCGCCGCTCTGACCCGGGCTTGCGTCTGTGAATTTTTCAGCACTTCCTGCGCGCCAGTGACCTGAATTCGAGGGCCCAGTTTACTGATGACATCCACATAGACCCCCGCCAGCACGTTGATGAAGGCATCCGACAGCAGCTCGTAGTGATCCAATTGTCGATCTAATTGGCTGATACGGTTGCCCAACTCGTTCATGGCGTCGGTATTTTTGTTCAGCCTCCGCTCCAGCGCCATCAGACTGAAGGTATAACGCGATAATTCGGCGCCCAGATTTTCATGTGCACTGCTCAATATGCCCAACAGTGTCTCCAGCCCGGCGCGAAGGTATTTTTCCGTATTGCCGAAAACGTCGAGAGTCGTGGCGGGGTTGACGATCAGGATGCTGCTCAGCGACGTTCTGAATGCGTCGGCGTCGCAGGTTCCCTGGTGCGCCAACTGCTGTACCAGCCGGGCTGATTGGCAGATGCCCGCCAGCGCCAGCGTGATGTCGTAATAATTCTTAGCCACAATTACTCCTGTTATCGTCATCCAACTGGCTGTGGAATGGCCTGTTTAAGCCCTCGCGATCAGCACCATGGACGCAGAGAAAAAATCAAAGCCGGGTAGACGTTACCCGGCTTTCTCATGCGTGCAGAATCATGCCATAAAAAGGGCGATGAACCCAGCGTGAAGCATGCCGGTCGATGCCATCAGTCTGTCGTCGAGTCGTCTGATATAAATGTTTTCAGTTTAGCGAAAAATCAGAAAAAACGACGGCATACCCCGCGACGAAATAGCATCGGGGGCGCCTGTAAGCTCCCCCTGAAGAGGTGTTCTTGTTATGCGGTCAGCCCAAAGCGCTCTTCAATGATGCCGCCGCCGAGGCACACTTCGCCCTGATAAAACACGGCGGATTGCCCCGGCGTTACCGCCGCGACGGGGGACTCGAAACGCACTTCCACCCGTTCTTCACCCAGCGGCGTCAAGGTACAAGGGATATCCGCCTGCCGGTAACGGGTTTTCACCGTGCAGGTTTGCGGTTGACTCAGCGGCTCGCGATCGACCCAGTGCAGCTGCTGGGCGATCAGGCCTTGCGACATCAGACGCGGATGTTCGTGCCCCTGGGCGACATACAATATGTTATTGGCGACATCTTTATCGACCACGTACCAGGGATCGTCGCCGCCGTCACGGACGCCGCCAATGCCTAACCCTTTGCGCTGCCCCAAAGTGTGGTACATCAGCCCCTGGTGTTCGCCCATTGTTTTGCCGTCGTCGACAGAAATAATGGCGCCCGGTTGCGCTGGCAGATAGCGGGCCAGAAAGTCACGGAATTTGCGCTCGCCGATAAAGCAGATGCCGGTGGAGTCTTTCTTTTTGGCGGTGGCCAAATCCAGTTCTTCCGCGATCCGCCTGACTTGCGGTTTTTCAAGTTCGCCGACCGGAAACAGGCTTTGCGCCACCTGCTCATGACTCAACGTATACAGGAAGTAACTTTGATCTTTGTTGTTGTCCAACCCACGTAGCAAGCGGCTTTTACCGGCAATGTCCTGCCGGCGCACGTAGTGCCCGGTGGCGATATAGTCTGCGCAGAGATCCTCTGCGGCGAACTCCAGAAAGGCTTTGAATTTGATTTCCTTGTTGCACAGGATGTCCGGGTTTGGGGTTCGTCCGGCACGGTATTCAGCAAGAAAATGCTCAAAGACATTGTCCCAGTATTCGGCGGCGAAATTCACGGTGTGCAGTTCGATGCCCAGTTTGTCGCAGACTGCTTGCGCATCGGCCAAATCGGCCGCAGCGGAACAGTATTCCGTATCGTCATCCTCTTCCCAGTTCTTCATGAACAGGCCTTCTACCTGATACCCTTGCTGTTGCAACAGGTAGGCGGAAACGGATGAATCAACGCCGCCGGACATGCCGACAATGACTTTTTTCTGGCTGTTATCTGACATGGAAAATCTCGCGAACTGAATACATGGAAGCCCTGAGGCGAAAAACAGGCGTTATAAGGTATCACAATCGGCCTGGCCCCGCACGATCGCAGCCCGAATCCCTTCGGGCATGGTGGGGAAAACTAGAGAGAATAGGGCCAGTTAAACGCCTCAAACAGACTGAGCGGGTAGCGTTGCCCACGCTGGTAGCAGCGCAGACTCTCGGCAACCAGCGGTGAGCGCAGGCAGGCTGCGTTCAAAATCTCTTCCGGCTTCAGCCAGTGGCAACAGGAAATATCGCTGTCACGTGGCGCCGTCGGCTGACGCTCCGGCAAATCAATCGCGAAGCTGAAACGAAGAAAAGGGGTACCGTCTGGTGCGATCCATTGGTGAACTTGCAGCAAACTCTGTGGTTGGGCGTGAATACCGGTTTCTTCGAGCAACTCGCGGCTGGCGGCCTGCAACAGTGTTTCGTCAGCCTCCAGGTGCCCGGCCGGCTGGTTCCACAGCATCTTGTGATTTATTTCTTCTTCGACAACTAAAAAATACCCCTCAGCCTGTACGACGCAGGCGACGGTTACATGGGGTTTAAACATGATCGATCTCCTTCCATTCCCCGGGTTGTAATCCATCTAACGTGTGGTTGGCCATACTGTAGCGAATCAGGCGTAGCGTTGGGAAACCGATGTGGGCCGTCATTCTGCGGACTTGCCGGTTACGGCCTTCATAAAGCGTGATTTTTAACCAGCTGGTCGGGATTTGCTTGCGTTCCCGGATCGGCGGATTTCGAGGCCATAACCACAGCGGTGCATCCACACGTTCTGCGCCCGCCGGTTGGGTCAGACCGTCGTTCAGTTGCAGCCCGGTGCGAAACGCTTGCAATGCGGCTTCGTCGGGTATGCCCTCTATCTGGGCATAGTAGATTTTGGGTGTTTTTTTACCGGGTTGGGTCAGCCGGGCCTGCAATTTGCCGTCGTTCGTCAGCAACATTAACCCTTCACTATCGCGATCAAGTCGACCAGCTGAATAGATGTCGCCAAACGGTATGTAGTTTTTCAGCGTTTCTCTTCCTGATTCATCAGTAAACTGGGAAAGCACATCAAACGGTTTATTAAACAGCACGATACGTCGTGCTTGTCCGATCGGTATGGATTTTACGCGCGAGCGTGAACTGAAACGGTTAAGTTTTTGATTTTTAACAGGGAATTTATTCATCTTAATACTGGCCGTAGGTGACAAAACCATTATACTCGAAAACGGTTTGTGATTGGCGCGGGCTGAATATTCAAGTAAAATTGACACCCATCTTACAAGTCATTAACAAAATGGCGCTCGAAGGAGAGGTAAATGGAAAGCAAAGTAGTTGTACCGACAGAAGGGCAAAAAATTACAGTTGACGCTCAGGGCAAACTGATTGTTCCTGATAACCCGATTATCCCCTTTATTGAAGGTGATGGTATCGGCATCGACGTCACTCCAGCCATGATTAAAGTCGTTGATGCTGCAGTGAAAAAAGCCTATCAGGGCCAGCGCACGATTTCCTGGATGGAAATCTATACGGGTGAGAAATCGACTCAGATTTACGGTAAAGACGTATGGCTGCCGGATGAAACACTGGATTTTATCCGCGAATATCGTGTTGCGATTAAAGGGCCGTTGACGACCCCGGTAGGGGGCGGTATCCGTTCGCTGAACGTGGCGTTGCGTCAGCAGTTGGATCTGTATGTTTGTCTGCGTCCGGTTCGTTATTATGAAGGTACACCCAGCCCGGTGAAACAACCTGAGTTGACCGATATGGTCATCTTCCGTGAGAACGCAGAAGACATTTATGCCGGCATTGAATGGAAAGCCGGTTCAGCGGAAGCAGACAAGGTGATTAAGTTTCTGCAGGATGAAATGGGCGTGAAGAAAATTCGCTTCCCGCAGCAGTGTGGCATCGGTGTGAAACCTTGTTCGGAAGAAGGAACCAAACGCCTGGTACGCGCAGCAATCGAATATGCCATTGCTAATGATCGTGATTCGCTCACGCTAGTGCACAAAGGCAATATCATGAAGTTTACGGAAGGCGCCTTTAAAGATTGGGGATATCAGTTGGCCCGTGAAGAGTTTGGCGGCGAGCTGATTGATGGTGGGCCGTGGGTCAGCATCAAGAATCCGAACAGCGGCAAAGAAATTGTCGTCAAGGATGTGATCGCGGATGCTTTCCTGCAACAGATCCTGCTGCGTCCTGCTGAATACGATGTTATCGCTTGTATGAATCTCAATGGCGACTATATCTCTGATGCACTGGCCGCCCAGGTGGGTGGTATCGGTATCGCGCCTGGAGCCAATATCGGCGACGAGTGCGCACTGTTTGAAGCGACTCATGGTACCGCGCCGAAATATGCAGGCCAGGACAAGGTTAACCCCGGTTCCGTCATTCTTTCAGCCGAAATGATGCTGCGTCATTTGCGTTGGTATGAAGCCGCAGATTTGATCGTCAAAGGTATGGAAGGCGCTATCAAGAACAAGACTGTGACCTACGATTTCGAACGTTTGATGGACGGTGCTAAACTGCGTAAGTGTAGCGAGTTTGCGCAAGACATCATCGACAATATGTAAGTAATGAGCGTCGCGCTTTGTGTTACGCCGAATGGTGTAACCATCCGCGGCGCTGTTTTTCCTTTTTAGCGTGTGCGCGTTACCTTCTTAACTCCCCACCCAGTCTTAAACAGTCAGTTTTGCTGCTTCTAGCTATATTTTTCTTTCCACCGGCTAAAATTATCTTTTTGCGGTTATGCAAAAATTTTTTTGCATGAAAAAACAGCGAGATCTGGCAATTCATATAAACACTTATTATTTAATTGGTATTTTTTGTTCAGTCGTTCGGATGTCTGAGGGAAAGAATGTCTGTATCGCAATCGGATGGGGAAATGAAGTCAATGGGATAACAAGTCGTCGTTAACCGGTGAGAACATGAATTTATAGTAATGGGTTATCAACTTGATAGTGGGTGATTGAAAATAGCGATCTATTAAGATAATTAACGACTTTTGACTACGTCATTGATATCGGAAAGCATTGTAACCTCAGAAAATATTGACCTAAGGTCTTCCTCATCGTCGGCATTTTGCTATTCTGTAAAATGCGGTCTGATAATTTGCATAATAGATATGATCCCGTTTGCAGGGGCGGAGTGCGACGAAGGATAGTAGCCAGCGAGCATTTTTAATTTCTTTGGGTGAGTTCGGTGAATTTATTCACCAACAATGATTTTTACGTAATAAAGTTACGCAAACACCGGTACTGCGATAGGCTACGAATTTTTGACGAAAAAAAACAATGGATAATGTGAGGGGAACCCCCATGAGTCGAGCCCCAACCAATAATGACGAAAAAACAGGCTTACGGCATTGAGTGAGTATGGCGTCAATGAACCGTTGTCTGATCCGGGTTTCGATAATCTGGTTCGTCTGGCGGCGAATGTGTTCAACGTCCCAATCGTGCAGATTTCTCTGCTGGAAGAAGAACGTTTACTGTTTGCCGCAAGTGTTGGCATATCCACGCATGAAGCGACACGGGAAGCGTCTTTTTGTACGTATGCGATTCTCCGAAAACGTATGTTGGTTGTTCCTGATGCCCGCAAAGATCCTCGTTTCAAGAATAACCCGATGGTAGTCGGTGAGCCGCATATTCGTTTTTACGCCGGAATTCCGTTACGTACAGTAAGCGGATATCCGATCGGCGCTCTCAGTATTATTGACAACAAACCTCGCGCATCCTTGAGTGCGCGTGATGCGCACAACCTGCAAGACCTTGCCACGTTGGTTATGGATCGTTTGGAAATGCGTCGTTTGGATCTGGCTCGGAAATCCAGTCAGGCGTGCTTTGAGTCCGTTTCAGAATCCTCTCCTGATTCCGTATTGTGCGTAAACGATAAAGGCATCATTACCTATTGGAATCAGGCCGCGGAAAAATGCCTGGAATACACCGGTGAGCAAATTATCGGTGAGCATATCAGCACTATTATTCCTGATATGTTTGTAGTTCAACTGCATCATCTGGCAACGGACAAAGTTTCGTTGTTCAGGAAAAGTGCGATGGAGCTTGAGGCCCGGACGTTAAGCGGCACGTTGGTGCCGGTTGAGCTGTCGGTTTCCATGTGGCAAAACGACAACCAAACCCGTTATGGGGCGATTCTGCGTGATGTGACGGATCGAAAACGTTATGAAGAGCGGCTGTTTCTGCAAGCGCATCGCGATCCTCTGACCGGTCTGGCAAACAGAACCCTGCTGGCTTCGACCCTGGATCACGTCTTGAAGAGTGATCTGGCGGTAGCGGTACTGATCATCGATCTGGATGGTTTCAAAGATATCAACGATAGCCTCGGTCATTCGAGTGGTGATGAGATTCTTACCAGCGTAGCCAAACGCTTACAGGCGAATGCCCGGCCCGAGGATCTGGTCGCCCGGATGGGGGGCGATGAGTTTGCCATGCTGTTGCCTGGTTTGAATACGGAAGAGCTGGTGGCGGACTTAGCCGAGAGAATCATTAATGATATTTCTCAGGCGGTACAAATCGATAATCAACAAATCAATATCAGCGCCAGTATTGGTATTGTCATGTCGCCTTCTCACGGAATGACTTCGCAAGATTTGCTCACTAGCGCGGATCTGGCTCTTTATAAAGCCCAATCTGACGGTCGTAACTGTTATCGCTTTTTTACCCGTGAATTGCGGGAAGTTTTTCAAGCACGGCATGCATTTCAGCTTGAGTTTATCAGGGCCTATGAGCAGAAGGAGTTCGAAGTTTTTTACCAGCCGCAAGTCAGTCTGATCAGCAATAAGGTTGTTGGTGCGGAAGCCTTGCTACGTTGGCGGCACCCCTACAAGGGATTACTGACGCCGGCTGTGTTTCTTTCCGCTTTGGAGCGGGGGCCTTGGGCCGAGCGCATTGGGGACTGGGTTGTTGAGACGGCTTGTCAACAGGCGGCGGAATGGTACAAGGGTGGGGCTGAAAATTTCCGGATCAGTATCAACCTGTTTGCCGCGCAATTCCGTTCCGGTATGTTGGCGCAGAAAATTCAATCAGTGTTGGCGAAATCAGGGCTGAAGCCAAGTTCACTCGAACTGGAGATTACGGAAAATATTATTCTGCGCTATGACGAAAATATGCTGAAGCCGTTAAATGAATTACGTAGCCTTGGTGTTGGCATTGCATTTGACGATTATGGTACGGGGTATGCTTCGTTAAGCATGTTGAAAAATTATCCGGTAACTCGGCTTAAAATTGATCAGACATTTGTCAGAACAATGTGTGACTCAGCACCGGATGCAGCGATTGTCAGGGCCATTTTGTATCTGGGTAAGAGTTTTGGTCTGGATGTTATCGCTGAAGGGGTGGAGACCGAAGAGCAATGTGAACGCTTGCGCAATAAAGGGTGTGAACAGGCGCAAGGTTATCTTTTTGGCCACCCGATGCCCTCTACTGAGTTTGAAAAGTTACTCGATCTGGGTGGGTAGTGTGAGAGTGAAATATCTGGGATGGATGGTATGTCAATAGCAGTCTGCATTATCGATTGATGATCTTTATTTTCCTCTAATCTTTGCGCCGTATTGGAATGCAATTTCAAACCGCTTGTACTGAAAATGGCCCTCTGGTTCTGTATTTCTGGCATGAGCGATATCTCTTTACTCGACGCCATATGTGTATCATTGGTGGTGAAAATGTAAAGTTATGTTTATCCGGTAACAAAAAGGTTATCAATGCTTGAAAATCGGTGCTTAACCCATACGATGTTCTTGCAAACAAACCATTGTTGCTTTCGCTGAATAGAGGAAATCAGATTTATATGATGCGTATCGCGCTTTTCCTGCTCACCAACCTGGCTGTCATGGTTGTTTTCGGTATTGTGCTCAGCCTTACGGGCATAAAATCCAACAGCTTATGGGGATTGGTTATCCTGTCTGGAATCGTGGGTTTTAGTGGTTCAGTGATTTCTCTACTGATGTCGAAATGGATGGCATTACGGTCTGTCGGCGGAGAAGTGATTGAACAACCACGTAATGAGACGGAACGTTGGTTGCTGGACACGATTAGCCGCCAGTCTCAGCAGGTCGGCATCGCCATGCCGCAGGTTGCTATCTATCATGCTCCCGATATTAATGCGTTTGCCACGGGCGCTCGTAGGGATGCTTCTCTGGTCGCAGTGAGTACCGGGTTGTTGCAAAACATGACCCGAGATGAGGCAGAGGCCGTTATTGCACATGAGATTAGCCATGTGGCCAATGGCGATATGGTTACCATGACGCTTGTTCAAGGGGTTGTGAATACCTTTGTATTCTTCATTTCACGAGTGATTGCCCAGATTGTATCGACGTTTGTTGCTGGAAATCGTGATAATGAAGAGGGCGATAGCGCTGGAAATCCACTGGTATACTTTGCGGTCGCCACCGTTCTGGATCTGGTATTTGGAATTTTGGCCAGCATTATCACTATGTGGTTCTCCCGTTATCGTGAATTCCATGCTGACGCAGGTTCTGCAAAGTTGGTGGGGCGTGAAAAAATGATTGCCGCGCTGCAGCGTTTGAAAGTGAGTTATGAACCTCAGGAAGCCAGCTCGATGATGGCATTTTGTATTAATGGTAAATCCAGGTCTTTCAGCGAATTGTTTATGACACATCCTCCGTTGGATAAACGGATTGAGGCATTACGAAATGGTGAATACCTGAAGTAATAGCAACCGAATGTCTCAAAGCCCCGCATTGCCGCAATGCTGATCATTTAAGCGGAGTGGCCTACCGGAAAGTGGGTTTTTGATATCGTCACCGCCCTAGGCCTCGATGGCCTGGGGCGTTTTTCTATGAACATGAGCTTGTGCTGCCCCGCAACTCCGCCAATCTCCATGGTGTGTGCGCTGGCGATAACGCACCCGTCATCACCGCCATCTGGTTTGCTATGAACTGACAGACAAACTTGAAGCTCACCTCATTGGCTGCTCTTTGATGGGCGATGGCTGCCTGACTCGCCTCACGCCTGACCAGATTGTATTCAAGCAGCACCCACAGCTTCTGATACACCCAGTCCACCTTCTTGCTCCTCAGCGTGATGGCATTGTGCTGCATCGGGCTTTTGATATCCCTGTATCCCAGCTCGATTTCCCAGCGCTCGTGGTACAGGGGCACCACCTGAGCTGCGCTGAATCGCGCCTCGGGGAGGGAAGTAAATACCGTTTTCTCCTTGCCTGCCACCGCATAGGTCACTGCGCGAACTTGCCAGTGCGTTGGCTGCGCTGGGTTTTTCTTGCGAGACCTTCATTTGCAACAGACGGTCGCTGTCGCCATAGCGCTCAAGTTCTGTATACACCAGCCCCTTGCGCTCTGGGATGAGCCAGTGGCGGTTAGTGGCTTCGGTCTGAATATGCAGCAACAGATCGGCACTGAAGAACCCCGTATCCAACAAGATCACTGAATTGTCCGGCAATGATTAGATGAACGCGCTGGGTAGGGGAATTTCCCCTTTGCGGTACGGTCTGCTCGCCGCATTGGCAATCACATGGGAGCGAACATTCATGAGCGTGACCAACCGTAGCATCGAGTAGGGGGTCTGCCGACATAAAAAAATCCGGAACCAATGAATGGTTCCGGATTGTCCTACAACAGAAGGATTGGTCAATGGATCCTTAACTGATCAGCATTGTGCGTAATAGCGGGCTTTTTTACATCCAGCGTATTCTGAATGGATATTGAATGCATCTTCTATGTAAGACAGCCAGTAGCGGCATAGTACGCGGGATACTTGCGCGATATATGCAGGACATGTGGTATCAGTCATCCGGGTGTTATAGCTTCAGTCAAAACAGTTAGTGAAAAATGGGATGATGTTTCATAAAATAAAATCGGGATCACAGAAAAATGAAACATTGTTTCTACAATGTTGACAAGATAAGGCGTTTAATTGTCTGTCAAAATGACGAAGGCAGTGGCGTCTGAATTTTCACGATAAGCACTAAGGATTTACGGATGGCTAAAGGTAAAAAGCTTTCTTTTACATTTCATACTTACCAGGATTCTGCGACCGGTACGGAAGTGGTTCGTCTCACTCCGCCCGATGTCATTTGTCACCGTAATTATTTCTATCAGAAATGTTTTACCAGTGACGGCAGCAAGTTGCTGTTTGGCGGAGCGTTTGATGGCCCGTGGAATTACTACCTGCTCGACCTGAAAACACAGCAGGCAACACAACTTACTGAAGGAAAAGGCGATAATACATTTGGGGGTTTTCTGTCTCCGAAAGATGATGCGCTTTATTACGTTAAGAATGTCCGCAATCTGATGCGAGTCGATTTGGAAACTCTGGAAGAGAAAACTATCTATCAAGTGCCGGATGAATGGGTGGGCTACGGTACCTGGGTCGCGAATTCCGACTGCACCAAGATGGTCGGGATTGAGATTAAGAAAGAAGATTGGAAACCTCTAACAGACTGGAAAAAATTCCAGGAGTTTTATTTCACTAATCCATGCTGCCGCCTGATTCGCATCGATCTTCAAACGGGCGAGGCCACAACCATCCTGCAAGAAAATCAATGGCTTGGACATCCGATCTATCGTCCGGGCGATGACAATACGGTCGCTTTCTGCCATGAAGGCCCGCATGATCTGGTTGATGCGCGTATGTGGTTTATCAATGAAGATGGATCGAATATGCGCAAAGTTAAGGAACATGCTCCCGGTGAAAGCTGTACGCATGAATTCTGGGTGCCGGATGGTTCTGCGTTGGTGTACGTATCCTACCTTAAAGGTGCAACCAATCGGTTTATTTGCAGCATCAATCCCGTCACTCAGGAGAATCACCAGGTAGCTGAGATGCCGCCATGTTCCCACTTGATGAGTAACCATGATGGTTCCTTGATGGTGGGTGATGGATGTAATGCCCCTGTTGACGTAAAAGACGACGGTGGTTACAAGATTGAGAATGATCCTTTCCTCTATGTTTTCAATATGAAAACGGGGCGTCAGCATCGTGTCGCACAGCACAATACGTCCTGGGAGGTTCTGGAAGGGGATCGTCAAGTAACACATCCACATCCGTCGTTTACGCCTGATAATAAGCAAATTCTGTTTACGTCCGACGTTGATGGAAAACCAGCGCTGTATCTGGCAAAAATACCGGAATCTGTTTGGCAGTAATTATTACGAAACCGCGCCATGGATGAGCGCGGTTTGTTATTTCCCGGGATTAGATATTCGTGTCTGGTAATGCCATAACTACGCAGAGTTTGTGAAGAATTGCGGGTTATGGCAATGCTTGATTGCTATCCCCAACACGTTCCCTTTATACTAGAACAAGCGTTCTATTTTTTTTAAAACAAGAAAAACTGAGTAGGGTAACCACAAAAATGGCTATTGCAGATTTAGATAAACAGCCCGATTCCGTGTCGTCAGTATTGAAGGTCTTTGGCATTTTGCAGGCGTTGGGGGAAGAGCGGGAAATTGGTATTACCGAGCTCTCTCAGCGTGTAATGATGTCGAAAAGTACAGTTTATCGTTTCCTGCAGACGATGAAATCCTTGGGGTATGTCGCTCAGGAAGGCGAGTCAGAAAAGTATTCTTTAACACTGAAATTGTTTGAACTGGGTGCTAAAGCGTTGCAGAACGTGGATCTGATTCGCAGCGCTGATATTCAAATGCGCGAATTATCCGCGTTGACTCGGGAAACAATCCACCTTGGTGCGCTGGATGAGGACAGCATTGTCTATATCCACAAAATTGACTCTATGTACAATTTGCGTATGTATTCACGAATCGGGCGCCGTAACCCGCTGCACAGTACCGCTATCGGCAAAGTCTTGTTGGCTTGGCGCGATCAGGAAGAGGTGCGGGGCATCTTGTCTAATGTCGAGTTTACACGCAGTACGCCTCGAACCATCAGCAATACTGAAGAACTGATGTCTCAGCTGGATCTGGTGCGCGAGCAAGGATATGGCGAAGACAACGAAGAGCAGGAAGAGGGACTGCGTTGTATCGCGGTTCCGGTGTTTGATCGTTTTGGGGTCGTTATCTCCGGGTTAAGTATCTCGTTTCCAACGATACGCTTCTCGGAAGAAAGCAAACACGAATATGTCGAAATGTTGCACACAGCAGCGCGGAATATCTCTGATCAGATGGGATACCACGACTATCCATTCTGATTTCATCTTCGAGTAGGAATCTATATAGCCTGTCATTATGACAGGCTTTTTTACCGTTATTGCCGACAGTGCTCCCATCAAAGAAGGCGGTTATCGAATTTTTCATTGTGCAAGTGATAGAATGAGCGCCTGGGTCAGTTAAGTGGCAGGTTTTTAGACATGAGTGGGTTGGTTTCAAGCATGCTTGAGATTGTATTTGTCGGTTTAGTCGTATTACTGGTTATTCTCGTGTGGTTTTTTATCAATCGTGCCAGCGTGCGCGCCAATGAGCAGATCAGGTTATTGCAAGAGATCGTCGAACAGCAGAAACAGCAGCTAGTTCTGTTACAATCATTGGTACCTACAACGGAACATACGGAAGAGGCTGAACCTCAGCAATCGGTTCCAAATGAAGCTGAACTTTATTTGGGCGGTATGATTCCCGAACGGTGAGTGTTTCATTTCATCCGCTGCAGAAAAAACCGCGGTAAGGCAACGCGGTTTTTTTTGCTATTGAGCTATCTCCATGTTTTATCCGTCTAGATTCTTATGCCGAGCGGTGGCGTGGCGTGGCGCAGAGTGCTACTCTACGCCGTCGGGTTATTGGCAGGATTGGAACGCTGTAACCTACGGATAGTCGGAATATTATTTAACAATTGTGGGTTAAATATTTTTTCGAACTGAAAAACTAAACAGAAATTATCTTTTGCATGTGATCTTTCGTGTGGATCACCACTGCAGATAAGGGAATTAACATGCCTGTTATTACACTTCCTGATGGTAGTCAGCGTCATTACGAGCGTGCCGTCTCTCCTTTTGATGTTGCATCGGATATTGGCCCTGGCTTGGCGAAAGCGTGTATCGCGGGCAAGGTCAATGGTGAGTTGGTTGATGCGCGCGATTTGATTGAAACTGATGCTCAGTTGTCAATTATCACTACCAAAGATGACGACGGACTGGATATTCTCCGTCATTCCTGTGCGCATCTGTTGGGGCATGCCATCAAACAGTTGTGGCCGGAAACTCAAATGGCGATTGGACCGGTTATCGACAATGGTTTTTATTATGACGTCGACCTAGACCGTCCCTTGACTCAGGAAGATTTGGATCTGCTTGAAAAGCGGATGCATGAGTTGGCTGAAAAAGACTACGACGTCATTAAGAAGAAAGTAAGTTGGCAGGAAGCGCGTGATACTTTTGCTGCGCGCGGCGAATCTTACAAAGTGGCCATTCTTGACGAAAATATTAGCCGTGACGATCGACCAGGCCTCTATCATCACGAAGAATACATTGATATGTGCCGCGGTCCGCATGTGCCGAACATGCGTTTTTGTCATCATTTCAAACTGCAGAAAACTTCAGGCGCATACTGGCGTGGCGACAGTAATAACAAAATGCTGCAGCGTATTTACGGTACTGCGTGGGCTGACAAGAAACAGTTGAGCGCATATTTGCAGCGTCTGGAAGAGGCGGCCAAGCGCGATCATCGCAAAATTGGCAAGCAGCTTGATCTCTATCATATGCAAGAAGAAGCACCGGGGATGGTGTTCTGGCATAACGATGGCTGGACGATCTTCCGTGAGCTTGAAGCTTTCGTGCGTATGAAGCTGAAAGAATATCAATATCAGGAAGTTAAAGGTCCATTTATGATGGATCGGGTTCTGTGGGAAAAAACCGGTCACTGGGAAAACTACAAAGAAGCGATGTTTACAACTTCGTCAGAGAACCGGGAATATTGTATTAAACCGATGAACTGTCCTGGTCATGTACAGATTTTCAATCAGGGCCTGAAGTCCTACCGCGATCTTCCCCTGCGTATGGCGGAATTCGGTAGTTGCCATCGTAACGAACCGTCTGGTTCTCTGCATGGGCTGATGCGTGTACGCGGTTTTACTCAGGATGATGCGCATATTTTCTGTACTGAAGAACAAGTTCGTACCGAAGTGAACAGTTGTATTAAGATGGTGTATGACATGTATGGCACCTTCGGTTTTGAGAAAATAGCGGTTAAATTGTCAACCCGTCCCGAAAAGCGCATTGGTAGTGACGAAATGTGGGATCGCGCCGAAGAGGATTTGGCGGCGGCTCTGACAGAGAATGGCATTCCGTTTGAATACCAGCCGGGAGAAGGTGCATTTTACGGCCCGAAAATCGAATTTACTCTACATGACTGCCTGGATCGCGCCTGGCAGTGTGGTACTGTCCAGCTTGATTTCTCATTGCCTGGCCGACTGAATGCATCCTATGTCGGTGAAAACAATGAGCGCCAGGTTCCGGTTATGATCCATCGGGCGATTTTAGGCTCCATGGAGCGCTTTATTGGTATTCTGACTGAGGAGTTTGCCGGGTTCTTCCCGACATGGCTGGCTCCCGTTCAGGTTGTGGTAATGAATATTACCGATAGTCAGTCTGATTATGTCAGCGAATTGACCAGAAAATTGCAGGATGCAGGTATTCGTGTCAAAGCAGACTTGAGAAATGAGAAGATAGGCTTTAAAATCCGCGAGCACACTTTACGGCGTGTTCCTTATATGCTTGTTTGTGGTGATAAAGAGGTCGAGGCAGGCAAAGTAGCTGTCCGTACCCGCCGGGGCAAGGATTTGGGGAGTATCGATGTCAGTGAAGTGATCAATAAGCTGCAGGAAGAGATTCGCAGCCGTAGTCTTCATCAGTTGGAGGAATAAGGTATTAAAGGCGGAAAACGAGTTCAACCGGCGCGTCCTAATCGCATCAACAGAGAGATTCGCGCTCAAGAGGTACGCCTGACAGGCGTTGATGGCGAACAAATCGGTATTGTCAGCCTGAATGAAGCGTTAGAGAGAGCTGAGGAAGCTGGGGTCGATTTAGTTGAAATCAGCCCGAACGCCGAACCGCCAGTTTGTCGAATCATGGATTACGGCAAATTCCTCTATGAGAAGAGTAAGGCCACTAAAGAACAGAAGAAGAAGCAAAAAGTTATTCAGGTCAAGGAAATCAAATTCCGGCCTGGTACCGATGATGGCGACTATCAGGTCAAACTACGCAACCTGGTTCGCTTTCTGGAAGACGGTGACAAAGCTAAGATCACGCTCCGTTTCCGCGGACGTGAAATGGCGCACCAACAGATTGGTATCGAAATGCTTAATCGCGTTCGTGACGATCTGATTGAACTGGCGGTTGTTGAATCCTTCCCAACGAAGATTGAAGGCCGTCAGATGATTATGGTGCTGGCACCGAAGAAGAAACAGTAAGGCTCTCAAGTAACAAACCGCGCTGCTTGTTCGGCGCGGTTTTTGTTCGCCTTATCTGATTCGTTTTATTAACAATGCGAAGTGGAAATAATAATGCCGAAGATTAAAACAGTACGTGGCGCCGCTAAACGCTTCAAAAAAACCGCCGGCGGTGGTTTCAAGCGTAAGCATGCTAACCTGCGTCATATTCTGACCAAAAAAGCGACTAAACGTAAACGTCATCTGCGCCCGAAAGCCATGGTTTCCAAAGGAGATCTGGGTTTGGTTGCAGCATGTCTGCCTTACGCATAAGTAACCTTTTCATTCAGAATAAGATTTTAGGAGAGAGCATATGGCTCGCGTAAAACGTGGTGTGGTTGCTCGTGCACGTCACAAGAAAGTATTGAAACAAGCGAAAGGTTACTATGGTGCCCGTTCGCGCGTTTACCGTGTTGCCTTCCAGGCAGTCATCAAAGCAGGGCAGTATGCTTACCGTGACCGTCGTCAGCGTAAGCGTCAGTTCCGTCAGCTGTGGATTGCACGTATCAATGCTGCAGCCCGTCAAAACGGCTTGTCTTACAGCAAGTTCATCAATGGCCTGAAAAAAGCCTCCGTTGAAATTGACCGTAAGATTTTGGCTGATATCGCCGTATTCGACAAAGTAGCGTTCACCGCTCTGGTTGAAAAAGCGAAATTGGCTCTGGCGTAAGTCAGATGAAAGAGGGGGCTTGTCTCCCTCTTTTCGTTTTCACTAGACTGAATTTATTGTTCTGATTCAGATTTTTGTCTTTCAGACAATGTAGAATAAGTATATCTTCAACCAGAATGATAACGACAAGGTAACGCAAGTATGAACACTGCTATTTTCCGTTTCTTTTTTTACTTTAGCGCCTGAACGACGGGGGCTTTGCGCGTAAGAAAAGAAACGAAAGATAGCGCCTGAGCCTCCTGAATGGAGGCTTTTTTATTGGAACGAGCCTCGGATCCCGCAACGGGGTTCCGGCGTACTGAAACCGTTATTTTCCCAATCATGATCGTTGGCCATACAGGCAGAAGAAGAGGAATGCAATGCAACATCTCGCAGAACTGGTTGCCAAAGCCAGAACAGCCATAGAACAGGCCGGAGACGTCGCCACGTTGGAAAACGTGCGTGTCGAATTTCTGGGCAAAAAAGGTCATTTGACCCTTCAGATGACCTCACTGCGCGAACTGCCTGCCGACGAGCGTCCTGCAGCTGGTGCGGTGATCAACCAGGCGAAACAGGATGTACAGGAAGCGCTGAACGTCAGAAAACTGGCGTTGGAAAGTGCGGAGCTGAATGCGCGTCTGGCCGCGGAAACAATTGATGTGTCGCTGCCGGGAAGGACCATGGAGAACGGTGGGTTACACCCAATCACACGTACTATCGATCGCATTGAAACGTTCTTTGGTGAACTAGGCTTCTCGGTTGCATCCGGGCCTGAAATTGAAGATGACTATCATAACTTCGATGCCTTGAATATTCCGGGTCATCACCCTGCTCGTGCCGACCATGACACCTTCTGGTTTGATGCAAAGCGCCTCTTGCGCACGCAAACGTCCGGCGTGCAGATTCGGACGATGGAAAAGCAGCAGCCGCCGATTCGCATTATTGCGCCGGGTCGCGTCTATAGAAATGACTACGATCAGACGCATACGCCGATGTTCCATCAGATGGAAGGGTTGATTGTTGATAAAAACATCAGCTTTACCAACTTAAAGGGAACGCTGCATGATTTTCTGCGCAATTTCTTTGAGGAAGATTTGCAAGTACGTTTCCGCCCATCCTATTTCCCGTTTACCGAGCCGTCGGCTGAGGTCGATGTTATGGGGAAAAACGGCAAATGGTTGGAAGTATTAGGTTGCGGTATGGTGCACCCGAATGTGTTGCGCAATGTGGGCATTGATCCTGAAGTGTATTCCGGGTTCGCATTCGGTATGGGCATGGAGCGTTTAACGATGTTGCGATACGGCGTGACGGATCTGCGCGCATTTTTCGAAAACGATTTACGCTTCCTCAAACAGTTTAAATAAGGCGGAATAGCAATATGAAATTCAGTGAACTCTGGTTAAGGGAATGGGTTAACCCCGCTATCAGTAGCGAAGCCTTATCTGAACAAATCACCATGGCTGGGCTAGAAGTCGATGGTGTTGAGCCGGTGGCCGGTGCTTTTCACGGCGTGGTGGTCGGCGAAGTCGTTGAATGTGGGCAGCATCCTAACGCCGATAAACTGCGCGTCACCAAAGTTAACGTTGGTGGCGAACGCCTGCTGGACATCGTGTGCGGTGCGCCCAACTGCCGCCAGGGGTTGAAAGTGGCGGTGGCCACGGTCGGCGCGGTATTGCCTGGTGATTTTAAAATCAAGGCCGCCAAGCTCCGTGGCGAACCGTCAGAGGGAATGTTGTGCTCTTTTTCCGAACTGGGTATTTCCGACGATCACAGCGGGATCATTGAGCTGCCGCTGGATGCGCCGATTGGCACGGATATTCGCAACTATCTGCAACTGGATGACAATACGATTGAAATCAGCGTGACGCCGAATCGTGCCGACTGTCTGGGTATCCTCGGCGTAGCGCGTGATGTGGCTGTGCTGAATGCGTTAGCGCTAAGTGAACCGGTTGTTAGCCCTGTCGCTCCGACAATCGAGGATCGGTTCCCGATTCAGGTTGACGCGACGGAGGCTTGTCCGCGCTATCTGGGACGTGTGGTTAAAGGGATCAACGTCAACGCGACGACGCCGTTATGGATGCGCGAAAAACTGCGTCGTTGCGGCATTCGTTCCATCGACCCGGTGGTTGATGTCACTAATTATGTGCTGCTTGAACTGGGGCAACCGATGCATGCTTTCGACCTTGATCGGTTGGAGGGCGGTATCGTGGTGCGTTTGGCTCAGGAAGGCGAAGTGCTGCGCTTGCTGGATGGCAGTGATGTATCGCTGAAACCGGATACATTGGTGATTGCCGATCATCAAAAAGCACTGGCGTTGGGCGGTATCTTCGGTGGGGAACATTCAGGTGTAAATGGTGCAACACAGAACGTGTTGCTGGAGTGCGCCTATTTTAATCCACTGTCTATTACCGGTCGCGCACGTCGTTATGGCCTGCACACCGATGCTTCGCACCGCTATGAACGCGGCGTGGATCCGGCGTTGCAGCACAAGGCGATTGAGCGTGCGACTTGCTTGCTGCTGGATATTTGCGGCGGGCAGGCCGGGCCGGTTATGGATGTCACCTGTGAGTCCACTCTGCCTGCGCGCGCCACGATTACTCTGCGGCGCGAAAAACTGGATCGTTTGATCGGCCATGTGGTGCCGGATGAGAAAGTGCAGGATATTCTGACTCGCCTGGGCTGTAGCGTGACGAAAATCGCCGAAGGATGGCAGGCAGTGGCGCCAAGCTGGCGTTTCGATATGGACATTGAAGAAGATCTGGTGGAAGAAGTCGCGCGCGTTTATGGCTACGACAATATCCCGAACATTGCGACGCACGCCCCGCTGAAGATGACGCAACATCGCGAGGCCGATTTGCCGCTCAAGCGCGTCAAGAACATGCTGGTGGATCGTGGCTTCCAGGAAGCAATTACTTACAGTTTTGTTGATCCGAAAATTCAGTCGCTGATCCATCCGGGACAGGACGCATTGATTCTGCCAAGCTCGATCTCTGTTGAAATGTCCGCGATGCGACTGTCGTTGTGGAGTGGTCTGTTGGGCGCGGTGGTTTATAACCAGAATCGTCAGCAAAGCCGTTTGCGTCTGTTTGAAAGTGGATTGCGTTTTGTTCCTGATGCAACCGCTGATCTGGGCATTCGTCAGGATACGATGTTGGCGGGTGTGATTACCGGTACACGGTATGAAGAACACTGGGATTTGGCACGTCAGTCTGTTGATTTCTATGATTTAAAAGGTGATTTGGAAGCCGTGCTGTCGTTGACAGGTAAACTTTCAGACATTGAGTTTCGGGCTGAGGCTAATCCGGCGTTGCACCCTGGGCAGAGCGCCGGCATCTATCTGGCGGATAAACGCATTGGCTATCTGGGCGTTATCCACCCGGAATTGGAGCGCAAACTGGACTTGAACGGGCGTACCGTGGTGTTTGAAGTGCTGTGGGATAAGCTTGCCGATCGTGCTGTGCCGGAAGCAACTGATGTTTCTCGTTTCCCTGCAAACCGTCGTGACATCGCTGTGGTAGTGGCTGAAAACGTGCCGGCAGGCGACGTTTTGGCTGAGTGCAAGAAAGTTGGCGCAAATCAGTTAGTTGGCGTAAACTTGTTTGACGTGTATCGAGGCAAGGGCGTAGCGGAAGGGTATAAGAGCCTGGCTATCAGTCTGGTATTGCAGGATACCTCTCGAACACTGGCAGAAGAGGAAATTGCCGCTACCGTTGCGCAATGCGTAGCTGCACTGAAACAGCGATTCCAAGCATCCTTGAGGGATTAAACCTATGGCGCTTACTAAAGCTGAAATGTCAGAATACCTGTTTGAAAAGCTAGGGCTCAGCAAACGGGATGCCAAAGAGCTAGTTGAGTTGTTTTTTGAAGAAGTTCGCCGCGCGTTGGAAAATGGTGAGCAGGTCAAGCTGTCGGGTTTCGGCAATTTTGATTTGCGGGACAAAAACCAGCGACCTGGACGTAACCCGAAAACCGGCGAAGATATTCCAATCACGGCTCGCCGCGTTGTTACGTTCCGCCCGGGACAAAAATTAAAGAGCAGGGTGGAGAACGCTTCCCCCAAGGCTTCCTGAGTAAGTGTAAAAGGCCGCGTCAGCGGCCTTTTTCTTTGGGATGATCCGTCCTGAATAGCGTTGACACGAGATGATGTCACGAGATGAACACCGCGCTCGTCTTCTGGCTCCGCATCAGTGTGCCTACCATCACGCCAAGAACCGCCATCAGTGGTTTTACTGACACCCCAATCGGTCAAAGAAAGGCGCGGCATGATGACAGTGACTTGTCAGCCTGGTCGCCGCCACATCGCAGCACAGAGTAATAGCCGCAGAGCGTCCTTCGGGGTACCCGTGTCGCAGCAGGTAGGGCACAGGGCGAACAATGTGGAAGAAAACGCAGGCTATCAATGAGGTTTCATCACGGGTGATACGCCATTGGTTTATCGCGACGGTTTTTCCGGTTTAGGCGGCACGGGCTTGTGATCGTCGATCAGATGACGGATAGCCAGAATCGGGTGATGGATCAGCATTCGTGGCCCCGACCAACGCATGACCGCTTTTATGGCTTCGCGTTTTGCGGGTTGATAGCAATGGATTGGGCAGTGCTTGCAGGCGGGCTTATTTTCGCCGTAATAGCATTTCTCCAGGCGTTTCACGGCATAAGCCAGCAACTGGGTGTATTGTTCTGGGCTATATTCAGGGGGTGGAAACGCCTTCTCATACAACGCCACCATATGCGTAATCGTTTGAATTTCCCGTTGAATCCGCTTGCCGGAAGGCGTTAATTTAGCCACGTCATTACGTCCGTCACAATAAAAAATGCATTTTACATGCATTTTATCGGCGGCTAACCCCCCCGCGTTTGTAAATGAATCCGTCGCTGCATTACTTTGCGGTTTCTCTCGTTGCCAACCAGGATAGCAAGGATCCGACAGTCACCATGATAACGCCTTGCCAGAAATTGAGTGTTGGCATGACCTGCAGCCAGACTGATGCCATCAACGTGGTCAACACCGGCGTAAAATAGGAGGCCGTCGCCAGCAACGCCATATTGCCGCGCTGGATGCCGATATCCCATGCCACATAAGCTGACGCCGTCGATGCACCAATGAACAGCAATTCCAGCAGGATCCGTGGTGAGAAAACCAATACCGGTGCGTGATTAAGCAGATATTGCAGCCACAATAGGCCGGAAACAGCGATAAAAAACAACACAACGCTGCTTTTTCCATCGCCGAATCGGCGAGAGACATTGCAATACAGCGCCCAGACAACGGCAGCGACCAATGCCATACCATAAGCGAGTGGATTAGTGAGAATATTCCGCCACATTAATGCGGGAGCCCATTCGCCATCGCCCTTCAGGACCCAAAGTATGCCGGCAATAGATAGCGCGATGCCGGGCCATAACCATATTCGGCTTCGCTGATGATTGATAAACAGCGAAAAGAGTATCGTCAGGCAAGGCCATAGATAGTTAATCATTCCCAATTCCATGGCTTGTATCCGGTTTTCCGCCATGCCGATAGCCAGTGAGAAACAGATTTCGTAACTGACAAACAGAGCGCCGCCTACCAGCAGGTAGATCTTCGATCGCGCGCGAATATGGGGACGATGGCCGGACAATAACAGACAGAGGGCGCTGGCTGTATAAATCATGGCCGCGCCCCCTAGCGCCCCCAATACTTCGGTCACACTGCGAATGATGCCGACGGATGTACTCCAAAGCAGGATGGCGAGAAGTCCGGCAAGGGTGGCTTTCTGTGATGTCATGCGGTATGCCGTGGTTGCGTCGTCGGAGAATAAAAAGCGGATGCCGCAGCATCCGCTCGATGTCTGTATCGGGTGATGTTTAGCGCCAGAAATCATCGAACACGGTGATGGGGGGGCGACGCTTATGCTCAGTTTTGCGATACCAGGATTCGATAATTGCAGCCTCTATCGGCTCAAGCTGTTTTCCTTCCAGGTAATCGTCGATTTTTTCGTAGGTAATGCCTAATGCGGCTTCATCCGGTAGCGCAGGGCGATCGTCTTCCAGATCGGCCGTCGGCGCTTTGGTATAGAGGTGAGACGGGCAACCCAGCAGCTTGAGCAGTGCTTTCCCCTGGCGCTTGTTAAGACGGAAAATGGGGTTGATATCGGTACCGCCGTCGCCATATTTGGTGAAAAAACCAGTCACTGCTTCGGCGGCGTGATCGGTACCGACGACAAGCCCGGCGTTCATTCCTGCGATGCTGTACTGGGCCTTCATTCGTTCACGGGCTTTTTCATTGCCTTTCACAAAATCAGAAAGTTCAATACCGATGGCCTGCAACGTGGCTTCACTGGCATCCACCGCCGGCTTGATGTTGACGGTCAAGACGCGATCAGGTTGGATGAAATTGATGGCATCCTGGCAATCCTGCTCATCCGCCTGAACACCATAAGGCAGACGTACTGCGATAAATTGATATTCCCGCCCGGTTTCCTGGCGGAGTTCAGTTATGGCCGTCTGGCATAATTTCCCGGTCAGCGTTGAATCCTGTCCGCCGCTGAGCCCCAGCACCAGACTTTTTGCAAACGGATTGGCCTTCAGATAATTCTTTAAAAAATCAACGCTCACGCGGATCTCATGAGCCGGATCAATAACGGGTTTTACTCCCATCGCGCTAATGATTTCTTGCTGTAGTGACATGCTACCCCCTCCTGAACCTGTTGATGCAACAGAATAAATATCTTAATTGACAGAGTGTAGAGTTTATTTTCGCGCGGTGAAAGCGCAAGTTTTGTCGTGGCGATCGCCGCGAGAATGAAGGCTTTATCACCAGCCATCGCCAATATCACTGCTTTGAAAAATAGAAAACGCATAGCTACCCTTAGGCCAGCGTCTTGCCACGGTTTGCATCGCTGACGCATTGCTGTTTGGCGGTTATAGATTCCGCAGAACCATGAGTATTTGCCGCTGTCGTCAAGATGGCAGCGCCTGCCTGGAAAGCGCGTAGAACCAACAAGAGGAATAAATGATGAAAAAGCATGGTTATCTGATGTGTACGGTAGCGGTAACGATAGGGCTGGCAGGGTGTACGGCTTACGATCGTGCCGAAAATTATTTCACCAAGCCGGTGGTAAAAGAGGTAAGCAAAGGCATGAGCAAGCAGGACGTGAATCGGATTGCCGGGCCGGCGTCCAGCCAATCTCAGATGATTTACGCGCGCGGAAGTTGCAATACCTATGTCCTTGGTACGCAGGATGGCAAAACGCAATACTATTTCGTCAGCTTTGATGAAACCGGCCACGTGATGAACAAAGGTTTCCAGAGCTGCCGGGAATACGATACCGCTCCCAAACTTTGATAAAAATGCCGATAGCGTAGGCCATCGGCATCCATGTGTTCGGCACCGGGCATTACTTGTGTGCTAGCGCTGAGTCAACCGGGCTGAGAAAGGCCTCTTTATTGGTTTGCTTCAATAACTGGCTGGTAATGGTGCCGGCTGTCATTGAGCCGCTGACGTTAAGCGCCGTGCGGCCCATGTCGATCAGCGGTTCGATGGAGATCAGCAAGGCGACCAGCGTAACCGGTAATCCCATAGCCGGCAGGACGATCAGTGCAGCAAATGTCGCGCCGCCGCCTACGCCGGCGACACCGGCCGAACTGATCGTCACGATGCCGACCAGTGTGGCAATCCATACCGGATCCAGCGGATTGATACCGACCGTGGGCGCAACCATCACCGCCAGCATGGTCGGGTAGAGTCCGGCACAGCCATTTTGTCCGATGGTTGTGCCGAACGAAGCTGCAAAGCTGGCGATGGATTCGGGTACGCCAATACGGCGGGTTTGCGCCTCGATGCTTAATGGAATGGTGGCTGCGCTGGAGCGACTGGTGAAGGCGAACGTCAGTACCGGCCAGATCTTGCGATAGAAACGCGCGGGATTCATACCGTTCAGGGCGAGTAGCAGGGCATGGACGCCGAACATCATCGCAAGCCCCAGATAGGATGCGACGACAAAACCGCCAAGTTTCAGGATATCCTGCAGATTGGAACTGGCGACCATCTTGGTCATCAGCGCCATCACGCCATAAGGCGTAAGACGCATCACCAGCCGGACCAGCTTCATTACCCATGATTGCAGCGTATCGATAGCGCCCAGTACCTGTTGGCCTTTCTCCGCATCATCTTTCAGCAGATGCAACGCAGCCACGCCCAGAAATGCGGCGAAAATCACCACACTGATGATGGAGGTAGGGTTGGCGCCGGTCAGATCGGCAAACGGATTTTTGGGAATAAACGACAGCAACAGTTGGGGAACGGACAGATCGGCAACCTTGCCCACATAACTGTTCTGGATGGCGCTGAGGCGAGCGGTTTCCTGTACGCCTTGTACCAACCCGGAAGCGGTCAGACCAAACAGATGCGTGACGAAGACCCCTACCAGTGCGGCAATCGCGGTGGTGAACAGCAGTATCCCCAACGTCAGCAGGCTGATTTTTCCCAGCGAAGAAGCGGAATGCAATCTTGCCACCGAGTTCAGTATCGAAACAAAAACCAACGGCATGATGATCATTTGCAGCAGTTGGACATAGCCATTGCCGACGATATTGAACCAGAGGATCGACTGTTTAACTACCGGGTTGTTGTCCCCGTAGATGAGGTGTAGCGCCAGCCCGAACAGAATGCCGACAACCAGCCCCGTCAGAACTTTTCTGGACAAGCTCCAGCGTTGACTTCCAAAGAAGCCCAGTGCGAACAGGAGCACACCAAAAACAATAATGTTGATTGTCAGTGGAAAATTCATCCCTTGTCTCTCTTTTTGGGTGGTAATGAGTAGTGCATCAAGCCGAATGATGAACCGATACGGCATGGCCGGTGCGCCAGAATAGCAGTTCTTTTATATCTTCGTTATGCATATAACTAAATGAATAATAGCCGATTGCTATATGTCTTCAGGACTGGGGCGACAGCAACTGATGAAGCTGTAAGCCCATGGAGTGCAACGTTTTGAGCGAGGGTGGGTAGCGCCAGTTTTCGAGTGGCTGCTGTGGTTGCCATAGCATGAACAGGATCAGGCCGACGCAGAGAACGCGCTCTAGCTGATTTCCTTTGTCGCTATTAAGGATCGGCAAGCGGAAACGCCAACGGCAGGGCCATAACAAAGGTACGCCGGCGGAAGTCAACATATCAGCGACGATATGGCTCAGGTAGCCGACGATCATCGCGTGATAGACATCCGGCGGGATCGGCCAATCGGCGGGCAAACGTGTACGGATGAAGTACAACCCGGCGACAATCGCCAGCAGGCTATGGGTAAATCCCCGATGGCCGCACAGCCTGGCGATCGGCGCAGAAATTCATTTTAGACGCTGACCCAAAACAGATTTGGGGTGGTCGATATCGGGCAATAGCGATGTCAGTATCGCGGCGGGAATGATATGCCACCAATCGCCAACCGCCAGTGATGGCGAGAGCTCTGCTTTTTTAGCGAAAATAGCGCTGGCTACAGCGAACAGGATGTGGCCTTCCGCGGTCATGAAATCTCTCAAAAACTGTCATTTTATACAGTATATGAAAACATCCCGGGCAGAAAAAGATGCGGGCGTGTAACCAGCTATATTTTAACCCTTATTTCGTTGATAACCGTCGTTGTTAAGGCGGGCCGGAACGGTGTTCAATGAGGTGGCCGTGTCAGTTTGTGTTTGTCGGCAGGGATTGGATCCAGTTATCGACCAGTTGGGGCCATGCGGCTACGGGTAATCCTTTAGTGCCGCGAATGCCGAAACCGTGTTTACCATGCTCAAACAGATGCAGTTCCACGGGAACCTGATGCGCACGCAGTGCAGAAAACATAACCAGAGTATTGTCGACAGAGACGGAGGGGTCATCCATGGCGTGAAGCAAAAACGTCGGCGGCGTATTGGCTGTCACCTGAGCTTCTGCCGAGTATTCACGAACACGTGCCGAATCAGGATGCTCGCCGACTACCGCTTGGCGGGATTGTGGGTGGGCGATCGATTCCTGCATCGAGATAACCGGGTACATCAGCACCATGAAATCCGGTCGTGCGCTGAACTTATCGATGTCATCCACAGGCGCATAAACCTGCTGTCCGAAGCGGGTTCCCAGGCTCGCGGCTACATGCCCCCCCGGCGGAAAATCCCATCACGCCGATACGATGAGGGTCGATATGCCATTTAGCCGCGTCAGCGCGTAGCGTTCGGATTGCGCGCTGTGCATCCGCCAGTGGGGCATCAGCGCCTTCTCGGTGGCCTTCATTGGGCATTCGGTAGGTCATGACGAACAAGGTGTAGCCTTGAGCATTGAATACCGGTGCCAGATCGCTACCTTCCTTGTCCAGCACGACGCGCTGATAGCTTCCGCCGGGTGTCACCAGCAGGGCAATACCATTGGGGTGTTGTGCCGGATAAACTGTGAGTTCAGGGCGCCGTATACCGGTGGCGGCCCGGTCGGGCAGGGCGGGATTTTTACTGCGATCCACTATTTGCGGTTGGGTGGAGGATGTTGCCGCGCCGGGCGCATCGCCCTGTGGCCAAACCGGAAATAGGGCGTGCGCCTGACTCATGCTGGTTAATAACATCACCAGTGCTCCGGGAATCATCATTCGAATAAGCATAAATACACTCCCTGTTACGTTTTATACGAGTAGAAATAATAGAGATAAAAAAAGGTAAACATCATTTTAATAATGTTTACCTGAAGAATAAATAATCTATATCCCTTGAGGGAGGACACACAAAAAATAATGACGAATTGATGGTATTTCAATTCCCATGAAGGGAATTTTCTGAGCGAAAAATAGCATCGCTCATCAGCAGCAATTAGAAGCTATATTGCACGCCTACGCGATAACGGGTCTGACGATTATCGGTCGTTTTACCTTCCGATACGTTGCCGACTTCAACATAGGGTTTCCAGTTTTTATCCCATTTGTACGACAGTTTCACGTTATGGGTAAAATCGTAATCATCGTTGTCAGCAAGAATGGTTTCACCGGCAGTGGCTTTTTTATATTCCAGTTCATAGCCGATGGTATAATCTTTCAAGAAGGTGTAATCGATATTACCGGTCAGGGTATAGCCTTTATCGGTGGTGCTTGAGGATGAGCCGATACTACCACTATTGCGTTTAAAATAAGGACGATAGCGGAGAGCAACGGACAAATCGCTGGTGACATTCGCACGGCCACGAATATATGGGCGATAATTGTTGCTGGTTGAACTTGATTCTAAAGAGAAACCTGGCTCGATAGAAAAGACGTTATTGAATTTATAAACATAGCTGGCGACAACTTCTGTGCCGTTGCTTACTTGCTCATTAAATGGTTTATTCGGTGTTGAATCTTTGGATGACTGAGCCCATTTAACTTCTGAAGATAATCCGAAGCCATTGGCAAAACGGTGAGAAATAGACAGGCGATCTTTATGACCCGCTTTTGCCGTGTCCTGCATTTCATGACGATAATCGATAGATACAGCTAACGCATTGACGCTTACCAGCGATGCCATCGCCAGAGTTAATAATTTAAGTTTCATTGTATCTTCCCTATATATACAGAAAAAAAGCACAGTAAGAAAATAAAATCGATGTGTTCTTTTAGAACAGTTCCTATTTTATGAATTATTTACTCTTATTTTGTGATCTTGATCTTTATGAACAATATTTTCTTCAAAATGATTTCAAATTGTGATGATGATCCGCTAAGTTCTTCATTCTGTTTCAAAATAAATAAAAAAGCCCCGAATCAAGACGGGGCTTAAAATAAACGAATATAGATACCCGTCATACGTTAAGTTGCAGGTACGTTAGCTGTATGATTCGACCCATCCCTGAGCCACAGCGGCAAGTTGCGTTCAAACCTCGGTAGATTGACCGCTTACCCGAATTGCTCACCGTAGCTAACGCATCGGGATTCATTCACTTGCTGCGTTGCAAGGCGCTTAACGCGCCTTGTCCTGTCACTCGACGTATTTAAGGTAAAAACTTATTCTTTCATCGCGCGTTTCAAAATACGGTCAGCCTGGCGTTGGAAATATTTAGCCGTTTCTTCAACTGACTTCTGATCGTAATCGATGTACTGAATAGAATCGCCGAACAGGGATACGATCTGCGGATCGTCAAAGTAAGGCGATACTTTGACATCATGCGGCAATGACAACGCCAGATTGAGGCCTGCTACGGCCGGATCGCTATCCTTGATGGCTCCATCGCTGCGCAATTGAGCGACGGCGGCCTTGCTCAACGGCACACCACGTTCCAGACCCAGAGCCTGAGTCCCTTCCTTGCTGTTCAGCAGATAGTTGATCAGCATGGCGGCTTCTTTCGGATGTTTAGACGACTTACCGATAGAGAACATTTGTGCAGGTTTAAAGAACAGACCGGCGTCTTTTGCTCCCGGCAGCATCGGATAGCTACCCAGCTCCAGTTTGGCTGGAGGCTGCAGGTTGTCGGAGTATTTGGTGATAGTTGAGTTCCACATATATGTGCCGCCCCAATCACCGGCGATCCACGGCTTCATTTCATACATGTTGCTCTTGCCGAAAGAGGCATAGTATTTCGCTGACGGCATGACGTGCGCATCAACCAGTTTTTTATACATCTGGAAGAATTCTTGCCACTGCGCATCGGTGTAGGAGAATTTTTTGTTCTTCTCATCGACGGCAGGAATGCCGTATTTCTGCACCATGTAGGAGTTCAGCAGCGCCAGCGAATCCTGGTGTTCCAGAACGACCGGGTAGGATTGATCGCCCAGTTTTTCCTTAAAGACTTTCCCGGCGTTGATCAGGTCATCCCAGGTTTTGGGATAGGTCAGACCGGCTTTCTTCCAGGTTTCCGTGTTGAAGTAGAACACACGGGCTGTCACGGAAATCGGCAGGCCGTTCAACTTGCCGTTCACGGTGGTCGCTTGCAGCTCTTTAGCATCAAACTGAGTCAGATCCAGCACATCTTTGACTTTGTTGAGATCGTAGAAGCCATCACCGTTCTTGGAGAAAATCGGCAACCAGTTCCAGTTGGTTTGCATCACATCTGGTTCAGTATTGCCCGCGATCTGAGTGGTCAAACGGGAGAGATGACCATCCCAACCGGTGTATTCCGATTTCACCTTGATATTCGGATATTGTTTCTGGAATTCATCAATGGCCTTCAGAGTGACCTGATGACGGCCATTGCCGCCCCACCAGGACATCCGCAGTTCGACCTGATCGGCCGCGAAGGATTGATGAGCCATCAACGCCAGAGAGGATGCAATTAAGGTACGTAGGATCACTTTTTTCATTGGTTATAGCTCCTTTCAGAGTGAGATATTTTGTTCTGTTTTTGCATCGAAAATATGGCATTTTTCCATTTCATACTGGAAATACACCTGACGATTCAGACCGTTGGCGATGATCAGACGCGCTTCGTCGGAAGGCATGCGACTGGTTAATTCAAAACCGTCAACTTTGATATACATGAAAAATTCGTGGCCCATGTTTTCAGCACGCACCAGTTCACCCTGGAAATGTTCGCCGTCGAACGGTGATTCGGAAACGGTGACGTACTCAGGGCGGATACCGAAGCAGATTTCCTTGCCGACATAGTCACGAACCTTGTCCTGCTTGCTCTGGTTGAGCTTCATGCTGCAATGGCCGACTTTCAGACTGATCTGGCCGTTATCTTCGGTCAACTGGCCCGGTTTGATGTTCATTTCCGGAGAGCCGATAAAGCCTGCAACAAACATGTTTTTGGGGTAGTGATAGAGATTGTCCGGCGTATCCACCTGCATGATGTGCCCCAGTTTCATCACGCAGATACGGTCGCCCATGGTCATGGCTTCGGTCTGGTCGTGCGTTACATAGACACTGGTGGCCGGATGGCCGCTCCTTTTCAGCTGTTTGTGCAAATCGGAGATGCGAATACGCATGGATGCGCGCAATTTGGCATCCAGGTTGGACAGCGGTTCGTCAAACAAGAACACGTCCGGTTTTTTCACGATGGCACGGCCTACCGCCACACGCTGAGCCTGACCGCCGGAAAGCTGGCGGGGTAGGCGATCCATCAGTTCATCCAGTTCGAGGATCTTGGCGGCTTCGTTGACCTGCGCCTCAATTTTGTCTTTGGGCAGCTTGCTGAGCTTCAACCCGAAGGCCAGGTTCTCGCGCACGGTCATGTGCGGATAGAGCGCATAGTTCTGGAACACCATGGCGATGCCACGATCTTTGGGCGCCAGATTATTGACGATTTTGGTACCGATACGAACTTCCCCGCCGCTGATAGTTTCCAAACCCGCCAGCATGCGTAGGGTGGTGGATTTTGCACAGCCGGATGGGCCGACGATCACCATGAATTCACCGTCTTTGATCGTCAGGTCGATACCGTGAACAGCTTTGAATCCGTTGGAGTAAACTTTTTCCAGTTTATTAAAAATGACTTCAGCCATGATAAATCCTCAATTAACCTTTAATTCCGCTGCTGGTCACGCCCTGAACGAAGTAGCGCTGAGCCATGAAGAAAATGATGATGGACGGCAGAATGGAGATACTCGCCATTGCCAGAATTTCGTTCCACGGTGCACCTTCCGTCACGTCGATAGACATTTTCAGGGCCAGTGCGATGGGGTATTTGTCGACGCTGTAGACGTAAATCAACGGACCGATAAAGTCGTTCATCGACCACATGAACTGGAACAGCGCAACGGAAATGATGGCCGGTTTCAGAATGGGTACCACGACGTACCACAGCACCTGCCAGGAGTTGCAGCCGTCAATCTGCGCCGCTTCTTCCATGTCGCGCGGAACGCCGCGCAGGAACTGGATCAGCATGAACACGAAGAATCCATGGGTGGCGAACGCTAACGGCAGATATAACGGCAGATAGCTGTTCAACATGCCCATTTCGCGGAACATGATGTACTGCGGGATCAGCAGTACGGTGCTGGGGAGCAGCATGGTGGCAATCAGTGTGGCGAACCAAAAGTTCTTCCATGGAATCTCAAACCGGGCAAAGCCGTAAGCCACGATAGTGGAAGAGATCACCGTCAGAACCACCTTCGGAATCACGTACTGGAAGGTATTGATCATGTAGTGACCGAAAGTATATTCGGTCCCGGTTTTCCAGCCGTTGATAAAACCATCCCAAGTTGCGTGCGTTGGCCACAGGCTCAACGTCGTGAAAATTTCGTGGTTGGGCTTGAATGAAGCTGAGAACATCCACGCCAACGGGTAGAGCATCAGGATGCCGACACCCAGCAGAATGACGTAGCGAATCCCGGCGTTGATTTTTTCCCGGCGCAATGTGCGGCGAACTTCTTCCGCAGCAATATCCTGCGCAGACATTGGTGAATGAATATCAGCCATTTTTCCCTCCCTTATCGGCGGAATAGAACACCCAGTATTTGGACGATTTGAAGGAAATCGCAGCAAAGACGGCAACAACCAGGAACAGAACCCACGCAAGGGCAGCGCCATAGCCCATATCGAAATACTTGAATGCCGTCTCGTAAATATAGAGCGAGAACAGATAGGTGTAATGGGTCGGCCCGCCGCCGGTAATAACGTAGGGTGCGGTGAACTCCTGGAACGCCTGTGTGGTTTGCATGATGAAGTTGAAGAAAATGACCGGTGTAATCAACGGTACAGTCACTTTCAGGAACATCTGCCATTTTGACGCGCCATCGATCATGGCGGCCTCATACTGAGACTGCGGGACATTCTGCAGTGCGGCGAGGAAAATCACCATGGCGGAACCAAACTGCCAGACGCGCAGCAAGGTGACGGACATCAGCGCCAGCGCCGGTTCACCCAGCCAGTTAATCGGGTCGAGCCCGAGCACGCCGATAAAGCTGTTGAGCAGCCCGTCGATGGCGAACAATGCGCGCCACAACACGGCGATCGCTACGCTGCTGCCGAGAATAGACGGTACATAATAAGCGGTACGGAAAAAGCCGATACCACGCAGTTTGAAGTTCAGTACAAATGCAATTAACAGCGCGAAAATCAGTTTAAGAGGTATGGTCAGGAATACATAAGCGAACGTGATTCCCATGGATTTCCAAAAAAGATCGTCCTCCATAAACATCCGGTGATAATTCTCAAGACCGGTGAATGTGGGGGGGCTCATTAAATCATACTCAGTAAAACTGAGCACAAACGATGAAATAAAGGGGAAAGCGGTAAAAACTATCAACCCTATTATATAAGGGGAGATATAGGCTAACCCCAGCATTCTGTTTTCATTCATAATGCCTACCTACTTTAGTAATGTTGAATCTTAAAAAATAAAAAAATCAATGAGTCAATAATTCTGGGTAAATAAACTCAACGTCGTATATGACCTTGCTTTGTCCATTGATGCGAAAATCGCCATGTACATATCCCCCCTGTGTCAGAATGGTGGGAAGCGTGCTCAATTTATTTCTGCAAGCAGCAATCAGTGTAAGCAGAATCGCTGGGAATGGATCGTCAAGCCGTATATAGCGATGATGTTCGGAACGCATCAGCAAGCCGTGATGGAAATAACGGTTAAACAGAATTTCCGCTAATTGCCAGGCATATTCCGCCCACTGTGCCGACTGTTTTTCTTCGGCGAGCTCAATAACCGCCAATAATAAAAATGGCGAAGCGGCTTGATGTATACCCTGCTTTTCCAACCGGGACAACAGTGTGGAGATCAGCGAGTCAAGCTCACTATCTCCGCTCAGACGCCAAGCGCGCACCAGCGGCAGCAAATAATCCCCTTCGATGGGGAAGGGCTTGAGCTCGGTGCCGGCCTTGCCGTAATAACCGTCACGCTGGAAACGATAACCCGTCATATCCTGACCGTTGTTCCACATAGGACGCAGCGTATTGGTGTCGGCATCATAGGCGTATTGGTAGTAGTTTTTGAGCCCGGTGATCACCCAGGTCAGCATTTCGTGATCCGGCTGGCGCCGCAGAATTTCCAGCATAGCGAGCGGGTTATCCGCCAGTAGCGGGTGCATATCGCGAAATAGTACGTTAGCCTCGCGGGCAATGGCGCCGAACTCCGGCCCGAACTGGCGCTGAGCGCGATCGCCGAACCAAGATTGTGTCTGGTTGTCATCTGCGGGTGCGGGCTGGCGTTGAATTGGCGAGCTAAATTGGTATACCGGCATGCCGGTTTCCGGATTACGCGCCAGTACATATTGACGATAAAGATGCTTGCCCCATGCTGCCGCTTGCGGGTCTCCGGTATGGCGCGTATAAGCGAAGGCTGCGTAAATCAGATCCGTGCCAGCATTGACGAACGTCAACCCTTTAGTCAGCGGCAGTTCCGGCCAGCGAGAGGGATCAACTACATCATGGCGCACATGGGTGAAGACGTTAGGATCGCGAACTTTTGCGTAATCGCCATGACGCCCCAGATCCAAGGATTCCCAGTTTTCCACATGTGCATTCCAGAACCCTTGAATAAAATTCAGCGTTTTTTCTGGTTCAAGATCTAATAGCAATTCGTAATAGGGCAAATGGTGTTTTAATTCATGCACCAGCGATTTTGATTCCGGCCCTTCGCTGCTTAATGTGTCAAGATTAATAAAACGGTGCCCGCCCCAGAAAAAAAGTCCGCTTTTATCATCAACGAAATGGTTGAGGAAATAGCGGCACTGTTCAAATGCAGATTGACGGTATTTTTCCGTTTCTGTGACTTCGCTCATGGAAATTAAAAGACGCAACCAATTTTGTTGACTGGCGAAATTAGATATAGGGGCGTCATGACCATCTGGAAATTTCCAGACGACCGGCGTCAATGTTTTGACATCAAAACCATCAGCAAATAATGGCGTTGGATTTACAACGCTTTGAGCGCAGGTTTGAACTTTTTCGATATGACTATTAATGGCAGATAACCATCGCTCTATTTGCCATTTTCTGCTGGTGTTTAAATCCGAAAAAATACTCATGGAGTACCTTCTTAGGAACCTTACGGTCAGTTCCTTATAAATAGAAACATTGTTTTGATTGATTATATTGCCCAACTAACTCTCTCGTCATGTGCTCAATATCGAAAGTGTGATCAGGGTCGGAACGTTGTTTTAAAATTTTTCAGAGGAATTTTGGAAACAGCGTGGAAAAAGAAGGAAATAGGTAACTTATTGATGAAAAAAGAAAAGCACAATCCAGGATTGTGCTTTCTATCACGAAAAAATATTGAAGCTAACTTAGCGAGCCAGCCAGCCACCGTCTACGGCAACGGTATAGCCGTTGATATAATCAGAGGCGCTTGATGCCAGGAATACTGCAGGGCCTTTAAGGTCTTGCGGCAAACCCCAACGACCGGCCGGGATGCGATCCAGAATTTCTTTACTGCGATCCTGATCCGCGCGCAGCTGCTGGGTGTTGTTGGTGGCCATATAGCCTGGCGCGATGGCATTGACGTTGATGTTGTGTTTCGCCCATTCGTTAGCCATCAAGCGGGTAATCCCCATAACCGCGCTCTTGGATGCGGTATAGGAAGGAACACGGATACCACCCTGGAAGGACAGCATGGACGCGATATTGATGATTTTGCCGCCGGTGCCTTGCTTGATGAACTGGCGCGCAACGGTCTGAGACATGAAGAAGACGCTCTTGATGTTAAGGTTCATCACATCGTCCCAGTTCTTTTCACTGAATTCGATAGCATCTTCGCGGCGAATAATACCTGCGTTGTTCACCAGGATATCCACTTTGCCGAATTCGGCGACAGCTTTTTCCACCAGAGCGGCATGGCCGGAGACATCGCTCATGTCAGCCGTCAGGCTGAGAAAACGACGGCCCAGAGCGGTGACTTTTTCAATCGTGTCTTTCGGCTCGACGATATTGACACCCACAATGTCACAGCCTGCTTCGGCTAGCCCGATCGCCATACCTTGACCCAGACCGGTATCGCAACCTGTGATCAGAGCAATTTTGCCCTGTAAATTGAATGAATCTAAAATCATAGCTTTAATCTCTCTGTGAACGACATTATTCGTCGCGTGCTGTTACTGTAGGGATTACCGGAGCTCCGGCTTATCACTGTTAGCGTAGTTCGCTAACGTTAAGGTGATCCATATCGCCAAAAACCTGATTTTCACCCACCATGCCCCAGATAAAGGTATAGCGTTTGGTGCCTACGCCTGCGTGAATCGACCAACTGGGAGAAATCACGGCCTGTTCGTTATGCACCAGAATGTGACGGGTTTCCTGAGGCTGACCCATCATGTGAAACACGGCGCTTTCTTCGTCCATGTCAAAGTAGAAGTAGACTTCCATCCGACGCTCATGCGTGTGACATGGCATGGTGTTCCAGAGGTTGCCCTCTGCCAGTTTGGTTAGACCCATAGTGAGCTGGCAGGTGGGTAAGACATCAGGAACAATATATTTGTTGATGGTTCTAAGATTGCTGGTGGCGTTATCGCCCAACGTTTGGGGTGACGCTTGCGCCGCAGTAATTCTGCGGGTTGGGTAGGTTGTGTGGGCAGGGGCGCTGTTGTAATAAAACCTGGCTGGTGAGTCCGGATTCAGGCTACGAAAATGAATATCTTTGGCTCCACGGCCGATATAAAGCGCTTCTTCGTGCCCAACGGCATAGTCCTGCCCATCAACGGTAACGATGCCGTCGCCGCCGATGTTGATGGTGCCCAGTTCACGTCGTTCCAGAAAATAGCTGACGCCCAATTGGCGTCCAACATCTTCTCCTAACGTTACAGCATGATGAACCGGCATCACTCCGCCGATGATGATTCTGTCGATGTGGCTATACGTCATGGTGCAGGCGTCGGCATCAAAAATCTTTTCTATCAAAAATTCACGGCGTAACCCGGCCGTATCAAGCTGACGGGCATGATCGCTGTGAATACTCTGACGAACTTGCATGATCGCTCCTTGCTTCCAGACTGAACCGGATGAGGGCTCGGGAAGGAAAGCCCCGGGCAGGGCAGGAAACATCGCGTGGCAGTGACAATGTCACCAGGCCCTGACTGCCCGGTTCTTTCGTATATGGCGCGATAGTAGTGTGGTTGAGATGCGAATTCAATAAAAATGAAATAATGTTTTATTTATTTCTTGAGGGGCGTCATGGTTTTACTTATTTTATGTTTCGTCTGGTCCTGATGTTACTAGAATGTCGGTACTTGTCTTGTCCTGTTGCCTGAGGGTATCAAGGCGAACACATAACACAATATTGAGGAGAAAAAATGAGAAGGTACTTTATTGACGACGATACGCCATGGGAAGAACTGGGCGGTGGCATCAAGCGTAAGATCATTACCTGGAGCGATGACCTGATGATGGTGTGCGTGCATTTTGCCAAAGGCGCGATCGGCACTCCGCACAAGCATGACATTCATGACCAGATAGCCTACGTGGCGGCCGGTAGTTTCGAAGTAGAGATTGAAGGCGAAAAACGCATTCTGAAAACGGGCGATGCCTATATGGCGGTGAAAAGCGAGATCCACGGTGTGGTTTCTTTGGAAGATGGCAGCGTGCTTATCGATACTTTCTCGCCGAAACGTGCAGATTTCCTCTGATTGATGTCAGAATACCGGCCGGTTAGGCCGGTATTTTCGCTATTCGTCTAATCTCGCCATTTCCTGTCTTTGTCCCCGGAACGCACACCAGGCTAGCGCTGATGCGTTGAGTGTCGAAGCCTATCTATAGTAGGAAAGAAAAGTTGACTCTTCATAAACCTGAAGTACCCTGCTATCGGGTTTGAATACACTTATTTTCTGTCTCGACCGGTAACGTTTCCACGACGTTGCGCACAAGGGGAACTCATGACGTATCAACAGGCTGGCCGCATTGCGGTGTTTAAACGCATCGCGGGTTGGATCCTTTTTATCCCGGCTCTGCTTTCGACAGTGATTTCATTGGCAAATCTCGTTCATACCTTTACTGAGAAAACGCAAGGCATCAATGGTGTCCTGCAGGATTTTCTGCACTTGGTAGTAGAGGTGCTGCGTTTTAATACGCCATTTTTGAATGTGCTCTGGTTCAATTCACCGGTGCCGGATTTTGGGCGTCTTTCCGCCAGCACAACACTTATGTTCTGGGCGGTCTATCTCTTGATTTTTTTGGGTCTGGCTTTACAAGTTTCCGGCGCGCGTCTTTCTCGTCAGGTAAAGCATATTCGTGAAGGGTTGGAAGATCAGTTAATTCTGGAAAAGGCGAAAGGCGAGGAGGGGAAAACTCGTGAGGAGTTGGAATCCCGTGTCGAGCTCCCCCGGCATACCGTTTTTCTGCAATTTTTTCCGTTGTACATCTTGCCGCTCGTTGTTGCGGTAGTCGGTTATCTGGTCTTGAAAGTCATCGGTTTGGTCGGCTGATAGTCAATCGGGGCGCTAACCCCGATTGGCATTTTCACTCCGTGCGTTTTCATTCTAATAGCGCTGACTCGATGGCTTGCTGTGCGGCAACAACGTGTTTGCCGCCAAACAAGTTGGCGCGATTGAGTAAATAGTAAAGCTGGTAAATGGGTTGACGTTCCACAAAGCCTTTATCCAGAGGCCATACGCTTTGGTAGCCGTCATAAATTTGCTTCGGTAGATCCGGGTACAAGGGCAGCATAGCCAGATCGCATTCTCTGTCCCCCCAGTAACACGCAGGATCGAATAAATAACATCCCTCGGACGTATTGACCCAATTTCCTGACCATAAATCACCATGCAGTAGCGCTGGTTGGGGTTGATGGCTAGCCAATCGCTGTTCGACTGTAGCGATCAACATACCGATGTCGCCAAAACTCAGGCCTTTTTCCGCCGCCAGTTGCAGTTGCCAGCCAATGCGCTGCTCGGCAAAAAATGTGGACCAACGCCGTTGCCAGGCATTAGGTTGCGGCGTGGTTGACAGATCATTGTCAAAATCGAGGCCGAATTGCGGCTGGTCACTCCATTGGTGAAGCTTGGCCAGATGTTGCCCAAGGCACCAGGCGCTGTGGGCATCCAATGGTTTGGTCGAGAGATATTGCAATAAGAGGAAGCTGTAGTCGCGGGTACAACCCACACCGTAAACGGCCGGGATCTGTACGGTTTTGCTTTTGGCCAGCAGTTCAAGCTGTTCCGCTTCAGCCCGGAATTTGGTCAACAATTCCCGGGAATCACTCTTGATGAACACATCGTGTTCACCATAGCGAATAAACCATGCAGAGTGGATTTCGCCTCCGGGCAACTCTCTACGTTCCTGAATCTCACCCGGCCCCAGATGTTCTTCCAGTAGTTGTGCGATCGTTTGCCACATAGGGCACCTCCCGTTGATGCAATCTGATAGATCATTACGTTAATGAATTATGCAGTATAAAAAATGAATCTGGCGCACAGCCGATGGTGTTGGTCATCCCCATCGAAACGAAGGGAGAAAGATACGTATTACGCTGCGGCCTTTCTCTGAAAAATGGTCTGAGTGACCGGCTATAACGGTGTGATAAAGAAACTGACGGGATGACAATAACGCTTAATTACTGTGCTTGTCACGACAGATGTTCAAAATATTGTCGCGGGTTCAGAAATCCCTGCAATGTCTGAAGGGTATGCGGTCGATTTGATATAAAAGAAAATCAGATGGATACTTGGTCTTCGCTGTTTTTGATCTGGATCTTATCGGGGGATTAGTTTCGCGCGTTAAAAATGCATGAAGGAAAATGAATGAGACATTAATCTCATAAAATAATCGTTGGACAAAACGTAATAGAAGGGTGATTGCATGAATTCGGCATAGTAATACATTTTTTCATGTAAATGCCCATCAATTCATCCTGAGGGCGCTCGCAGAATTATGATCCCTATCACTGACTTAAATAGAGTGGAAAGTATGCAGTTTGGTGGGAAGGTGCAATCTTTGACTTGGCGTTTTTTAACAATTCGGCGCTGTGTGTACAGAATGAATGTTAACAAATCATTTTTTGCAAAAAATAATACAAACATCTTTATAAGATGAAATTTATATATCACCTTTGTTTCATCATTATTGTATATTTAGATAATCACCATCAGAAATCGGTGTGTGCATCTTGTTGTATATAAAGTTTTTTTCTTATGTTTTTTACATTTTTTGCCAACTGTGTGAGAACACGATTACCGAAACTGTCTCTATCATGAAGAGATGGGAAACATGCGGGCAATATTGTTTTGTTATAGTGATGGATGCCGCCGTATTAATTAGGCGCCGCACCTTGCGTAATTATCATATCGTGCACATAATCAAACCGTTGGGAGTGTCATAGGGAATACTTCTGGTATGTCAATATAGCAGCCCTGAGCCGGTTGACATATTAACTGATACATTAAAGTCCCTAATTTGTGCGGCATGTCCATCACTGTAAAAAAATGGCTTGCCAATGATAACAGAGTGTGTAATAAACCTTTTTGGTAAAAACGAGGTACAGTTCTGTATATGAATGGCATTTTCAGTAAAGAAGTATTGAGTACAAACGTTAGCGTTGAATACCACTTCTCTGCCGATCCTTATTTTCGTGCCTCAATCAGTAACGACTCTGGTTTTTCTGTATAACGCACCTGTGCGGTTTAACTATTAAAGGAAATTTTGAAATGGCAAAGATTAAAGGTCAGGTTAAGTGGTTCAACGAGTCCAAAGGCTTCGGTTTCATTACTCCGGCTGACGGCAGCAAAGATGTGTTTGTGCACTTCTCTGCAATTCAAGGCACTGGTTTCAAAACGTTGGCAGAAGGCCAGAACGTTGAGTTTGAAATTCAGGACGGACAGAAAGGCCCGTCTGCGGTTAACGTTACCGCACTGTAACTGTCAGTTTATAGACTAAAACCCGCCTGGCGCGGGTTTTTTGCTTTGTTGATTTACACCTTCCGGTTGTCGGTTCTGTATGCAAACTCCTTTTTTTCCGTATCAATGCCCGTTGTGTCACCGTCCGTTGCAGCATGATTCTGGACGCTGGTCGTGCGGCCAACATCACTTCGACTGTGCCCGGGAAGGGTATGTCAACTTGCTGCCTGTGCAGTTCAAACGCTCTAAACAGCCCGGCGACAGCGCTGAAATGATGCAGGCCAGGCGCTCCTTTCTGGATGCCGGACATTACCAGCCGTTGCAGGCAAATGTCACCCGTCTGTTTGATGGGTGTTTAACGTTGCCCGGTAGTTTGCTGGATATCGGATGCGGGGAAGGGTATTACACGGCGGCATTGGCTGATGCGTTGACGAACAGAGGCATTCAGGTTTATGGGCTTGACGTTTCCAAGGCCGCGATCCAGCGTGCGGCTAGACGTTATCGGCAAGTTATGTTTTGCGTCGCATCCAGTCAGCGCTTGCCATTTCAGTCCTGCGGATTGGATGCAGTATTAAAGATTTATGCTCCCTGTAACAGCGATGAATTAGCTCGGGTGATCAAGCCTGGTGGTGTCTTGCTGACGGTATCACCAGGGCCACGGCATTTAATGGCGCTTAAGGCCCGTATATACCCAGAAGTTAGATTACATCCCGATATTGATGAAGTGTTTTCAGGGTTTCGGTTGGAGCAATGTGTGAAATTTGCCTATTCAATGCAACTGACAGGGAGAGAGGCTGCAGATTTATTGCAAATGACGCCTTTTGCCTGGCGCGCCAGCGAGGAGGTTAAAGCAACGCTGCGTTCGGAGCCGGTATTTGCTTGTGAAACGGATTTCCTGATACGTCTGCACCGACGCGAAGCATAATAGCGAAATAAATGGGCAACCGTGGGTTGCCCATTGTTATACGCATTAGGCCAGACTGCCCAGATGTTCGTAGAGAATGTTACAGCCAATGCCAATCAGTACCAGTCCCCCGACAATTTCGGCTTTTTTACCGAGGATAGGGCCGATATAGCGGCCAATCATCATGCCGAGCGTCACCATGATCATGGTGGCACTGCCAATCATCATGGCGGTGTGGAGTATATTGACTTGCAGGAAAGCCAGACCGACGCCGATCGCCATGGCATCTAGACTGGTCGCTATTGCGGTACAAACCAGAGTAACCAGGCTGTGTTTGCTGATTTTTTCGCAGTGGCAGTCGGTTTCACCTTTCAGGCCTTCCATGATCATTCTGCCGCCAAGAATCAATAGCAGACTAAATGCCACCCAATGATCCCATTCAATAATGAACTGGCTGGCATAGAAGCCAAGCGCCCAACCAACAAGTGGGGTAATCGCCTCGATGAGGCCAAAAATCAGCCCGGTTCTTAGCGCTTCGCTAAAACGAGGTTTGTGTAGTGCGGCACCTTTTCCTATGGATGCGGCAAAGGCATCCATAGACATGCCAAAAGCAAGGATGAGAGTTGCTGACAAATTCATTGTAAATAGCCTCGGCTGGGGCGGTTATCCATATCCACACAACCCACCCCCAACCAGACGATGGATCATGTGTCTATGGTCTCGCCTGCCTTTCTGGCCGTTCGCACCACGTTTTTGCAAACGAGTATGTTGATACGAACATTCCTGAAACTGCGTCAGGAATTGGCTACTCCCCAATGACTGCGCAACCTTATCATATTATTCAGGCATGAAACAACAAGTAATAACATGTTATTTATCAACGATATTGATAATTGTTTTCATTTAAAACAAAAAAGAAACAAATGGAGTAAATTGCATCAATAATAATGTGGATAAGGAAATAGCTTAATTATTGTAGGGATAGATTATTAATATTTTAACGCCATGAAATAAAATTCAATCTATTGAATTTCAATGATAAATTTATAGATTTTGTCAAGATCGTCTAATTTTTTGACCGCAATGAATATACGGCGTTGCTCAAGATCTATAACAAGAATGCCATCTTCCGATAAGTTCATGGCTTTTATTCGATGATAAGGAATATAGGTATTTGCGTAGAAAAAACCTTGCTCTTTGAATAACAATTTAGGTTGTCGAATGATCGACAAATATATAGCCATCATGACCAGGGTAAATAACAGGACTGTAGTAAGCAGGGTGCCTTGAGTGGTGACGTTTTTGTAAATCAGAATGGCCACGAGTACGACGAAGATGACGGCGTCGAGATAACTGGTTCGTCGCAGAAAGACTTTCAGACAGGTGTGTCCATATTGGCGATCCATGATGAATTCGTCATAAACCGCATACGCCAGTGCCAGCAGCAGACAGCCGCACAACGTTATATCGGTCAGGCTCATAGTCAGCTCCATGCTTTACAACGGGCGGGTGAACGAGATAGAAGCATGCCGGGTTTCCCCGACATGCTTACTGAGATTACAAACCGAGCAAACCGAGCCAATACCCGACAATACCGATAACGAAAAAGCCGATGATAAGCCAGAGTGCATTGATTTTGCGCCTCAGTAGCCACATACAGCCAAATGTCAGCAGGAGCGGCACTAAACCCGGCATCAACTGATCAAGGATCGATTGCACTGTGGTGACAGTGGTTTGCCCGTTCTGAGTGGTAACGCGGGAAACGACCAGCGGGATATTGACGTGCGTCCATTTGTTGACCAGCGCCCCCATGACGAATAACCCCAAAATCGAGGAACCTTCAGTCAGTTTTTGCAGGAGCCCGCCACCCATATCCTGAACGATATCAGCGCCTTTGCGATAGCCATATGCCACACCGTAGTAGCGAACCAGCAGACGTACCAGATTGAACAGCACGAAAAACAGAATCGGCCCCAGCAGGCTGCCGCTCATGGCTATGCCGGCGCCCAATGCCGCAAATACCGGCCGTGCCGTTCCCCAGAATATCGGGTCGCCAACGCCTGCCAGCGGCCCCATCAGGCCGACCTTCAGGCCGTTGATGGCACCGTCGTCAATCGCCGCGCCGTTGGCCCGTTGCTCTTCCATTGCCATGGTAACGCCCAGCACTGGCGCTGCGACGAAAGGTTGGGTGTTGAAAAATTCCAGGTGGCGCCTGATGGCCTGCTTGCGTTCTTCCGAGTTTTCCGGATACAGGCGGCGAATGACCGGTACCATGGAAAAACAGAAGCCCAACGCTTGCATACGTTCGAAGTTCCACGACCCCTGAAACAGGTTGGAGCGAATAAACACAGCGCGAATGTCGCTGGGAGTAAGTTTTTTTTGCGTGGTATCAACCATGATAGCTCTCCTGTCAGTCCAATTCGTTGTCGAGGTCGTTGCTGGCGGCGGCGGAAGCCGCGCCTTGCGCCTTGTTGTATTTGGGGCTGAGCTGGATATACAGAATTGCCATGACAACTCCGATAACGCCCAGAGCGACCAGATTGAAGTTGGTGAACGCGGCGGTGACGAAGCCCAGATAGAAGAAAGGCATCAGGTAGCCGGCACGCATCATGTTGATCACCATCGCATAACCGACGACGACAATCATGCCGCCGGCGATATTCAGGCCGGTGGTGACAACGTCGGGAATGGATGAAAGCAGGGCATGAACCGCTTCGGTACCGACCGAGACCGCAACGATTACCGCTGGAATGGCAATGCGCATGGCCTGCAGCAGCAGGGCGGAAACGTGGATCCAACTGATGGCGGAAAGGCTGCCGCGCTCGGCGGCGCTGTCGGCGGCATGTTGGAACGCCACGGTGATGGTTCGCACGATGATGGTCAGTACCTGCCCGGCGGCAGCCAGCGGAATGGCCAGCGCGATACCGGCGCCGACGCTCTGACCGCCGGCGATGACCAGAATAGTGGATATGATGGACGCCAGAGCGGCGTCTGGGGCCACCGCCGCGCCGATATTCATCCATCCGAGGGCGATCATTTCCAGCGTACCGCCGATGATGACCCCGGTTTTCACATCGCCGAGTACGAAGCCGATTAGCGTACAGGCAACCAGCGGACGGTGAAATTGAAATTCATCCAGAATAGAACCCATGCCGGAAATACAGGCGACGAGAAATATCAGCACAATTTGAAGCGTAGTGATCTCCATTCTATTTCTCCTGTGAGAATAGCGTATTGACACGTTGAATCGTCATTTAACCCGCTCATTTCTAATAGACTAACGCGCGGCCTTGTTGATCAAATCCATCATATTGAGCCGGGTATCGGTGGAAACCTTGCGAACTTCCAGTTCGATCCCACGGTCGTGGAGTTTGTTAAAGGCGACGATGTCTTGTTCATCGATGGATACAGCGTTGTTGACCTGGGTTTTCCCCTGCCGGTAAGCCATACCGCCGATATTGACCGATGTAATCTTGACGCCATCCTCTACCAGCCGTACCACATCGGTTGGGTTAGTGAATAACAGCATGACGCGGTCAGCGGCATATTTGGGATTGTTGTAAACGCGCACGGCCTTGGCGACATCCACCACATGGGCGGTAACGCCGGGCGGCGCCACCTGGGTGAGCAGAGTTTTGCGCACGGTATCCGCCGCGACTTCGTCGCTGACGACGATAATCCGGCTAACGTTGGTTTCTTTGGTCCAGCGGGTGGCGACTTGCCCATGGATCAGACGGTCGTCGATGCGAGCCAGTCCAATTTTCATATGCCCACCCGGCCCCGGAGGAGCGGCTTTGGGCGCCGCAGGCTGTTTACGAACCGGCGTAATTTCCGGCTCGACGGCTTTCAGCGCTTTTACACCGGCTCTTCCGGCTTCTACCGCGATGCTGACCAACTCTTCAAACGCGGGATCGTCATCCCGGGCCATAAAGGTCTCGGCCAGCATAGGAATGTTGACGCCGGCGACCACTTCATACCTTTGTTTGTTGTTCACCAGGCGACTGGCCGCGTTGAATGGGCTGCCGCCCCAGGTATCCACCAGAAAAAGAACCCCTTCTGATGTATCCAGTTCCGCGAGCTTTGCCTGATATTTCTCCATCAAAATCTCGACATTTTCCCCGGGAACAAAATCAATCCAGCCAACATTCTGTTGTTCTCCGAGAATCATTTCCGCTGTTTTTAACAGCGGCCCGGCTGTGGAGCCGTGAGTGCATAACATGATGGCTATACTCACTTGCTACCTCCCTCATTGTTGTCACTGTCTTGCTGCGCATGCGCATTATGGATAAATAGGCGGTGAATGTTTTTTATCCGTGATGATCTTAGGCGCTAACGCGCTTTCCTGCTCACTCCATGGCACGAAAAGCGCGACTTTGCCCGAAAGCGTGCGAATCGATTCAGAACACACTGACATTGCCGGCAAATGACGGGATTTATTTTAGGTGTCGAAAAAATAAATTATGTGACCCTGGTCGACAATTAATAGTAGGTGGTCATATTAGCTGCTCTTAAGTGTGAATTCGTCGACGTAACAGCAAGATGCGGGTACGCCTGCAAGATGAAATAAAAATTTTGTGAAACTGTTAGTCTACCTGTTAGAGTTAATGTCCTTTTAATTGCAAAGGAGTAACGGGCGAACGCCCTTCCCATGGACTGTCACCGACGATTCATATCGCTAACCCCGGCGCTGGCCGGCGGTATTTATTCTTCAGCCTCAGCGGGCCGCATCGGCCATCCATACTTCATCGCTGAACGTCTTTTTTCCTTACCGCGCAATGCTGATGCATTGTTGGCGTTTGCTCGTTCATTTTCCGGAGTCTGACATGGAATTTTTGCTGGATCCCTCAATCTGGGCAGGCTTACTGACGCTGGTGGTACTCGAAATTGTACTGGGTATCGATAACCTGGTGTTTATCGCCATCCTTGCCGATAAGCTGCCGGCTAAACAGCGCGATCGTGCTCGTTTCATCGGTCTTTCACTGGCGCTGCTGATGCGGCTCTGCCTGCTTTCGCTGATCTCATGGCTGGTGACGTTGACCCGGCCGCTCTTTAGCGTCTGGCAGTTCAGTTTCTCCGGGCGCGATTTGATCCTGCTAGTCGGGGGGATATTTCTGTTGTTCAAAGCGACGATGGAGTTGCATGAACGGCTGGAAAACCGTCCGCATGACCCCGACGGCAACCGTACACACGCTAATTTTTGGGCCGTGGTGGCGCAGATCGTGGTACTGGATGCGGTCTTTTCGCTGGATGCAGTCATTACCGCGGTGGGGATGGTCAACCATCTTGGCGTCATGATGGTTGCCGTGGTGATCGCCATGGGCATCATGCTGCTGGCTTCCAAACCGCTGACCAATTTTGTCAATGCGCACCCGACGGTGGTGGTGCTGTGTCTCAGCTTCCTGTTGATGATTGGTTTGAGTCTGATGGCGGAAGGGTTTGGATTCCACATTCCCAAAGGATACCTGTACGCGGCAATCGGTTTTTCGATCGTCATTGAATTTTTCAACCAGGTGGCGCGGCATAACTTCGTCAAACATCAATCGAAGCGCCCGATGCGTGAACGTACTGCCGAGGCGATTCTGCGCCTGATGGGGACGCGAAAGGCTCGCGATGAACAGCACGAAGCGGTGCCGGAACGGCGGCCGGAAGAGACCTTTGCTGAAGAAGAGCGCTACATGATCAGCGGTGTGTTGACGCTGGCTTCGCGGTCATTACGCAGTGTGATGACGCCTCGTACTGATATCTCCTGGGTGGACTGCGAACGTTCCGTAGAAGAGATTCGCCAGCAGTTACTGGGCACGCCGCATAGTTTATTCCCGGTATGCCGGGGATCGCTGGATGAATTGGTGGGTGTCGTAAGAGCCAAGGATTTGTTAGTGGCGCTGGAGTCTCATGCGGATGTCGAGCAGTTCGCTGCCGCCACGCCGCCGCTGGTGGTGCCGGAAACGCTGGACGTTATCAATCTGTTGCCGGTGTTACGGCGCGCGCGCGGCAGCCTGGTGATGGTCACTAATGAATTTGGCGTGGTACAGGGGGTGATTACGCCGCTGGATGTGCTGGAAGCCATTGCCGGCGAGTTTCCCGACGAGGATGAAACGCTGGATATTACCCTTGATGGCGACGGTTGGCTGGTGAAAGGCGGGACGGATCTGCATTCATTACAACAGGTGTTGAATGCCAGCGATCTGGTGGATCCGAAGGAGGAGTATACGTCGTTGGCGGGGTTGTTGCTGGCGCATTGCGATGAGTTTCCCAAAGCGGGGGATGAATTGGAACTCCATCGTCTCCGGTTCAGAGTCATGGCGGCGAGCGACTATCGTATTGAGTTGGTGCGCATCGAGCGTATTCCGGTCGTCGAAGATGAAAGCATCGCCTGAGTTGCATATCTCACTGTCGGTCAGGGCTATACCGGGTTAAGCACGGGTATTGTTCGCTGGCCGTGAAAGCAGAAAGCCCACCGGATGGTGGGCTTTCTGCATGCTAGACCGGGTGTTTTGTGGCGCAGAATATTAATCGCACTGCACTTTAATCACACGGTACTTTAATCACACTGTACTTTGATCGCCAGACCACCGCGCGACGTTTCCCGGTATTTGGCGTTCATGTCCTTCCCGGTTTCGTACATGGTTTCAATCACTTTATCCAGCGACACGCGCGGCTCGGATGTGCGGCGCATGGCCATACGGGATGCGTTGATCGCTTTGACGGTGGCGATAGCGTTGCGTTCGATACAGGGAACCTGTACCTGGCCGGCGACCGGATCGCAGGTCAGCCCAAGGTTGTGCTCCATACCGATCTCTGCGGCGATACACACTTGCTCCGGGCTGGCACCCATCAATTCAGCCAGGCCCGCCGCCGCCATCGAACACGCGACGCCCACCTCCCCCTGACAACCGACTTCCGCGCCGGAAATCGACGCATTCATTTTGTAGAGCGTGCCGATGGCGCCGGCAGCCATGAAATAGCGCAGATAGATACCGGGGCTAACCGGCTCGATAAAGTGATCGTAATAAGCCAGCACGGCCGGAACGATGCCGCAGGCGCCATTGGTCGGTGCGGTGACGACACGCCCGCCGGCCGCGTTTTCTTCACTGACGGCCAGTGCGAACATATTGGCCCAGTCGACCACGTTCATCGGATCCTTGGACAGTTTATCGGAAGCCACCAGCATGCGGTGCAGGGAGGATGCCCGGCGAGGAACCCGCAGTGGGCCGGGAAGAACGCCTTCGGTATTCATCCCGCGATCCATACAACTGCGCATGGTCTGCCAGACGGCAGCAAAATAGTCTTCAATCTCCTGCCGGTTGTGCATTGCCAGCTCGTTGCACATGACCATCCCGGACATCGACAACCCGCTCTGGCGGCAATGCTCCAGGATATCTTTGGCGGAGCGATAAGGGTGCGGCACGCTAACGGTGTCGGGCTGGGTTTGGCCGAAGTGCGCTTCATCAACAATGAAACCGCCGCCAACGGAGTAATAGGTGTTGCGAAAGAGTGGATGGCCGTCGTCGGCAAATGCGGTCAGCGTCATGCCGTTTTCATGTAATGGCAGGTTTTCGCTACGGAAAACCATGCCGCCTTCGCGCGGGAAAGCAACGTCCCGATGGCCTGCCAGCGTCAGGCGCTCTGATTGCGTAACCTGACGTATAAAGGTGGGAATGGCGTCAATATCCACGGTATCCGGCTGGTTGCCCGCCAGCCCGAGGATAATGGCGATATCGGTATGGTGGCCCTTGCCGGTCAAGGCCAGAGAGCCATAAACCTCGACGGAAATACGCTCGGTTCGTTCAAGCAATCCCTGCTCTTGCAGTTGATCGACAAATTGTTTACCGGCTTTCATCGGTCCGACGGTATGAGAACTGGAGGGGCCAATACCGATTTTGAACATGTCGAATACGCTTATCACGCTGAAACTCCTATAAACGCATCAACGTCAGCTTGACATTGATGCAAAGCATGGTGTGGCTAATATGGAATAAAATTCGATATAACGCGCTATTGTAGTGGGGGATATGCTGCCACATTCACATTTTCGCATGAAATAATCTTATGTTATGCCACAAAAGAATTCATGCAGGCCGTGATGCGACGAAGGTGGTTATCAATATTCGGCGACCTGTAGCGCCAGCTGGCGGATGATCGCGGCGGTCAGGCCCCAAACGAACTGCTGCTGGTACCAGGAGAGATAGACGCGCTGCGGCTGCCGTCGCCGTTCGATATCCAGTGCGTAGTAACGTTGCAGGGAAAACGCTTCCCGCAGCGGCATCTCGAACAGTTCAGCCACCTCAGCCTGATTGGGATGCAGTGGCGTGCTTTCCGGCAACAGTCCGACCACCGGCGTAACACGATAACCGCTGCTGCTATCCATCGGCGCAAGCGTACCCAGCACCTGCACGAATTCCGGCGGAATGGCGACTTCTTCCCGCGCCTCGCGCAGCGCCGTGACGATCAGCGAACCGTCTTCAGGGTCGGCTGCGCCGCCGGGAAACGCGACCTGGCCGGCATGTTTGCGCAAATCGGCGGAGCGGCGGGTTAACAACAGGCTGGGATCGCGACGGCGAATAATCGGAACCAGCACCGCCGCCTCACGCTGATTATGCGACTGACGGTAGCCGGGAAGCGTCTGCAACTGGAAACGGGTGATAAATCGGGACAAATCATATTCCGGTGCCTGAACCAGAGGCAACGGCGTGTCCAGTATATCGTTCAGCATGGTATCGATGTCGCTCCGTCAGGTATTCGCAGGTTGCGCCTCATCAAGTATATCTAGCGTTTGACGGCTTGCCGGAAATCCGTGCGTTTTCTCCATGAGGCCGCTGGATCCGTCTTGCCGCCGTTTCCGCTCAGACATCCAGTAACGGCAGGATTTTCGCTACTTTATCCAATGTTTCCTGGTACTCGGACTGTTCATCGCTATCAGCGACGATCCCGCCGCCGGCCCAGCAGTATAGGGTACCGCGGTCAGAAACCAGCGTTCTGATGGTGATGTTGGTATCCATGGTACCGCATATGCTCAGATAACCAATGCTGCCGCAATAGGCGTTGCGACGCTGCGGTTCCAGCTCTTCAATGATTTCCATCGCCCGGATTTTGGGGGCGCCGGTGATAGACCCGCCGGGGAAACAGGCGCGCAGCAGGTCCGTCGCGGTAAAACGTGTCGGCAGTAATGCTTCGATGGTGCTGACCAGATGGTGCACGGCGGGGAACGGCTCGACCACGAACAGTTCTGGAACCCTGACACTGCCGGGCTCGGCGACCCGTCCAATGTCGTTGCGCAGCAAATCGACGATCATCAGGTTTTCAGCGCGATCTTTTTCTGACGACGCCAACCGCCGGGCCTGAAGCTCGTCTTCTGCGCGGTCGGTTTTGCGCGGCAGCGTGCCCTTAATGGGGCGGGTCTGGATGCGGCGGTCATGTAGCCATAGAAACCGTTCTGGCGAGATACTGACGATTGCATGGTGCGGCAGGCGCAGGAAGGCGGAAAACGGTGCCCGATTACTGGCGGAAAGTTGCAAAAACGCTTGCCACTCATCCCCTTCATACTGTGCCTGAAAGCGCTGCGTCAGGTTGACCTGATAGCAGTCGCCGGCGTGCAGGTAGTCCTGGATACGGCGGAATTTGGCGCCGTATTCTTCGCGGGTCATGTTGGTCGTCCAGCGGCTGGTCAACCGGAACGCCGCAGTTTCTGCGCCCTGCTGTGCCCCAAGCCAGGCCAGACGCGCCGATGGTTCGCCATGCGTAATCAGCGTCAGGCGTTGCCGCTGGTGGTCGGCGATCAGCGCCCAGTCGTACAGGCCCACCGCCATATCGGGGAGAGAAATATCCCGCTCGGCAAGCGTCGGTAACGTTTCCACCCGGCGGCCGAGGTCATACCCGAACACCCCCAGCGCGCCACCCTGAAACGGGTAATCCGGGTGTGGAGCGACATTCAACCCCAGCGCGTCGATTTGCTGTTGCAGTAACGCAAAAGGATCGTCCGCACTCTGATGGCACTCGGCGCCGGCGGCAATCTCGGTAGATCCTTCCCGCGTTTGCAATGTGGCGATGGGGTCCGCCACCAGAATATCGAAGCGGTTATGAGGATGATCAGCAAAGCCGGAGTGCAGCAGCATGGCCCAGGGCTGTTGCGACAACGGCGCGAAAAGATGCAGCAGGGCATCCGGCTGGTAAGGCAGTGCGTGATAGACTATCGAAGTTCGCATGGGTTCTCAGCGGTAGGGTACCGGGTGACGTGTGTTGAACCAGCTGCCGTCGCGGCCGCTCTCTGGCGCGCAAGCGTACCATAAATCAGGGTGGCTGAAATCATTACCCCGGCGTTAATCGCCGGGCTTTGCAGGAGAAATAACGATGTTTGCAGGTATCCCGGCGCTGTCGCACGCACAGCAACAACAGGCGGTCGAACGAATCCAGCAGCTGATGGCGGAAGGCATGAGCAGCGGAGAGGCGATCGCGCTGGTGGCGGAGGAATTACGCCAGAGTCATCAAGGGGAGCGTATCGCCGCCCGGTTCGACGAAGAGGAGGCGGAGGAATAGCGCCTCCGCCCGTCCGCTTACGCGATCGCGGCGATCGCTTTGATTTCCACCTTGAAACGCGGGTTCATCAATGTGGCCTGCACCGTGCAGCGCACCGGCGCGCTGCCGGCCACCACCCAGGCATCCCAGGCGGCGTTCATAGCGGCGAAATCCGCCGCATCGGCCAGAAAGAGAGTCACATCCAGCAAACGGCTCTTGTCTGTGCCCGCCTGGTGCAGAATCGCATCCAAGGCGGCCAGCGCGTTTTCGGTTTGCGCGCGGGCGTCCTCCTCCAGATTCTCCGGCACGCTGGTGTAATACAGCGTGCCGTTGTAAATAACCGCGTCTGACCAGCGCGCTTCAGGGTTGATGCGGGTGATAGGCATCATGCAGTACCTCTTTAAATATGCAGCCATGAAAGAAAGACCCAGACGTTACCATATTCCGGCGCCAGTGTGTCGGCCGATGGGACGGGCATCGGGCGTGCCCGAATAAAGTAGTCGCGCGACGGCAGGCTTGGCATAATCGGCCTCCACTCAGACGGCAGACGCGCCGTGATGTATTGAGAAACAACAGTGAGGCAGCGTGGCAGCAAACAGTTCCCCCGACGATTTTGCCGAAGATGGCGCTCTGGCGCAGGCGATAACCGGTTTTCGTCCGCGTGAGCCGCAGCGACTGATGGCGGATGCGGTGGTTTCCGCCATCGCCGGGAAGAGGCCGCTGGTGGTAGAAGCGGGCACCGGCACCGGGAAAACCTATGCCTATCTGGCACCGGCACTGCGTTCCGGGCGCAAGGTGATCGTCTCTACCGGTTCGCGGGCGCTGCAGGATCAGCTATATAGCCGGGATTTGCCCGCGGTGGCGCAGGCGCTGAAATTCGCCGGCAAGCTGGCGCTGCTCAAAGGCCGCTCCAACTACCTGTGTATTGAACGCATGGAACAGCAGTCGTTAGCGGGTGGCGATCTGACGCAGGAACAATTACGGGATCTGGTGCGGCTGCGTGGTTGGTCGACGGAAACCGAAGAGGGCGATATCAGCACCTGCGGTGATGTGGCGGAAGACAGCCCGGTCTGGCCGTTGGTTACTAGCACCAACGACAACTGTCTGGGCGGCGACTGCCCGCATTATAAGGCCTGCTTTGTGGTGCACGCGCGTCGTAAAGCGATGGATGCCGATGTGGTGGTGGTGAACCACCATTTGTATTTGGCGGATATGGTGGTCAAGGAGAGCGGTTTCGCCGAGCTGATACCGGAAGGCGAGGTGGTGATTTTCGACGAGGCCCACCAGATACCGGATATCGCCAGCCAATATTTCGGCCAGCAATTGTCGAGCCGCCAACTGTTGGATTTGGCCCGGGACATTACCATCGCTTATCGCACCGAGGTGCGGGATGTCGCGCAGTTGCAAAAAAGCGCCGATCGGCTGGCGCAAAGTACACAAGACTTTCGGCTGGCGCTGGGCGACCCTGGTTTTCGCGGTAATTTACGTGACATTGTCACCGATACGGCGATGCAGCGCGCACTGGTGCTGCTGGATGACGCGCTGGAGCTGTGCTGCGATGTGGTCAAACTGTCGTTGGGGCGATCGACTTTGCTGGATGCGGCATTCGAGCGCGCGGCCCAGTATCGTAACCGGCTGAAAAGGCTGCTGGATGTGCAGCAGCCGGGTTACAGCTACTGGTACGAATGCAGCGCCCGTCATTTTGTGCTGGCCTTGACGCCGCTTTCTGTGGCCGATCGGTTTCGCGAAGTGATGAAAGAGAAACCCGCCAGTTGGATTTTTACATCCGCGACGTTGTCGGTGAACGAACGGTTGGATCATTTTGTCGAGCGCATGGGGCTGGAGGGCACGGGTACGCTGCTACTGCCGAGCCCGTTTGATTACACGCGGCAGACATTGCTGTGCGTCCCGCGCCATTTGCCCGAGACCAATCGTCCCGGCGCGGCGCGGCAACTGGCGCGGATGCTACGACCGCTGATTGAAACCAACCGGGGACGCTGCTTTATGCTGTGCACCTCCCATCTGATGATGCGGGAATTGGCGGCGGAATTTCGCGCCTCGCTGACGTTGCCGGTGCTGGTACAGGGGGAAACCGGTAAGGCGCAACTGCTGGCGCAGTTCCTGGCGGCCGGCAACGCATTGCTGGTGGCGACCAGCAGTTTCTGGGAAGGGGTCGATGTGCGGGGCGATGCGTTGTCCTGCGTCATCATCGATAAGTTGCCGTTTACCTCGCCGGACGATCCGTTGCTCAAAGCTCGGATGGAGGATTGTCGGCTGCGGGGCGGCGATCCCTTTGTCGAGGTGCAATTGCCGGATGCGGTCATTACCCTGAAGCAGGGCGTCGGACGCCTGATCCGCGATGTGGATGATCGCGGCGTATTGGTGATTTGTGATAATCGGCTGGTGACTCGGCCTTACGGCGAAGTGTTTTTGACCAGTTTGCCGCCCGCGCCGCGTACCCGCAATTTGCAACGCGCCATCGATTTTCTGACGTCTAAACCGTGACGGCGGTCAGGCGCGGCTGTTATGATGCGCGCCGTTAACTGTTTTCCCTGCCTGAGGTTGGCATGTCTACGCGAATTCTAGCGCTCGATACCGCAACGGAAGCCTGTTCTGTTGCGCTCTGGAATGAGGGTGAAATCCACTCTTTGTTTGAAATCTGTCCCCGTGAACATACGCAACGCATCCTGCCGATGGTGCAGCAGGTGCTGGCCGATCATGAACTGACTTTGGCGCAGTTGGATGCGCTGGCGTTTGGGCGTGGCCCCGGCAGCTTTACCGGGGTACGCATTGGTATTGGTATCGCCCAGGGGTTGGCATTGGGGGCGGATCTGCCGATGTTGGGGGTTTCGTCGTTAGCGACCATGGCGCAGGGCGCATATCGTCTGACCGGCGCCTCCCGCGTGTTGACGGCGATAGATGCCCGTATGGGCGAGGTTTACTGGGCCCAATATCAGCGCGATGCGCAGGGCGATTGGCGGGGTGATGACAGCGAAGCCGTATTGTCGCCCGAGCAGGTACAAACCCAGACGGCGGCGTTGTCGGGAGCGTGGACGACGGCCGGTACCGGCTGGCAGACGTATCCGGGGCTGGTTGCCTCTGCTGGTATCACTTTGAGTTCCAGCGAGATGCTGTTGCCGCATGCTGAGGATATGCTGCCGCTGGCCTGGCGGATGTGGCAGGCCGGAAACCGGTTGTCGGCGGAACAGGCTCAACCCCGCTATCTGCGCAACGAGGTGGCGTGGAAAAAATTACCGGGCCGTGCATAACCGCAACTTATTGTATTGTCCGCAGTCTAATCGCGTATTGAGCCCCTATGCGGGGCCAGCGTTGTTGAGCAGGGGGTGTGCGATGACAAGCGTATTTTTCGGCAAAAGGAACACCAGATCAGACGTCGGTAGGATGAGCCGAGCGGTGACGCGCTGCGGCGCCTTGTTGGGGATGCTGCTGCTGGCGGGGTGTGTTTCGGTGCCGGACGCGATTCGTGGAACGTCGGCGACGCCGCAGATGGATCTGGTGCGGGTCATGAGCTCACCGTCCGCCTATGTTGGCCAGGAATCCCGGTTTGGCGGGCGGGTGGTGGAGATCCGCAATGAGGCGAAGCGGACGCGGCTGGAGATCGCCAGTATGCCGTTGGATGATATCGGTCGCCCGCGTCTGGGGGCGCCCTCTGAGGGGCGCTTCGTGGCATATGTCGACGGGTTTCTTGAACCGACCGAATTCAGCAATCAGCTCATCACGGTTGTCGGGCCGATCAGCGGCGCTGAGCAGGGTAAGATTGGTGATCGTCCTTACCAGTTTGTCGTGATTCGTGTTCAGGGCTACAAGCGCTGGAATGTGGTTCAGCAAGTGATATTGCCGCCGCGCGCTTACGACCCGTGGTGGGATCACCGTTATCGCCGCGTGTGGGGGCCCGACTGGGACGGTTGGTATTCTCCCGCGCATGTCGAGACGATTGTAACGGAATAGCAAGCCTTTAACGCGGCGACGAAGGCGACGTAAGTCGCCTTATTTTTTGCCGGCCAGAGGGCGGCGGCGGGTTAACACGCGGGAAAATCCGTGTAATCAGTGATCGCCTTCGCAACCTGAAGATTGTTTATTTTCCCATGGCTTATCTGGGTTAAAATATTGTTAAAAATCACTCGAGTTGGGATGAAATCATGCCACTTAAAAAATATCTCGGGAGTGACGTTTTGGAAAAAATCTGGTTAGCACGTTATCCGGCGGATGTTCCCGCAGAGATCGACCCGGATTGCCATGTCTCGCTAATCGAACTGTTTGAACATGCGGTTGATCGTTACGCCGACCGACCCGCCTTCATCAATATGGGCGAAGTGATGACCTTCCGGCAGTTGGAAGAACGTAGCCGCGCCTTTGCCGCCTATCTCTTGCACCAGCTCAAACTGAAAAAAGGCGATCGGGTGGCGTTGATGATGCCGAATCTGCTCCAGTACCCCATCGCATTGTTTGGCATTCTGCGTGCCGGGCTGGTGGTGGTTAATGTCAACCCGCTCTATACGCCGCGAGAACTGGAACATCAACTTCGGGATTGTGGCGCCAGCGCGATTGTGATCGTCTCTAATTTCGCCCATACCCTGGAAAAGGTGGTGTACAACACGCCGGTGAAACACGTCATTCTGACGCGGATGGGGGATCAACTGGCGCTTGCCCGGGGGACGCTGGTCAATTTTGTGGTGAAATACATCAAACGACTGGTGCCCAAATACCATCTGCCACACGCGATTTCTTTCCGTCAGGCGCTGCAACAGGGGCGCAATCTGCCCTATGTTAAACCGGATGCTCGCGGCGACGATCTGGCGTTTTTGCAATACACCGGCGGTACGACAGGGATAGCCAAAGGCGCGATGTTGACCCACCGCAATATGCTGGCCAACCTGATGCAGGCGCGAGCGGCTTACAGCCCGGTGTTAAAAGAGGGCGAGGAGCTGGTGGTGACGGCGCTGCCGCTCTATCACATTTTCGCCCTGACGGTGAATTGTTTGTTATTCATCGAAATGGGGGGACAAAATCTGTTGATCACTAACCCCCGCGATATTCCCGGTATGGTGAAAACGCTGGCGCGTTACCCCGTGACCGCGATTACCGGCGTTAATACCTTGTTTAACGCACTGCTGAATAATGAGGCCTTTCACCAACTGGATTTCTCCACCCTACATCTGTCTGTTGGCGGCGGCGCCTCGGTACAGAAAAGCGTGGCGGAGCGATGGGAGAAACTGACCGGATGCAATCTGCTGGAAGGATACGGCCTGACCGAGAGCTCGCCACTGGTGGCGGGGAATCCTTATGACCTTAAACACTATAACGGCAGTATCGGTTTGCCGGTGCCTTCCACCGATGTCCGCATTGTCGACGAAAACGGCCAGGATGTGATGCCGGGCGAATCAGGCGAGTTGTGGGTGCGCGGCCCCCAAGTGATGCAAGGGTATTGGCAGCAACCGGCCGCGACCCGGGAAGTGTTGAAAGAAGGGTGGCTGGCGACCGGCGATATCGTTACTGCGGATGAGCAGGGCTTTCTGAAGATCATTGATCGCAAGAAAGATATGATTCTGGTCTCAGGGTTTAATGTTTATCCGAATGAAATTGAAGAAGTTGTGACTCGGCATCCCAAGGTATCCGAAGCGGCTGCCATCGGCGTGCCGAGCGACGTGTCCGGCGAAGCGGTGAAGGTGTTCGTCGTCTGTCGGGATAGTTCGTTAACGGTGGAGGAGTTGATCGCCCACTGTCGACGCAATCTGACTGGGTACAAGGTGCCGCGTCTGTTTGAATTTCGCAGTGAGTTGCCGAAATCCAATGTCGGTAAGATTCTGCGTCGTGAACTGCGCAATGAGCAACAGCCGTCCGCCGCATGAGTTTCTGCCGACAGTGTTTTATTGTTTGTCTTTGCTGCGGCAGGTATGGTGAGCGTCTCTGCGGCGGTTATGACGATGCCGCAAACCCTATTCAGGCCGCCGGCCTGCGCCCTGTTAACCGTGGATGAAAGCAGGCGTGGCGCCCAGCGGCCCTCTATTTTTTTCCCGGCTGTCATCCCGGCGCCGGAAAACCAACCAAGAGAAAAATGTGTTGAATTATCAGTTGATCACGACCGATGACGGTTTGTCCGAAGTGTGCTCGCAGGCACGTCGTATGCCGCAGGTGGCGCTGGATACCGAGTTTGTCCGTACCCGTACCTATTATCCGCAGTTGGGATTAATTCAATTGTTTGACGGAGAGCGGTTGTCGCTGATCGATCCTTTGTCTATCACCGTCTGGCAGCCATTTTGCGATTTGTTGCTGGATCCCGCCGTGACCAAATACCTTCACGCTGGCAGCGAAGACCTGGAGGTCTTTTTAAATGCGTTCGGACTATTGCCGACGCCGTTTGTGGATACACAAATACTGGTCGCGTTCCTGGGTAAACCCTTGTCCTACGGGTTTGCCGCGCTGGTGGCGGATTATATGCAGGTCACGCTGGACAAAAGCGAATCCCGCACCGACTGGCTCGCCAGGCCACTGAGTGAAAAGCAGTGTCAGTATGCGGCGGCAGACGTTTATTACCTGCTGCCGATGGCTATCCGGCTGGTCGAGGAGACAACGTCCGCAGGATGGTGGGAGGCCGCATTGGATGAGTGTCGGCAGCTCTGCCAGCGGAAGCAGGATGTGCTGGCGCCGGAACAGGCTTACCGTGAAATCGGCAATGCCTGGCAACTGAAAGGGCGTCATCTGGCTTGTCTGCAGAAATTGGCTGACTGGCGTTTGCGTAAGGCGCGGGAGCGTGACAGCGCGGTCAACTTTATTGTGCGTGAAGAACATCTGGGTCAGGTGGCGCGGTACCTGCCGGGGTCGTTGGGGGAACTGGGGGCGTTGGGGTTAAGCGGCCCGGAAATCCGCTATCACGGCAAGACGTTGCTGGAGCTGGTGGCGGAAACTCAGACGATGGATGCGGCGGAATATCCGGAACCTGTCATCAATCTGATCGATTATCCGGGATACAAAAAAGCGTTTCGCGAGATTAAAGATCTGGTGCAGCAACAGGCTGAACGTTCAGGGTTGTCCGCTGAACTGTTGGCGTCACGCCGTCAGATTAACCGGCTGTTGAGTTGGCACTGGAAACTGGCGCCGCAAACCCATGTGCCGGAACTGCTTTCCGGCTGGCGAGGACGCCTGTTCGGTGAGCCGCTGAAAGGGATTTTAGCTAATTATATCTAGCGGCCGCGTAGAGGCCTCCCCGATGCCGGGGAGGCGACGCGCGTCTATTTTGACGGTGACGACGGATGCGTTTCTTCCGTTTCCGGCAGCGTGACATTCAACTCCAGCACTGAAATGTCGTCGCCTTTCTGCTCCAAATGAACGTTCACCATTTCCGGGTCGATCTGCACGTATTTACAGATGACTTCCAGTATGTCCCGTTTTAACTGCGGCAGGTAATGGGGTTCGCTGTCCCCGCGACGTCGTTCCGCGACAATGATTTGCAGCCGTTCCTTGGCGATATTGGCTGTCGTTTTTTTACGGGACAGAAAGAAATCGAGCAATGCCATGATTTACCCCCCGAAAAGTCGTTTAAGGAAGCTCTTCTTCTCTTCCTCGATAAAGCGGAAAGGCCGCTCTTCGCCCAATAGACGATCCACGGTATCGGCGTAGGCTTTGCCGGCATCCGCTTCCTTGTCCAGAATCACCGGCTCGCCCTGGTTGGATGCGCGCAGTACCGACTGATCCTCAGGAATAACGCCGAGCAACGGCACCCGCAGGATTTCCAGTACGTCTTCCATACTGAGCATATCCCCCCGGCTGACGCGCCCCGGGTTGTAGCGGGTCAGCAGCAGATGCTCCTTAATGGGCTCTTCACCTTGTTCGGCACGGCGGGATTTTGAGGACAATATCCCCAGAATGCGATCGGAATCGCGCACGGAAGAGACTTCCGGGTTGGTGGTGATGACGGCTTCGTCGGCGAAGTACAGCGCCATCAGCGCGCCGGTTTCGATACCTGCCGGCGAGTCACAGATGATGAATTCGAAATCCATCCCATGCAGGCCGTTAAGCACCTTTTCTACGCCTTCTCGGGTCAGAGCATCTTTATCTCTGGTTTGGGAGGCGGGCAGGATGTAAAGGTTTTCGGTACGCTTATCCTTGATCAACGCCTGATTCAGCGTGGCATCTTCCTGAATGACGTTGACGAAATCGTAAACGACCCGACGTTCGCATCCCATGATCAAATCCAGATTACGTAGGCCGATATCGAAGTCGATAACAACCGTCTTTTTGCCTTTTTGGGCTAAACCGGTAGCAATGGCCGCGCTTGAAGTGGTCTTGCCAACGCCCCCTTTACCTGAAGTAACAACAATGATGCGTGCCATAAATGATTCCTTGTCCAGGGCCTAGTCTAGAGGTTGTATATTCAATTCGAGATCCGGTTGGCTGAGGCTTAGCCGCGCCGCTTTCCCGAAATAGGTTTCCGGTATCTGATCGCTCAGCCAGTAACGGCCTGCAATGGAAACCAGCTCTGCGCTCAGATGGGTGCAAAAAACCTGGCTGCCGGTATCGCCGGATACGCCAGCCAGTGCGCGGCCACGCATCATGCCATAAATATGAATATTGCCGTCGGCGATGATTTCTGCGCCGGCGCTGACCTGGCTCAGAACGATAAGGTCGCTGTCGCGGGCATAAATCTGCTGCCCGGAGCGGACGGGGGTTTTAACGACACGAGTTTTTATCGGGGCCGGCGGCGGTGGCGGCGTGATCCGACGCTCCTTGCCTTCCCGCAGTAATGGAAGCCCCGCTAGCGCAATGGTTTGTCTGAGTTGCTCGTCATTGCACCCGCTGATACCTACCACCCGTAATCCGGTAGCGGCGATGGCGCGTTGAAGCTGCACCCAGTCGGCATCCGCCGTCAGCGACGACACATTGATGACAACTGGCGCATTCTTGAGAAATGCGGGAGCCTGTTCGATTTTCTCCTGCAACGCCTGTTGAATTGCATCAGGTTGTGCGTCATGCAGGTGAACCACGGATAAGGTAAAGCTGCTGCCTTTCAACTCAATTGGCGTTTGTGACATCTGTCCTGACTCGGTTTCAGCATCTTTAAATCCCCAGAGTAACATTTAAGGCATGATATTCCAGAGCGCTGCAAGCATGTTATAGTCACACGAAAATACAGGCAAGACACCATTCCCATCAATCAGAGTAAAAAAGATGTATTGTGTGATCTACAGAAGTCCGAAACGCGATCAAACATATCTTTATGTAGAAAAAAAAGACGATTTTTCGCGTGTGCCGGAAGAACTAATGAAAAGTTTCGGTACCCCTAAACTGGTGATGCTGTTGCCATTGGACGGCAGTAAGAAACTGGTGGGGGCTGATAGCGAGAAAGTTAAGCAACATATTGAAGAAAAAGGGTTTTACCTACAGGTTCCGCCACCGCCGGAAAACTTGCTGGATAAAATGCGTGAGAGTGTAAAAAATAATACTCGTATTATTTCTGATTAATATCGAAATGGCGTGATGTATTTATGCTGTTTTTAAATACAGGTATGCGTCGGAAATGGCTTAAATATCGACAGTAAGTTTTCCATATACTGATTTATATACAGTTATATTGCGTATCGACATTAAATAAGGGGAGGCGTTGGCGCTTCCTTTTTTATTTATATCGGGTAGATACATTATTTACGCTGACGAATTATATGGGTTATTGCGTACTCATTGCGGAACCTGAAGAGTACCCGGCGTGACCATTCGCGAGAGTGGGGCTGGCGTTATCATTCTCTCTTTTTGGACGCATCGCGGAGATTGGGTGCTCCGACCTTGCATGTTTGGTTTTAACCCTCCAATATCGCGGATAGGGTTTCGCCGCAAAAGGCGAGCATGTGATAAAGCCTAGGACAGATCAGGAGAGGGTTCATGTATCAACACAGAGACTGGCAGGGTGCATTACTGGATTTCCCCGCCAACAAAGTGGTCTGCGTCGGCAGCAATTACTCCGAACATATCCGCGAGATGGGAAGTGCGACGCCGGTGGAACCCGTCGTGTTCATCAAACCGGAAACGGCGCTGTGCGATCTGCGCCAGCCAGTGGCTATTCCGAAAGGGTTTGGCGACGTCCATCATGAAGTTGAGCTGGCCGTATTGATTGGCACTCCCCTGAAACAAGCCAGCGAAGATCGCGTGGCGCGTGCCATTGCCGGTTATGGGGTGGCGCTGGATCTGACGCTGCGTGATTTGCAGGCCGGGTTCAAAAAAGCCGGGCAACCGTGGGAGAAGGCGAAAGGTTTTGATGGCTCTTGCCCCGTATCCGGATTTATCCCGGTGGCGGAGTTCGGCGATCCGCAGCAGACAGATCTGGGCGTTAGCGTAAACGGCGAGATCAGACAACAGGGCAATACGCGGGATATGATCACGCCGATCCTGCCGTTGATTGCCTATATGAGCCGTTTCTTTACGCTTCGCGCCGGCGACATTATTTTGACCGGAACCCCGCAAGGCGTCGGGCCGTTGCAATCCGGCGATATGCTGACGGTGTCCCTGGGGGACAAAACCCTGAATACCCGGGTGATCTAACCCCGGATATCACACCTATCCGGGGAGCGAACAGGTGTCGTTGCCCGGTGTTGCATGATTTCTCTTGCCTATCCCCTCGGGATGCCGTTATACAGAGCGCCCTGTTTATCACTGGAATTTCGCCATGAACCAAACCCCTTTCTGGCAGAGTAAAACGCTGGAAGACATGACTGATGACGAGTGGGAAGCATTATGCGACGGCTGCGGCCGTTGCTGTTTGCATAAATTGATCGATGAAGACACGGACGAACTCTATTTCACCAACGTTGCCTGCAATCAGCTCAACATCAAAAGCTGTCAGTGTCGGAATTATGCCCGCCGCTTCGAATTCGAGCCGGATTGCATCAAGCTGACGCGCGATAACCTACTGTCGTTCGACTGGTTGCCGGCAACCTGCGCTTACCGGTTGGTTCATGAAGGAAAAGGGCTACAACCCTGGCACCCGTTGATCGCCGGCGACAAAGCCGCGATGCACCAACAGAGAATATCCGTCCGTCATATTGCAGTCAGGGAAAGCGACGTCGTGGACTGGCAGGATCATATCCTGAATAAGCCTGACTGGGCGCGATAGTTATGCATATTTGAAACCACGCATCGGGGGTCACTTATTTGCTGCGTGTTTGCTGCGTAACAAGGCGCTGAATGCGCATTGCCTTACAGGACAGCGCCTGACGTTATTCAATACGCCAGGGTTTCCTGAAAGGTTGGTATAAATGCGCGATGAGTCTTTTTATTTGCACATTTTATTTGCACATTTTATTTGCACATAGGGCAATCCAGACAATGGGTTGCCCTTTCTTCGTCCGGTGTTGAATAAACCTGCGCCACAATCTGTTGTGGTGGCGTTGCCATCATCGCACCGCCGCTGCTATACGACGCTTCATTGTGTATCCCACTCACGCGGGAAACCGTCGGTTTTTGTAAGGATAGTTGTCGGTAAATTTACGCTTTATTCCAGTCTGATTATTACGATCTCATGTCATTGGCATTCATTTTAAAAAATAATATCAATTATTTTTGATATATCGATATTTATATTGGTATTTATTTCTCAATTTAATATATTTCTTTTTGTAATCATATGTATTGTTTTTGAAAAAATTGAGTATTATTATTTCCGAAAAAATGAGTCACGGATGGTTTGTTAATGTTTTTGCACCGCCAATGGACGGCTATGCTGTCTGGTTTCTTGCTATTTACACACGCCCCAATGCTATGTTCTGCGCCGCTGACGCCAGCTGATCGCAATGTCTTACAACAACAGCAATCGGACGTAATTGAACAGTCACGTCAACAGCGGGAAGCATTACAGCAACTTAATGATATTGTTCAGTCGCCCCTGCCGTCGGTAAGCGAAGAGGGCGGCCCGTGTTTCCCCCTGCATCGTATCGAGTTCCGTAACGGTACGCTGTTGTCGGCGGCGGATCAGGCCGCATTGAGCCAGCATTATCTGAACCGCTGCAACAATCTCGCCCAACTCAATCAACTGGTGCATGACGTCAGCAATTGGTACATCCAGCGTGGATATATCACCAGTCGCGCATTTCTCAGCGAACAGGATCTGTCCGGCGGCGTACTGCAACTGGAGATACTGGAAGGCCGGTTGGAAGCCATCACCATCAATCACGAGCCGGTGCGCATGACCGGCGTGACTTTTCCCGCACGCGCAGGGGATATTCTGAATCTGCGGGATATCGAGCAAGGGATGGATCAGATCAACCGCATGCCGACGCAGCAGGTGACGATCGACATAGTACCGGGCAGCCAGCCGGGATATTCAGTCGTCAACTTGACGCAGGCGCCGCATCTGCCGTTTACCCTCGACGTGGGGTTTGACAACAGTGGGCAGAGTAGTACCGGCGAACACCAACTGAGCGGCGGCCTGACGCTTGATAACCCTCTGGGGCTGGCCGATCAATGGTTCATCAACACCGGTCACGATAGTCGATTCGCCACCAGTCAGCATTCAACCAGCCTGCAATCTGGCGTCTCGATGCCTTACGGATACTGGACGCTGGGGTACGTTTACTCAGAAAGCCGTTACCGCAACGTATTCATTAATCGCGATTATCCCTGGCATTCGACTGGAGATACCGCTACCCATCGCTTTTCCTTGTCCCGCGTCGTGTTTCGTAACGGCACGATGAAAACGGCCGTGAACGGCAGTCTGTCGCGACGTATCGGCAGTAACTTCCTGAACGGAACGCGCTTGCCGTCAAGCAGCAGAACGGTAAGCAGCCTGACGTTAGGCATCAACCATAGCCAGAAAGTGGCCGGTGGTTTGGCCACGTTCAATCCCGCCTATAGCCGCGGCCTGCGCTGGCTAGGCGCCGAAACCGACACCGACAAAACGGATGACGATCCTCGTTCTGAATTCAACAAATGGGTGTTGTCGGCCAGTTATTACTATCCGCTTAGCGAGCAGGTGACATGGTTGGGTAGCCTGTACGGCCAGTATGCGGCGACGCGGTTATACGGCAGCGAACAGTTGACGTTGGGCGGAGAGTCTTCGGTTCGAGGGTTCAGAGAGCAATATACGGCAGGCAATCGGGGCGGTTTCTGGCGTAACGAGTTGAACTGGCAAGTGTGGCAGGCGCCAGTGCTGGGGAACGTCACATTACAGGCGGCGGTAGACGGCGGGCATCTGTACAACCACAAAAAAGACAATGACAGCGCCGCTTCATTGTGGGGTAGCGCGCTAGGCATCACGGTGGCAAACCGGTGGGCAAGCCAGCAGGTCAGCGTTGGCTGGCCGTTGTCCTACCCGGATGGGCTAAAACCTGATCCGGTGGTGGTGTATTACCGGGTCGGATTGTCCTTCTGATTTTTTTGTCCCCGGTGGCCGCCGCACACCCGCGTGCGTTGGTTGCCGGGGCGTGTCATCGCGACATCTGCGATGGGGTAATGCGATGTCGTTGAGCTTGATGTCGGCGGGGAAACCGTCAAGGGCGGCCAACCCACAGGCGCAGAGGGTTCACCGAGAGGCATGGCGGCGTCGGGTTTCTTCATCATCACAGCAAGGCCGGAGCAGGTTCCAGCCGATCGCGTTTGATAAAAATAAGTACCGGTGAAGCGTGTCTTGCCGGTGAGAGACAGGTCAGGAGTTCAGGGATGAAAACAGTAACCCCCCTTCAACGCCGGTTGAGCTATGTGCTGGTATGGCTGATCGGGCTGCAGCCGGTGATGCCGACGTTGGCGGCGGTCAACGTAGCATCGGGCAACGCCAAGGTGGAGGCTGCGGGCAATGGGGTGCCGGTCGTCAATATCGCGACGCCGAACAGCGCTGGGGTGTCGCATAACCTGTACCACAACTTCGATGTCGGCTCGTCCGGGCTCATCCTGAATAATGCCACCGGGCAGCTAAACGCCACGCAACTGGGCGGGCTTATCCAGAACAACCCGAATCTTCAGGGGACGTCCGCCTCCGTCATTATCAATGAAGTCGTTTCTCCCAATCGCAGCCAGCTCAATGGTTATCTCGAAGTCGCCGGGCCAGGGGCGCATGTCATGGTGGCCAACCCTTACGGCATTACCTGCGATGGCTGCGGGTTCATCAATACGCCGCGGGTGACGCTCAGCACCGGTCGGCCCGTGCTTGATGCACAAGGGCAGTGGCAAGGGTTGGACGTCCGCAGGGGCGACATCCTGATCACCGGGCAAGGGTTGGATGCCAGCAACAGCGACTACTTCAGTCTGATTGCACGCACAGCCAGCCTACAGGCCGGACTGAATGCCAAAGATGCACGGCTGGTACTGGGCGCCAACCAGGTAGACAGCGCGGGGAACGCGACGGCACAGTCCGGCGACGGCGCCGTGCCGTCACTGGCGTTGGACACCGGAGCCCTGGGCGGTATGTACGCCAATCGCATCCATTTGATCTCAACCGAACAGGGTGTGGGCGTCAACACCGCGGGACTCAGCGCGCGTAGCGGCGATATTCAGTTGTCGGCCGATGGGCGCCTGTCATTGGGCAACACGGTGGCGAGCGGGACGATACAGGCCAACGGGCGTGAAGTGGCGCTGTCCGGGAAGCAACAAGCCGGCGGAACGCTGACGGTGAACGGCACGCTGGGGGTTCAGCTACAGGGCAGCACGGTACGCGCTGGGCAGACGGTATCACTGTCTTCATCAGGGAAAATTACGCTGGTCGACAGCCAGATTGGCGCCGGCGTAGACGACGACGGCGCTGTCCGCTCAGGGTATCAAAGCCGTATTGAAGGTGACGGTGTCACATTTTCACGTTCGACACTCTCGGCCGATACGCTGTCTTTACAGGCAACGCAAGGCATTTCACAGGACGCTGACAGCCGTTTTCTGGCCGGTAGTCGGCTGGCGCTAAATAGCGCCGACGCCGTGCTGGATGGTGATGCCAGCGCGCAGAATGTTCATATCGCCAGCACCCGCTGGCTGAGCGGCACCGGCCGCTGGCAGGCGGAAAAAGACTTATCGCTGGGCATCGCGCAGGGCGATTGGGCAGGCAAACTGCTGGCCGGCGGAGCGTTGTCTGCTGACGGGGACGCACTCGTTCAACGGGGAATGCTGGCGGCCAGCACGATCGGGCTGAATCTGGGGGCGCTGGATAATCAGGGCGAAATCTCCGCAGAGCAAAGTTTGTCGTTTAATGGCGAGCGGTTCGCAAACACGGGACGAGTGTTGACCCATACGGCGCTGAACCTGCAGGCCACCAGCCTGAATAACGTCGGCACCTTGAGTGCCGGCGACACCCTGACGCTGGCGTTGCGTCAGGGGGTGGTCAATCAGGGATCGCTATTGGCCAGCCAGGACGTGGTGCTTGATGCGGCGAGCGTGGATAACGCAGGCACGATGAGCGGTAGTCGGCTGTCGGTGAATTCGGGGAATCTGAGCAACAGCGGCACGCTACAAGGCCGGGAGGCAGCGACGCTGACCGTGAGCGCAGCGTTCAACCAGTCCGCGACGGGGAGCGTCGTATCGGGCGGACGGCTGGGGGTGCAAAGCGGCAGTCAGCAAACCGCGGGGCGGTTGCAGGCCAATACGCTGACGTTGCATACCGGAAACTGGCTCAATACGGGCGACGTCAGCCTGAACGGTGACGGCACCATATCGCTGAGTTCGCTGGACAATGCGGGCACGCTGTTGAGTGCAGGAACCTGGGACATCCAGAGCGTCGGGTTCAACAACAGCGGTACGTTGCAGGGCAACCGGGTGTGGGTGGCGGCGACCGATATCCTAAACAGCGGCCGTGGTCAGAGCGTGGGCGCGATGCGTTTGAATGCGCTCGGTACCTTAACCAACCGCGGCGACTGGCTGAGCGGGGAGCAATTTACCGTCGCTGCGCCACAGTTGGTCAACCTCGGTAGTCTGCAGGCGCCGTTGCTGAGTCTATCCGGTCAGCAACTGACGAATGAGGGGCAACTCACCGGTATCGATCAATTCAACCTCTCGCTGTCAGGCGGGCTAACCAATCAAGGCACTCTGAGTGGCAATGACCTGGCTGTAAGCGCCGCCGACGCCAACAACACGGGCACGATACTGGGAAGCAACCAGTTAGGATTGACGATCGATCGTACATTGACCAACACCGGGAGCCTTCGCGGCAACCGGCTGTCGTTCGCTGTCGCTGATGTCGACAACCGCGCCGCAGGTACGCTGCTGGGTGAGACGGTGTACGGGAGCGGCCGTTCGCTGAGTAACAGCGGCGGCATCACCGGCACCGGGTCGCTGACGTTGCAACTGAGCGGCGCGCTGGATAACGGCGGCACGCTGGAAGGCCAGCAACTGGCGGTGACGGCGGCCACGCTGGATAACCGCGGCAACTGCTGGGGGTGGACGCGCTGACGCTGGCGATCACCGGCGGTGCGCGCAATCAGGGGCAGTGGCTGAGCCAGGGGGAATCCCGGCTGACGGCGGCAACGCTGGAAAATAGCGGCAGTTGGCAGGGCGACCGGGTGACGGGGGAAGCGCAGGCCATCGACAACGCCGGGCAGATCCTCGGGCTGTCGGCGCTGACGCTGACCAGCGGCGGTCGGCTGGACAACCAGCCTGCGGGCCAGTTGCTGAGCGCCGGGGCGGCGGTGTTGCAGGCGGCGACGGTGAACAATCAGGGCGCGTGGCAGACGGGCAGCCTGACGCTGCGGGCCAACGCGCTGACCAACGGCGGGCAGATACAGAGCGACGGCGACCTGAACCTGATTCTGCCCACGTCGGCAGCCCCCATCATGGCGAGTCTGGTGCGGGTCATGTCGCTATCCAGCCCGCTTACCACGGCGGCTTACGGCACGTTCAGCAATATCGGCACGGTGATCGCCGGCGGCCGCGGACAGATAACGGCGCGTGAGCTGAATAATCAGGGGACGCTCGGCAGCAGCGGTGATCTGAGCTTGTCGGGGCAGCAAATCGACAACAGCGGCAACCTGTTGACCAATGGCTTGATGACGCTGGTTGCGGAGAGCCTGGGCAATACCGGGCGCTGGCAAGGCCAAACGCTGTCCGTGACGGGCAACGCACTGAATAACCAGGGCACGGTTATCGCCAATAGCGGTGCGCAGTTGCAGCTCACCGGTGACTTGGCGAGCGGCGGCGGCAGCCAATGGTTGAGCAACGGGTTATGGCAGGTACGGGCGGGGGCGATCGACCACCAGGGGGTCTGGCAGGGTAAATCCCTCGACGTCACCGCCAATTCGTTAACCAATAGCGGCTCGCTGTTGGGCGTGGAGAGCGCCACGCTGTCGCTGGCGCAGCGCTATGACGGAGGAACCGGCAGCCGGCTGCTGAGCAACGGGGCGATCACGCTAAACGCGGATGCCATCAGTCAGTTCGGGGAATTGGGCGCCGACCAACTGACGTTAACCACGGGGGCGCTGGATAACGCCGGACGCATCGCCGGCCTGTCGCAACTGGCGGTATCCAGCCGTAGCGTGATCGCCAATCGCGGCGACGCACAGCTGCTGGGTAATGGCATCGCGACGCTCAGTGCGGCGACGCTGGACAATCAGGGCACTATCCAGAGCGATAACCTGACGTTGCAATCCGATATTTTCACCAACGGGGGCCGTGTTCAGGGCACATCGGCGCTGGCGCTGAACGACATGTCGCGTTATATCGGCACGCAAAACAGCCTGCTGGTGAGCGGCGGCGCCGTGACCGCGCATGTGACGGACGTGAATAACGCCGGTACCTGGCAGGCCAACCGGCTCGATGTCACGGGCAATACGCTGGTGAATAGCGGGCTGTTGGCCGGGGTGAGCGGGCTTACGTTGTCGGCTAACGGGATCGATAACCGTGGCCAGCTGTATTCGCAAGGGGCTGCCACGCTGACGGGGCGTCAGTTCGACAACAGCGGCACATTGACTGCGCTGAACGGGTTTAATGGGCGGTTTACGGACGGCGTGCTCAACCGTGCGACGGGGCAACTACTGAGCAACGGCCTTGGCGAGATCACCACCGGGGCGATGACCAATCAGGGGTTGTGGCAGTCGCAGACGCTGCAACTGACCAGCGGTGGGTTGGTGAATTCGGGGCGCATGCTTGGCGTCACGCAGGCGGGCCTGCAACTGGACGGCGACTATCAGGGCGACGTCAATAGCCAGTTGGTGAGCGGCGGCGCACTGACGGTGAATGCGCAGCAAATCGTTAATCCGGGATTATTGCAGGGGCAGACGGTGACGTTGCGTGCCGGGGCGCTAAATAACCAGGGCCGACTGAACGGTACCGGCACGCTGGATGCCGCGCTGGATAACGTCTTGAATAACCTTGCCGGTGGGCAGATCGGCGGCGGAAACGTCACGCTACACGCCGCGCAGTTGACCAATCAGGGCAACATCGTCGCCGATAGCCTGGGGCTCGGCGGCACCGATATTCGCAATCAAGGCCTGCTGCAAGGGCGTGACAACGTCACTGCTACCGCAGGCGGTGCGTTGGTCAATCAGGCGGGGGGGCAAATCCTCTCGAACGGGGACACCCGCCTGACGGCCAGACAGGTGGAGAACAGCGGCTGGCTGCAAGGGCAACTACTGGCCTTGAACACCGCGCAATTGGATAACAGCGGAACGCTGCGGGCGCAGGGCAATCTGACGCTGCGGCTGCCGGACTGGACCAATCAAGGCATGGTGCAGGCGGGCGAGCTGGATATCGGCGTAACCGGGACGTTGAATAATCAGGGCACGCTGTTAGGGCTGACGCGCCTGGCGTTGACCGCCAACCGACTGCTCAACGCGGCAGGCGCGCGGTTGTACAGCGCCGGTGATCTGCAACTGGGCACCGGGCAACTGGAGCAGAACGGGCAGTTAGTGGCGCTGGGCAACCTGCGGGCCGACCTGTGGAATCCGACCACCTTTACCAGCACGCTGGCGGCGGGCGGGCAATTGACGCTGAACGTGAATGGCGATCTGGTACAGGCCGGTCGCCTGCAGGGCAACGGCGTAACGGTGAACAGTACCGGCGCCTTGACGCAGCAAGGAACGATTGTCGCCGGCGGCGGCGACAGTACGTTGAGCGCCGGCGGCGATCTGTATCAGGCGGAGAGCGGCAACGTGCAGGCGGGCGGTAGCCTGAATCTGCTGGCAAGCAGCGCATTGACCAACCGCGGATTTATCGGTACCGCGTCGGACTTGCTGCTGCGCGCCGGCGGGCTGATCGATAACACCAGCCTGTTGTATAGCGGCGGCGATATGCGCCTGTTCTCCGATGCGCTGGCCAACCGTTTCGGCAATATTCTGGCGGGCGGCAGCCTGTGGGTGCAGCGCGACGACGCCGGCAACGCCAGCAGCAGCCTGTTGAACAGCTCAGGCACCATCGAAACCCAGCGCGGCGATATCTCGGTGCGTACCGGCACCCTCACCAATCAGCGCGAAGGCTTGACCGTTACCGAAAGTGGCAGCACGACGGCGGATATACCGTCATGGGCGGGCGGGACGGAGATACAAATTCCGATTAGCTGGTTCGGTGAAGGAGAAGTCGGCATTTATTATCATGAATCTAGAGTGGGAAATGATAGTAGTGATATATGGGCTGAGTATGCACCTTATAAAGAATATGTCGTCAAGAAGATAGCGGTAAGTAAGAACACTGTTGAGGTATCTTCGCAAGGTAGTATTGGGAAAATAAACTCTGGAAGAGATATCTCAATAAATACTCGGGAATTATCTAACGTTTCCTCATCTTTAATTGCAAATAATAATATTTATATGACAGGTGATAACTTGAGTAATACAAGTTATCAGTCGGGAAGCAGGGGTAGTTATTTAATATATAAATATACACAAGATGGAATTGAACCCAACGGATATGGTGAGGATTTTGTGCGCTCTAAGCATGTCGTGTTGGAGCCATACATCCATTATTCATTATCAAACGATGGGACAATACACGAATACACCCCCGGCCAGTCCTACAACGCCACTATTCAGGCGGGCGGTTCGATTAACGCTAATTTCTCGCAAAATATCAGCAACACGACTTTACAACCGGGTAGCGGCGGATTTATTCCGGCGATTGCCACCCCGACATTGACCGGCGTCGCGGCGCTTGCTGGCGTGGCTTCACAAGAAAGCCGTGGGCTGGGTAGCGGCATCAACGCACAAGATAGTCAAGGGGTTAGTCTGACTGGCGTATCGACGGTCGGGTTGGCCGGCGCGGCGGCGAATACTAGCCTGAGTGCCCTGTCGGTGAACGGATCCGATGTGGTTGCGCCCAGCACGGGAACTATACAAGCCCAGAGCGTGGGGTTGTCGGGGAATGGCGCTCAGCCGTCAGGCATCGAGGCGCCGACGATCGGGGTGTCGACCACGCCATTGGCGACATCGGGCAACAATCTGGCGCTCAGCGCTACTGCTGGGGCGGATGGGCATGTGGCCACGCCGTTGATGGGGGCGTCGTTAACGGCGTTGACCCAATCCATCAGCCGGGAACTGCAACAACTGGGGACGCAGACCACCACCGACTATCCGCTACCGACCAGCAGTAACGGGTTGTTTGTGGTCGATACCGGTGGGCGTTATCTGATACGCAGCAACCCGAAATTGTCCGGGTTGGGGCAGGTAGACAATAGCCTGTTTAACGATCTGCGTAGCCTGCTGGATACGCAGCCGACCACGCAGGCGCAGACGGAAACCAGCAGCCTGCTGACGGACGCCTCGCAGATCCTCGGCTCTTCCTATCTGCTCGATAAGCTCAATCTGGATGCGGATCACGATTACCGTTTCTTGGGGGATGCGGAGTTCGATACCCGCTATATCAGCAATGCGGTGCTGAGCCAGACCGGCCAGCGCTATCTGAATGGCACCGGCTCTGATCTAACGCAGATGCAAACCCTGATGGACAACGCTGCCGCCGCGCAGCAAAACCTGAACCTGCAACTGGGCGTCAGCCTCACGGCAGAACAGGTCTCGGGGTTGACCCAAAGCATCGTGTGGTGGGAGAACATCACCGTCGACGGCCAGACCGTACTGGCGCCGAAGCTGTATCTGGCGCAGGCGGATCGCAGCAATCTACAGGGCAGCCGCATTGTGGCCAACAACGTCAGCCTCAACGCCGGCGGGTCGATCGTCAACAGCGGCAGCACCATCCAGGCGACGAATACGCTCAGCGCATCCAGCGGCAATGAGATCGTCAATAACGAAGGCGGGGTGCTGAAATCGGACGGCAGCCTCAATCTGGTCGCGCTCAATAATCTGACCAACAGCAGTGCGACCATTCAGGGCAACACCGTCACTTTGGCGAGCCTGCAGGGCGATATTCTCAATACCACCACATTGAATACCTGGCAGACAGCCGCGCAGGCGGGGCAAGGCAGCGGTTCACTGGTTCGTACCGATCTTGGGCTGACCGGCAGCATCCTTGCCGATGGCGCGCTGACGCTGCAAGCCGGGCGCGATATCGTCCTGTCGGGTAGCTCGCTGAGTGCGGGCAGTGCGCTGTCGCTGGCGGCGGGCAATGACATCCGGCTGGAAGCGTTGCAGACGATGACGGATACGGTGGATCAGCGTAGCGGCGCGACGACGGAGCAGCGCAGCCAGGGGTTGGTTCAGAGTACCTTGGCCAGCGCGGGCGACCTGAGCCTGAGTGCCGGGCGCGATCTGACCAGTACGGCGGCGCAACTGAGTGCCACGGGAACGATGGCGCTGGCGGCGGGGCGCGATCTCAATCTGTTGTCGGCGACAGAGGAGCAGTTCAGTTCGAATGCGTGGAAACGGCATCTCGACTGGCAACAAACCATCAACCAACAAGGCACGACGCTGAGTGCGGGCGAGGGGTTGAGCCTGAGCGCAGGCCGGGATCTGACATTGCAGGCGGCGCAGGCGGAAACCAGCGGTGCTCTGACGGCGTGGGCCGGCAATGATCTCAACTTGTTGTCGGCCACCGAAAGCCAGCACGATTTCTTTGAAGAAACAACGGTGAAGAAGGGTTTCCTGTCGAAGACCACGACCCATACATTGCGGGAAACGCAGCAGACCACGGAACAGGGCTCGCTGCTGTCGGCGGGCAGCGTGACGCTGTCGGCGGGGCACGATATTAACGTGCAAGGGTCGTCGGTGGCGGCGGACGGGGATGTCTCGCTGGCGGCGAAGAACAACATCAACACCGCGGCGAGCGTGGAGACGTATCGACAATATGAGGAAATCAGTCGCAAGAAGAGCGGGGTGTTCAGCGGCGGCGGAATTGGCTTCACGATAGGCAGTACGTCGCTGCGCCAGACGCTGGATGCGGCCGGCACGACGCAAAGCCAGAGCGTCAGTACGCTGGGCAGTACCGGCGGCTCGGTACAGCTCAGCGCCGGGCAGGATGTTAACCTCGCGGGTACGGATGTGATAGCCGCACGGGATGTTCAGATTGAAGGCAGTAACGTCACCATTGATCCCGGTTATGACACGCGCCAGCAGGTTCAGCGGATGGAACAAAAATCGGCCGGGCTGACGGTGGCGTTGTCAGGGGTCGTAGGTTCTGCGGTGAACAGCGCGGTACAAGCAGCGCAAGCGGTGCGCAGTGAAAGCGATAGCCGGTTGCAGGCACTGCAAGGCATGAAAGCGGCATTGTCCGGTTATCAGGCTTATCAGGGCACCCAGATAGCGAGCAACGACAACGGCGCGTTGTCATTTGTCGGTATCAGCGTGTCGCTGGGGGCGCAACGGGCCAGCAGCAGCCAAAGCAGCGAACAATCGCAGAGTTTTGCCTCCACGCTAAACGCCGGCCATGATATCAGCGTAGTCGCCCGGTCGGGGGATATCACCGCGGTTGGCAGCCAACTGAAGGCGGCGAACAATGTAGAGTTGAATGCGTCCCGAGCGATCAATCTGTTGTCGGCACGTAATACCGAATCCATAACCGGCAGCAACAGCAGCAGCGGCGGGAATATCGGTGTAAGTGTCGGTCTGAGTAATAGCGGCGCAGGACTCAGCGTTTTCGCCAATATCAATGCGGCCAACGGACGTGAACTGGGCAGCGGCAATAGCTGGTCGGAAACTACCGTGGATGCCGGGCAACAGGTCTCGCTGAAGAGTGGCGGCGATACCCGCCTGATTGGCGCACAGGTCAGCGGTGAACAGATAACGGCCAATGTCGGCGGCGATCTGCTGCTGCAAAGCCAACAGGACAACAACCGCTATGATTCGACGCAGACCAGCGTGTCGGCGGGCGGTAGCCTGACCGTTGGGACGATGACCGGCAGCGGCTACCTGAGCGCGAGCCAGGACAAGTTGCGCAGCCGCTTCGACAGCGTGCAGCAGCAGACCGGGCTGTTTGCGGGCCAGGGTGGCTACGATGTGACGGTGGGGAACCACACCCAACTGGACGGTGCGGTGATAGGGTCGACGGCGAACGCGGACAAAAACCGGCTGGAGACGGGGACGCTGGGGTGGAGCGATATCGGCAATCAGGCGGCGTTCTCGGTGTCGCACAGCGGTATCGGGCTGAGTCTGAGCCCGTCACTCAGCATGATGGATGCGTTGAAAACGGCGGCGCTGACCGGCCCGTCGGCGCTGATGTCGCTGGGCCGCGGAGAGAATGCCAGCAGCACCACCTACGCGGCGGTGAGCGACGGTACGCTGATTATCCGCAATCAGGCGGAGCAGCAGCAGGATATTGCCGAGCTGAGCCGGGATGTGGAGCACGCCAATAATGCGCTGAGTGCGATATTTGACAAGGAGAAGGAGCAGAAACGGCTGCAGACGGCGCAGAGGGTGGGTGAACTGGGCGCGCAAGTGATGGATGTTATCCGCACCGAAGGGGAAATTCGTGCGACGCGGGCGGCGGAAGGGCTGGTGGATAAGCCGAATGAGGCGACGCTGAAGACGCAGGAAGAGAAGGAAAAGGCGTGGGAGAGTTACCGCCAGGCGCTGACGGAGACGGCGGAATACAAGGCGGTGATGTCGGATTACGGGGTCGGCAGCGACCTGCAACGTGCGGCGCAGGCGGCGACGGCGGCGATTCAGGCGCTGGCGGGCGGCGGCAACCTGCAGCAGGCGCTGGCCGGTGCCTCGGCACCGTATCTGGCGCAGTTGGTCAAAGATGTGACGATGCCGACGGATGAGAAGAAGGCGACAGCATCGGACATTGCGGCGAATGCGATGGGCCATGCGTTACTGGGCGCGGTGGTGGCGCAGGTGTCAGGGAAGGACGCGGTCTCGGGCGCGGTGGGGGCGGCCGGCGGGGAACTGGCGGCGCGGGCGCTGATGGAGGAGCTGTACCCGGGGCGCACGGTGAATGAGCTGACGGAATCGGAGAAACAGTCGCTGAGCGCGTTGTCGACGGTGGCGGCGGGCCTGGCGGCGGGGATAGTCTCGGGTAACACCACCGGTGCGGCGACAGGAGCGCAGGCCGGGAATAATGCGGTGGAGAATAACTATCTGAGCAACCAGCAGAAGGCTCAGAAGAAGAAGGAGCTTGAAGAGTGCCAGACTCAAGCCTGCAAAGTGCAGGCTGAGGCGAAGTGGACGGCGATAGATTTAGGGCAGGATGGGAGCTTTGCGGCCGGGATGGTTGCCGGGGTTCCGGCAGGTCTGTATGACACGATCGACGGTATCGTGAAAACGGCAAGCAGCCCGATGGAGACATATGAGGCGTTGAAATCGCTGTTTAACAGCGGTGATGTGCTGGGTAATGTGTCGGATGCGGTGAAGCAGTCGTATATAGACCGCATCAACAACATGGAAGCGGAATACCAGAAGGCCGGAGCCAGTGGCTCGTTCAATGCCGGTGTTGAAGGCGGAAAACTGGTTACGGATATAGCGGGTCTGCTTGCCGGTGGTACGGGTGTGGTCAAAGTGACCGCAGGCGTAACGGAGAAGATCGTTGCCAAAGTCGCGGGTAAAGCTGAATCAGCGGCGGTCAGTGCCGGCAAAGTCACCAGCGGCGCGGAGAACGTGGCAACCTATCCGAAGCTCAAAGAGGATCTAGTGCAGCAGAACCTGAACAATATTGCGACGCAAGATCCGAGACTTGCAGAAGTTGTTAAAGGTAGCGGTACAACAAACCCTAACTTCTCTGTAGGAATGGGAACGACGGAGGAGGCGGACAGATTAGGTCAAATATGGGTTGGCGATGGTTCCAGATTGCTTACTGATGGTAAAGGTTGGGTTAGTGCTGATGGTACAAGGGTATATCGCTTCCCTGCATCCAAGCCAAATACACCGGAAGATCTGAATCCAACTGGTGTACAGGCAAACTTTGAAACGCTGAAAGATGGTAAAAGAGTTAGTAATGGTCATATGGGGATTACTCAGTGAAAGGAATGCTTAAAAACTTGGGGGTTAACTCAGCGGATTTTAGCCCTGAAACTTATAAGCCTGAAGAAGGTGATTGTTTTGGCCTGTGGATTAACTTATGTATTGGCCCTGACGATCAGGAAGGTGGACACGATTATCAGTTATTTATCTGCACTCCCGAATGGCTCTGCAAGCACCGATGGCTGCCAGAGCTAATGCGGCACACGTTGCTGGTTCGTAAATACGATCTGGATGAGATTAAAAAGACCATCACAGACTATATCGATCAGTGCGAAGGTGAAGACTGGATGGAGATCGCACAGAAGCTCTCCCGTGTCTTTGCCTGGGAATATGAAGATTATCAGCCTTGAGCAAGATCCCGGCCCCGTGCCGGGATC
>NZ_CM001857.1:2312260-2346156 GCF_000400505.1 Musicola paradisiaca NCPPB 2511 | reverse complement strand
GTGGTCATGCAGGTGCGCCGTCTCCTTAACCGTCGGAGCCACAGAGCGCCGCAGAGCGTCGCTTGCGGACTCTGTGCCGTCCGCACCGGCAGACCCCGCGCCGGAGCCACAGGCAAGCTGTGGCCCCGTCACGGGTTGCGATGGAACCCCAACCCCCAACAACGGATGGCAGCGGCTACCGCCGCTGCTATGATGCGAGGGTTGCAGGCAAAAGTCACGGCAGGGCGGTAGCGTGTCGGGGGCCAAAACCGCGTATCGGGGCTTGGGTGTCCGGGTATCGAAATGCATCAGGAAAAACCGGCTGTAACCGGCTGACGGCACAGGGAAAAGTGGTGTTCGGCGGCTGACTTCGCAACGGATGACGTTGTTGTGGAGAATAACTTTTTGAGCAGCATATCCTCAGCGAAACGGGATGCACTGGCGGAAAAAATACTAAAAGGTGATAAGTCTCTGAAGACGGCTAAGGAGTTCCTGGAGCTTGAGAATGCGGATCAGCGAAGTGATGCGTTAGTCGCGCTGTTCAACAAAGATCCAGCATCAATGTCTACGGGAGAAAAAGCGGAGCTGGCAAGTTATCTGAGGATCTACGCTTCCGAGATGCAAACTCAATATGGGGAAGCGGTGACCAAAGAGCTGATCACTGGGATGCTCGCGGGGCGGGATTACCTGAAATCAGCTCCTCAGACGGAAGCACAGCGAAAAGCCCAGAGCATTATGAATACATGGGGTTATCACAAATCCAATGCGAGTATTGGTGATCCGGTACTGTTGTTTGGCAGTAATGTTCTTGGCCTGACTATAAAAGAAAGTATGGCGGCCAATGCAGCAATAGGTACGGTAGTGAATGCCGGTTCTCAACTTAGTGGTCAGGATCCTTTCAGCTATGTCGATGCGGTGATGGCAGGAGTGACGGCAGCGCTGACAACGGGTAAAGGCTGGCAGGTATCTGCGGCGATAAATATGGGAGGTACGGCGGTTGGTAGCGCTATTAAGGGCGAAGATCCGACCAACTCTGTGATTGCTGCTGGGGTTGGTAGTGTGGCTGGTAGCGCTGGCAGTAAAGTTATTGATGTATTGTCTCCAATAACTGATCAAGTAACAAAGGATGTTGTTGGTGCAGTTACGGGATCGGCTGCTTCAGAGTTGACCGGGAATGCTGTAAAAAGCGAATTGGATAAGAGAGATAAAAAGCAATGAAGATCTTTAAAAAAGTAGGCATTGCATGGCTGTTTTTTTTGATTTTTTATTGTTCTCTTTTGGTATCCACAGTTCTTTTTATATGCCAGTTAGGGGTTTCAGCCGTTTTTTATTTTAGCGACGGTCAGTTTCTTTTTTTATGGGCAGATGCACTTCATATCGCTTTAAAAAAAGGATGTATTGTTGGTTTTATTCTGGGTATCGGCCTATGGGTGAAAGCCAAGTTACAAGAACACAAAGATAAAAAGAACCCGTAGAGTGACTTTAGAATCCCGGCCCTCGCGCCGGGATCCCTCAAGTGCAATAGGTAAAGTTGTTGATAAAACAACCGCTGATATAGGTGGAGCAGTGGTAGGCTCGGTGGTCTCTGAAGCTGTAGGTAATGGTGTTAAAGAACAAGTAGATAAGGCAGGGAAAAAATGATTCGCTTTCAAAAAGTAAATTTATTCCTGCTAATCTTTTTGATCGGTTATTGGTCTTTGGTTATATCCATAACCATATTTTTAGCTAAGTTTGGTGTGGCCATATTATTTTTTTTAACGAGCAGCAATCCTTTGTATTTTGATTGGTTTGTTGAGTGCATATCAGCGGTAAAAAAAGGAGTTTCGGCAGGTGCAATTTTAGGTATGGGAATTTGGATTAAAGCTAGATTAGAAAAGAAAAAATCCAAAAAGCCAGATAACTAATCTTGCTTATATTTGACAACGCTCCCGGCCCTCGCGCCGGGAGCGTCGTTTTTACCGGTCAGACTCTCCGTGCTGTCTTCATCCCATCGCTCTTGTTCGTGATCTGTGGTGGTGGCCTGAAAGAGCTTCAGCCCCCGGACAGGAAATGTTTTGTGGCCACCGCCAGTGGGCCGTGTCCCCAAAACCACCCGGTCAGGGCCATGCCCGACACCCCACCGTTAAAACAAAAACCCCCGGATACGACCGGGGGTGGTGTTGGTTACTCGGCAAACTTAAGGCCGCCGGGGTAATGCCTGATCCAGTTGGCGGCGGCGTCCGGGTCAAAGGGTTCAATGCTCAGCCCTTCCAGACAGTGCCACAGTTCGCGGGTGTTCTGGGCGGTGATGACCATGCAGCCGGGCATGACCCGTATTTTTAACGGCATCCCGTCGGTAAACCCGGCCTCGGTGAGCCAGGCACCTTGCAGGGACACCGCCTGAAAGCGGGCGCGTGCATAGCGTTCGGCTTGGGAAATGCGTTGTTTTTACGAGCAGGGAGAGACGGCAAAACGCAGCCAGGCCAGCAGGAAATATCGTGATGCCTTGACGCAGACCAGCGTGTCGGCGGGCGGTAGCCTGACCGTTGGGACGATGACCGGCAGCGGCTACCTGAGCGCGAGTGGCGGTTCATACGAGCGCCGCATCCTGCGGAGCAGTCGGGCAGTGACGAAACCGGGCGGCTGGCTGACCTGATGGTGGATGATGATGCACATCAGGACGAAGGGGTTGACGGCGCAGCAAAGGAAGAAAATACTAACAGATAGTAATAGATATTATCCTGTGTGGTTGGAGGCAATGATGGCAACCAGTATCGCGTTAAGTCCGTACTTCGAGCAGTTTATCCGTGAACAAATCGACAGTGGGCGTTACAACAATGTCAGCGAAGTGGTACGCGCCGGGCTGCGGGCGCTGGAAGAGCGTGAGCAGCAGATGAAGCTGGATGCGCTGCGGGCGGCGGTAGAGCTGGGCGTGAACAGCGGGCCGGGCAAGGAGGCACAGGCGGTGTTCGGTCGTCTGTCGGAGAAATACCGCCGAATGGCGGAAGGTGAGCAGCCGGAATGAACGTGAGCATATCGCCGCTGGCCGAGCAGGATATCGAGGCGATAGGCGACTATATCGCGCAGGATAATCCGGTACGGGCGGTGAGCTTCGTGGAAAGCCTGTACCAGCAGTGCATCCTGATAGGCGAAAATTCCTGGCTGTACCGTGAACGCCCGGAACTGGGGCGCAGCATCAGAAGTTGCAGCTACGGGCGTTATCTTATCCTGTACGGCACAACGGAAACGGCGGTGCGGATAGAGCGTGTGCTGCACGGTGCGCGTGATATCGACAGTCTGTTCAGTGCGTTGCCGGACAGCCCGCAAAGTTAGCGCTCTCTATGATGACAATCGCCGGCTGTCTGGTGTTAAAGCCGAAGTCTTCCAGCCAGCGGCCCTTGAGCGTGATCGATGGCAGTTGCCATAAAAAGCTTCAACACCCGGACAGGAAATGTTTTGTCATTACCGTCATGCAGACGGAATGACAAAACCACCCGGTCAGGGCCATGCCCCGACACCCCCGCGTTAAAACAAAAAAACCGGCGCGGGCTGGGGGTGAGGTGTGATTACTCGGCAAACTTAAGCCCGCCGGGATAATGCTTAATCCAGTTGGCGGCGGCGTCCGGGTCAAAGGGTTCGATGCTGAGTCCTTCCCGCTATCGGCCGTTGGGTGTGAGTTGCAGCAGTGGGGTGCCTTTCATGTTGTTAGGGGTTGTTCTAGGGTGTAATAAGGAACCACGGGGAGAGGAAGAAAAACGTGTGTATGTTGTTGGAATAATGGAAATATTGTGCCGTTATGGCAACCGGGCCTGATTCGGCCCGGATAAACGATCATTAGCGGCTGAACAGGTCGCGACGTTTGGGGCGAAAAGGTTGAGCGAACAGAACCAGTAAGCCTATCAGCAGATAGACGCCAAAGATCACGATCATCCATTGTGGCATTTCCAGGTTAAGGAAATTCCACTGACGTTCGGAGCAATCACCGGTTGCGGTAAAAATAGCGGGGATCCATTTATCCAGCGGCAACCAGGATGGGAAGCTGACAAAGAAATCGCAGGTAACAAACGGGGAAGGATGCAATTGGATGTTGGTATGTTTTATTGCCAGATCCAGCCCTTCGTAGGCGCTGTAGAGCCATAATGCGATAGCAGGATAACGCAGAATAGTACCTGGTGCGATTGCGCCGACAACCCCAGCGCCCATGATGCCCAGGATGGCTGTACGCTGGTAGATGCATAACACGCAAGGTTTGAGCAACATGCCGTACTGAAAGTAGAGCGCAATCAACTCAAAAGCCAACGCCGTGAAAGCCAGTAGGAGCCAGGCGCCCCGCCCACGGGAGCAACGGTTCAAATATCGCAACATAAAATAAGTCCCTGCCAAAAATGATAGTATGGGCGGTAATTACCGTCGTCACCGCCCTCATTTATTCTCTCTTCAGTGCACTCCGCTACGTAAGAGAGGTTGCTGTGCCAACAAAATATCTGTGTTTTTAACGCTTTCTGTGCGTAAACGCCAGAGGGTGGACCAATTTCGCCCTTACTATACACGAATTGTAACGATTAATGCCCGGCAGCGTGTGTAATCTCCGGTAATTGCAACCACTGTATGGATTGTAAATATTCAGTGGATGGTACCAGCGTCAGTTCGACGCAGAGTAGTCCCACGAGTGTCATGGCCAGGGTATAAGGTAACGCCATCCAGACCATCCGGCCGTATGAGAGACGAATCAGGGGGGCAACGGCTGATGTCAGCAGAAACAGAAATGCCGCTTGCCCATTAGGGGTGGCGACTGAGGGGAGATTGGTTCCGGTGTTGATGGCCACGGCCAACAGTTCATACTGTTGCAAACTGATGTTGCCGGATACATAAGCATTGCGTGCTTCATTAATGTAGACGGAACCGACGAAAACGTTATCCGAAATAGAAGATAGCAGCCCGGTAAACAAATAGAACATTCCCAGTTGAGAGTGTTCAGATGCTTGTAATACAAACTCAATGATGGGAGTAAACAGGTGTTGATCAATAATCACGGCGACTACGGTGAAAAAAACGGTCAATAGGGCAGTAAATGGCAGCGCTTCCTGAAAAGATTTACCGAGAGCGTGTTCATCAGTAATGCCGCAGAATGATGTCGTAAGAATGATGACCGACAATCCGATCAGCCCGACTTCCGCCAGATGGAACGCCAACGCAATGATAAGCCATAAGCCGACAATCGCCTGAACGACCAGTTTGGCTCTCTCCTGTCGGCTGCGTTTGACCGTCACAGAATGGTCATACTCTTCCAGAACGTTGCGCACCGCTGCTGGCAGAGTGATACCGTAACCGAACCACTTATAGCGCTCGACAATAATGCAAATAATTATTCCGGATATCAGAACCGGTACGGTAACGGCGCTCATGCGAAGGAAAAAATTGATGAAATCCCAACCAGCACTTTTGGCGATGATCAGATTTTGCGGCTCGCCAACCATGGTCATCACCCCTCCCAATGCAGTACCGACGCCCGCATGCATTAGCAGACTACGTAGGAATCCGCGGAATTGTTCCAGTGCTTTACGATGTTCCTCGCTTCGCATTGCGCTATCGTCACTGATATCGACATGTTCGCCTTGGGCCGAGGCATAACGGTGATAGATTTCATAAAAGCCGACGGCAACGCTGATAATTACAGCGATGACTGTTAAGGCATCAAGAAATGCTGAAAGAAATGCAGCGGCGAGACAAAAAGCCAAAGATAATCTGACTTTTGAGTGGATATTCAGGAGTAGGCGGGTAAAGGCGAACAGTAAGAGCTGTTTCATGAAATAAATGCCTGCCACCATGAATACCAGCAATAATAACACTTCAATATTATTTGTGATTTCACGCCATACTTGATCTGGGGCGGTCATGCCAGAGAAAATAGCCTCCAGGGCGAGTAATCCACCCGGTTGCAGGGGGTAGCATTTCAGTGCCATGCCAAGAGTAAATATGAACTCAATGACGAGTAGCCAGCCTGCCAAAAGTGGGCTTACGAATAGAAAAATCAAAGGGTTGATAATCAGGAACGAGAGTATGGCGAGCTTGTACCAGTCGGGGGCATTGCCAAGGAAATTTTTGAGGATAATACGGTGAGCAGGTAGGTCCAACATCGTAGTGTTTTTTCCTTATCGTTAATATTGTTTAACAATCTAAAGCGTGTTTAGAGGAATTTATAGCAAATCGCGCAGTATATTCGATTATGTCTGAAAGGAATTGTCTTTAGTCACAGTTTTTATGTCGAATTGAGACGCTAAGGTTCTTCTATGCTATGTCATGTAGGGTTCGTTTGGTATGATGATGTTGACTTTCATTGGTAAACATCGCTACGGAATATAAACTTATGGTTATTAAGGCGCAAAGTCCGGCGGGATTCGCGGAAGAGTATATTATTGAAAGTATCTGGAATAATCGTTTTCCTCCTGGCTCCATTCTTCCGGCAGAACGAGAACTGTCCGAGTTGATTGGCGTCACCCGTACCACGTTACGTGAGGTGCTACAGCGCCTTTCCCGTGATGGCTGGTTGACGATTCAGCATGGTAAGCCAACCAAAATCAACAATTTTTGGGAAACATCAGGTCTCAATATTCTGGAGACACTGGCGCGGCTTGATCATGATAGTGTTCCTCAACTGATAGATAATCTGCTGGCGGTTCGCACGAATATTGCCGGTATTTTTATTCGCACGGCCGTTAGGCTTCACCCTGCCAAATCGGCAGAAATACTTAAGATAGCTGAATCTGTTCAGGATACGTCCGATGCGTATGCCGAACTGGATTACAACATCTTCCGTGGATTGGCCTTTGCCTCCGGCAATCCGATTTACGGTTTGATCATTAATGGCTTGAAAGGGCTTTATATCCGGGTTGGACGTTACTATTTTTCTAATCAGGATGCACGTAAAGTGGCCTTGTCGTTCTATCGCCGTCTTGAGTCGCTGAGCCGGGAAGGACTTTATGAACAAGTGCCTGATGCTATTCGCCAATATGGTAAAGAGAGTGGTTCAATCTGGCACGGAATGCAGAATGCCATTCCCAAAGATCTGGCGGAAGGCCGTCGCTAAATAAAACGGGTAGCCAGTTGGCTACCCGTTTTATGTGATATCCCGTTCCTATCAGGGATTGCTGCTGCGGGATGGGCAGCGATCTATCAGTTCTATGCTGCCATCTTCATTAACCTGTTCCATATAGACATCAAATCCCCACAGCCGGTGTACGTGCTTCATGACTTCGCTGCTGCTTTTATCCAAGGGGGTACGCTGTTGCGGCACATAGCGCAGCGTCAGCGAACGGTTGCCGCGTAAATCCACATTCCAGACCTGAATATTCGGTTCGATATTACTCAAATTATATTGAGCCGAGAGTTCCTGTCGTATTTTCTGATACCCCTTCTCATCATGTATTGCCGCGATTTCCAGATAGTTATTGTGGTCGTCATCCAACACAGTGAACAGCCGGAAGTCCCGCATGACCTTAGGTGATAGAAACTGGCTGATAAAGCTTTCGTCTTTGAAGTTCTGCATGGCGAAGTGCAGAGTATCAAGCCAATCTTTGCCAGCAATATCTGGGAACCAGTAGCGATCTTCATCGGTCGGATACTGGCAAATCCGCTTGATATCCTGGAACATGGCAAAGCCTAACGCATAGGGATTGATGCCACTGTAATAAGGGCTGTTATACGGTGGTTGATATACCACATTGGTGTGGCTGTGCAGAAATTCGAGCATGAAGCGATCGGAGAGTTTCCCCTCATCATACAGATGGTTGAGGATAGTGTAGTGCCAGAAGGTTGCCCATCCTTCGTTCATGACTTGAGTCTGTTTTTGCGGATAGAAATATTGGCTGATTTTACGCACGATACGCAGCATTTCCCGCTGCCATGGTTCCAGTAACGGTGCGTTCTTTTCCATAAAATAAAGCAGGTTTTCTTGCGGCTCCTGAGGGAAACGGCGTGATTTTTCCTGCGTATTTTCCTGCTCTTTACGCGGCAAAGTCCGCCACAGTTCATTCACCTGGCTTTGCAGATAGGCCTCGCGGCTTTTCTGGCGCAATTTTTCCTCTTCCAGCGAGATCTTCTGCGGGCGTTTGTAACGGTCTACACCGTAGTTCATCAAGGCATGGCAAGAGTCGAGCAGTCGTTCTACTTCATCTACGCCGTGACGCTCTTCGCACTGTGCAATGTATTGTCTGGCGAATAACAGATAATCAATGATGGAACTGGCATCCGTCCAACTGCGGAACAGATAGTTGCCTCTGAAAAAGGAATTATGGCCGTAACAGGCATGTGCCATAACCAGCGCCTGCATCGGCATGGTATTTTCTTCCATCAGGTAGGCGATACAAGGATTTGAATTAATTACAATTTCATAAGCCAGTCCTTGGTGTCCATGCTTATAACGTTGCTCGGTTTCAATGAACTTTTTCCCAAAGGACCAGTGAGCATAGTTGATGGGCATCCCGATACTGGAGTAGGCGTCCATCATTTGCTCGGAAGTAATGACTTCAATCTGATGAGGATAGGTATTCAGCCGGTACAGTTTGGCAACCCGATCTATTTCATCCAGATAGATTTGCAGTAGATCGAATGTCCAGTCTGGTCCATCATTCAGACGTTGTGGGTTTGTCACCCGGTCATCAATCGATATAGCCATCAGCGCACCTCACTATTACCGCCAGCGCCATCATGTTGGCGCCAGCCTATTTAAATCGTAGCCCAATATGGGAAAAGTGGTGTGAAATCGGTAGCTTGGATGAAACATTTCGTCATGGTTGAGCATTTCATCTTACGTGCCCGCATTGTTCTCTCATAATAAATAAAAGCTATATCTCGACGGATGACAATTAATAGCCAAATGCTAAAGTAGTCTTTTATTTTGGTATGAGTGGCTTTATGCAGCATATTTCGCGGGTTTGGCGGAAGAGTATGGGAGAACAGTAATAATGAACGTGGTGATATTAGGGAGTGGGGTGATTGGCGTCAGTACTGCCTGGTACCTGAGTCAGTCGGGACATAATGTCACGGTAATTGACCGGCAAGCAGAGCCGGCGCAGGAAACCAGCGCGGCCAATGCAGGCCAGATTTCTCCCGGCTATTCTGCGCCATGGGCAGCGCCGGGTATCCCATTAAAAGCGGTTAAATGGCTATTTCAGCGGCATGCGCCTTTAGCTATTCGTCCTGATTTCACAACGGCTCAGTTGCGTTGGATGTGGCAAATGTTGCTGAATTGCGATGATGCACATTACCAGATCAACAAAGCGCGAATGGTTCGTTTGGCCGAATATAGCCGTGATTGTCTCCAACAGTTGCGAGATAAAACAGGGATCGCCTATGAGGGCCGTCAGGGGGGAACGTTGCAGTTGTTTCGTACTCCGCAGCAGTTTGAAAACGCACAGCGTGATATTGCTGTGCTGAAAGAGGCCGGCGTGCCCTATCAACTGTTGGAGTCGGATGAACTCTCCTCAGTCGAACCGGCTTTGGCCGCTGTTCGCCATCAGCTGACGGGAGGGTTGCGGCTGCCGCACGATGAAACCGGTGATTGTCAGCTATTTACCCGACAGTTGGCGCAGATGGCGGCGGATGCTGGCGTCACTTTTCGCTTTGGTGTGGAGGTACAGCGTCTGGACGTTGAGGGGAATCGTATCGCGGGGGTGTATTGCAATGGCGAAAAAATCGTTGCCGATGCATATGTCGTCGCCTGTGGTTCTTACTCTACGGCGTTGCTGGCGACATGGTTTTCTATCCTGGTCTATCCATTAAAAGGATATTCATTAACCATCCCATTGGAGGATGAGGCAGGCTCCCCGGTATCGACGGTGCTGGATGAAACATTCAAGGTTGCCATCACTCGCTTTGACCGACGCATTCGTGTCGGCGGGATGGCGGAAATCGCCGGATTTGATCTTTCACTCAATCCCAAACGGCGTCAGACGCTGGAGAAAGTAGTCCGCGATTTGTATCCGCACTGCGGCCCTATCGAACAGGCGGTTTTTTGGACGGGGTTACGCCCGATGACGCCGGATGGTACGCCGTTGGTGGGCCGGTCGCCGTTGCAAAATCTGTACCTCAATACCGGCCACGGTACATTAGGGTGGACGATGTCTTGTGGTTCCGGTCAATTGCTGGCGGATATTATTTCGGCGAAAACACCGGATATCGAATCCGACGATCTTTCGTATTTCCGCTATCTCTAGATCGTCTGTGTTTTCTGGTGCCGTGTGGATACGGCACCACACTGCGTTATTCCATTTATCCGGTCATATCGTGCCGCCGGTTTATTCGATCGATTCAATGGTGGGATAGAAATCGTGATCTTCCCGGCTCATGCGCTCGTAGATATTGCGCAGTACCCGGTTGGCGTCCTGACGAAACGCATCATCCTGATCCGTCAGGCTGGCGGCGGTGTTCCAGCGGCGGGAAAACACGTCGTATTCAGCGGCAATCTTGGTCATTTCTTCCTGGTAGCGCTTCCCCATTTTATTCAGTTCCGAATCCCTATGCTGCTGTAATAACGGGTAGAGAACGCGATCCTCAGCCGAAAGATGCAGTTTGATGGTTGAGCTCATGCTGACGATAAGTTTCGCTATCTCATGGGCGTGAATCGTCACGCCCATTTTACTGAGTGAACGTAGTGCCGAGATGTTATCCAGAATGATTTCATGTTGATGCTTAAATTTTGTTAGATCCATAGTGCAATCCCGAGTGGTGATATTTATATTGCATTTTAAATACATCTTTTTGAATGTCACTTGTTTTTAACTGTGGGAAAATTCAGTTGTGATTTTTTGAAATAATAAGCCCTTTAATTAAAAGGTGGGCAATACTTACATCAGAGGTCAGCGCAACGGAGTGTGCACGGTGATCGACTGATACGGCGAGTGAAGCCGGTACGGGGGAAAGCATGAGCCTTTATCTGCGAATTGATGGCACCGACTGGCGCAATATTTATGTCGTAGGTGATCTGCACGGATGTTATCCGCTATTTACGAGCAAACTGGCGTCATGCCAGTTTGAAAAGGAGCAGGATTTGATGATTTCCGTTGGTGATTTAATCGATAGGGGAACACACAATCTGGAGTGTCTCGAATTGATAACGCAGAAATGGTTCCGGGCAGTGCAGGGAAATCATGAGCAGATGGCGATTGTTGGATCTAAACACGAGACATCGCGCGATCATTGGTTGAATAACGGCGGCGGCTGGTTTTTTCAACTGAATGATACGCCAATGCATCGTGCGCAAATCTTGTTGGAGGAAACTGCGCGGTTGCCGCTGGTGATTGAAGTGAATTCGGGTGATCGTCGTTATGTGATTGCACATGCCGATTATCCCGGACATGACTATGCATTCGATAAGCCGATTGATGCTCAACGAGTCGTGTGGAATCGCAGCCGTATCAGTGAAGCCACCAGAGGCGTCGGCGCCTCGATTAACGGCGCCGATCTGTTTATCTTTGGACACACGCCGGTACTTCGTCCCTTACGTTTCCTGAATCTCTATTACATTGATACCGGTGCAGTATTTACCGGTAATCTGACGATGATTCAGATTCAGGGATTGTCCCATCATTAAAAAAATATCAGCCAGCAAGCGCTGGCTGATGTTGGGATAGTGCGGAGATTACGCATTAGCCGTTTGTTTATGAAAAAGCTCGCGAAAGACTGGGTAGATATCTTCCTGATCACGAATATGCTGCATAGCGAAATTCTCGTACTGTTCCCGTAATATTTCATATTCACGCCACAGTGTCTGATGTGAACGCCGGGTGATCTCGATATAGCTGTAGTAACGAACGACCGGCAAGATATGGGTTGTCAGCAGTTCGCGGCACAGCGGCGAGTCATCAGCCCAGTTGTCGCCATCCGATGCCTGTGCGGCGTAAATATTCCATTGCGTGGGGTCATAGCGCTCTTTAATTACCTCCTCCATCAGTTTTAAGGCGCTGGATACGATGGTTCCGCCGGTTTCTTGTGAGTAGAAAAACTCCTGTTCATCTACTTCTTTTGCTTGCGTATGGTGGCGAATGTACACCACCTCCACATTTTTGTAGGTACGGCTCAGGAACAGGTACAGCAGGATATAGAAACGTTTGGCGATATCCTTCGTTGCCTGATCCATTGAGCCGGACACATCCATCAGACAGAACATAACGGCCTGGCTGGATGGTTCAGGTCTACGTTCATAATTTTTATAACGAAGATCAAAGGTATCAATGAACGGCACGCTGGCGATACGTTGGCGTAATTCGGTAATTTCCTGCCGGATGCGCTCCTCTTCAAGCAGCTGGGCTGGTTCTGTATTTTCCAGCTGTACCAGTTCTTCTTCCAGATGATGCAGTTCGTGCCGCTTCCCTGCGGTCATGGCCATGCGGCGAGCCAACGAGTTTTGCAACGAACGCACCACACTGATATTGGCGGGAACCCCGTTAGAGGTGTATCCCGAACGATGTGTTTTGTATTCATTCAATTGACGGTGCTCGGTTTTTTTCAGGTTCGGCAGCGCCAGATCTTCAAACAGCAGGTCAAGGTATTCATCCTTCGAAATCTGAAAGACGAACTCATCCTGTCCCTCGCCATCCTGACCGGCATCCCCCTGGCCTGAACCTCCTCCGCCACCGCCGCCTTGTGGCCGCTCAATTTTGTCGTTTTGTACAAAATGATCGTTACCGGGGTGAACCCGGTGACGCACGCCGCCACGGCCTTGATGGAACATCGGCTCACTGATATCCGAATTGGGGATCGAAATCGATTCCCCGTTATCCACATCGGTTACCGAACGCTTGTTGATGGCCTCGGCAATCGATTGTTTTATCTGCGATTTATACCGGCGCAAAAAGCGCTGGCGGTTCACCGCGCTTTTGTTTTTACCGTTTAATCGCCGATCAATGAAATAGGCCATGTTTCCCCCAAACGACGTTGTCTGCCGATGTGTTGCATCAGGACGACTTCCTCACGCGCAGATACCACTCGCAGAGCAAGCGCACCTGTTTGCGGGTGTAGCCTTTTTCCATCATGCGATCAACAAAGTCGTCGTGTTTCTTCTGTTCTTCCGTTGACGTCTTGGTATTAAACGAAATCACCGGCAGCAATTCTTCGGTGTTTGAGAACATTTTCTTCTCAATGACCGTGCGCAGTTTTTCGTAGCTGGTCCAGTTCGGATTGCGGCCGTTATTGTTAGCCCGAGCGCGCAGCACGAAATTGACAATCTCGTTACGGAAATCTTTCGGGTTGCTGATGCCCGCCGGTTTTTCAATTTTCTCCAGTTCAGCGTTCAGTGACTCGCGGTCAAAAAGTTGACCGGTATCCGGATCGCGGTACTCCTGATCCTGAATCCAGAAGTCGGCGTAGGTAACGTAACGGTCGAAAATATTCTGTCCGTACTCGGAATAGGATTCCAGATAGGCAGTTTGAATTTCTTTACCGATAAATTCCGCATACTTGGGAATCAGATACCCTTTCAGATGCTCCAGATATTTCTCTGACACGTCCTGCGGAAATTGCTCGCGCTCGATTTGCTGTTCCAGCACGTAGAACAGATGTACCGGGTTGGCTGCCACCTCGCCGTGATCAAAGTTGAAAACACGCGACAGAATTTTGAAGGCAAACCGGGTAGAAAGCCCTTTCATGCCTTCGTCAACGCCGGCATAGTCGCGATATTCCTGATAGGACTTCGCTTTCGGGTCGGTGTCCTTGAGGCTTTCGCCGTCATAAACCCGCATCTTCGAATAGATGCTGGAGTTTTCCGGTTCTTTCAACCGCGAAAGAATAGAGAAACGCGCCAGCGTTTCTAACGTTCCGGGAGCGCAGGGCGCACGGCACAATTCGCTGTTTGTCAGCAGCTTATCGTAGATTTTGACTTCTTCGGACACGCGCAGGCAGTAAGGCACCTTGACGATATAGACACGGTCGAGGAAGGCCTCGTTGTTTTTGTTGTTACGGAATTGCACCCATTCCGATTCGTTGGAGTGGGCGAGGATGATGCCATTGAATGGCAGGGCAGCGATGCCTTCGGTGCCGTTATAGTTCCCTTCCTGTGTGGCGGTCAGCAACGGATGAAGCACTTTGATCGGTGCCTTGAACATTTCCACGAATTCCATAATGCCCTGGTTGGCCCGGCACAACGCGCCGGAGTATCCGTAGGCATCGGGATCGTTTTGTGCAAAATGTTCCAATTTTCGAATATCGACTTTGCCGACCAGCGCAGAAATATCCTGATTGTTTTCGTCGCCGGGCTCGGTTTTGGCGATGGCCAGTTGAGCCAGAATCGACGGCCAGACTTTGACGACGCGGAACTTGGTAATATCGCCGCCAAACTCCTGCAGTCGCTTGGCGGCCCAGGGCGACATGATCGTGCCGAGGTAACGGCGGGGAACGCCATATTCTTTTTCCAGAATGGAGGCATCTTCCTGAGGGTTGAACAGGCTGAACGGATGGTCATTCACAGGGCTGCGCTCGCCATTGGCGCTCAGCACATAAATCGGCACCCGTTGCATCAACGCTTTAAGGCGCTCGGCCAATGAGGACTTGCCGCCGCCCACCGGCCCCAGCAGATAAAGAATCTGTTTCTTTTCTTCAAGCCCCTGCGCCGCGTGCTTCAGGTAGGACACGATCTGCTCGATAGCCTCCTCCATTCCGTAAAACTCTTCAAACGCAGGGTAGCGGGCGATTACCCGGTTGGAAAATAACCGAGACAGACGCGGTTCCTGGGCAGTGTCCACCATAATGGGCTCACCGATAGCCATCAACAACCGCTCTGCGGCATTCACGTAAGCGCTACGATCCTGCTGGCAGATGGTAAGGAACTCCTGCAAGGTGAATTCTTCATCCTTGGCAGCGTCGTAACGCTGACGGTAATGATCAAATATGTTCATAACGATGCCCGTCCTTCGTCGATTAACACAGAGTTAGAGAGCGAATGGTATGTGTACTGCCCGTGTAATGGATGCTCTCCCGGAAGAAGCACTTCCCTCTGAATACAGCAACCCTTATGCCAACTTGTGGTATCGGGATTTGTTATCAACCGTTCATCTGCGCTGGATTCAGTGGTCAGCCATCCCCTTAGGTTAAAGCGTAGTTTGCATCCATAAAATTTCCTCCATTCTTACAACGTATTTTTAAGATATTTCAAGGACTCACTTTGCAAACCCGGCGCGTAATCTGGTGCGATATGCTTGTGGGTCGCGCCGATAAAGGCGTTATCGGCGGAAGATAAAATCGTTATAACGTAGGTATATTTCGTATTAATGTGACTTGGGTATGACTCCGGCACTCGCACCAGGCATGGCTCGGTGTCAACGCAATACGACGCAACACTGAACAGGAGCAGAAATCGTGAAACAGTATTCATTACTTTTTCTAACGGCTGTGGCCACCGGAACGACAGGCATGTCTGCGGCTTTTGCGGACGAGATCGCACTAGGGGCGGGGGTTATAGGGCAAACATCGGTTTATCGCGGCGATAATGGCCACGTCTATCCATTTCCGCTGCTTAATTATGACAGCCAGTATGTGTACTTTCGTGGTCTGGAAGGTGGTTATTACCTATGGCGCGATGAGCAGGACAAGCTATCGTTGACCGCTCGTTATTCGCCACTCGGTTTCAAACCCGGGGATAGCAGCGACAGCCGTTTGCAGCAACTTGACCGTCGTCGGGGAACATTGATGGCGGGATTGGCATATCAGCACGAGGCGAATTGGGGCACGTTCCGCACCTCGCTAACCGGCGATACTCTGGATTACAGCAACGGCCTGGAGTGGGATTCCGCCTATTTGTATCGCATCACGACAGGCAACTGGAGCCTGACGCCTGGCATGGGCGTGGTTTGGTCCAGTGAAAACCAGAATCGCTACTACTATGGCATTACCGGCGATGAGTCTGTACGGTCGGGACTCTCGCGCTATCAACCCGATGATAGCTGGTCGCCTTATGCGGAGCTAAATGTGGGCTACCGGTTGACGGAGAACTGGAACGCCTGGCTGAACGGCCGTTATGTGTTGTTGTCTGACGACATCAAAAACAGCCCGATGGTGGATAAAAGCTATCATCTGATGTTGGGCGGCGGGGTCAGCTATCGCTTCTGAGGTATAACGCTTTTTTATGGTGCAAGTGGTGCACAAAAAGAGGGCTGCTCACTTCATTTGCACGTTAATAAGGCGCGGCAGCGCTGTTACCCTGATGGAAAACAGGAGTGTGCGACAGATGACAAGCAAAAAGGTAACGTTCCCCTGTGGGGTAAGCATACCGGCTATAGGTCAGGGAACCTGGTTTATGGGGGAGCAGGCTGGCCGGCGCGCTGATGAGGTTAGGGCGCTACAAGCCGGCATCGAGCAGGGGATGACGCTTATCGATACGGCGGAAATGTATGCGGAAGGCGGCGCTGAAGTGGTGGTCGGCGAAGCGATTTGCGGCCGGCGCGATTCGGTGTTTCTGGTGTCGAAGGTTTATCCGCACAACGCGGGCGGCGCTAAAGCCGAAGCCGCTTGCGAGCGCAGTCTGAAGCGCTTACGAACGGATTACATCGATTTATATTTGTTGCACTGGCGTGGCGGCATTCCCTTGCCGGACACCATTGCCGCCATGGAGAAGTTACAGCGTCAGGGGAAGATTCGGCATTGGGGCGTCTCTAACCTGGATGTGGATGACATGCAGGAACTTTGGGAATATCAGGGGGGAGGCCACTGTCAGACGAATCAGGTTCTGTATCACTTAGCGTCCAGGGGCATTGAGTATGATTTGCTGCCCTGGTGTCGGCAACACCAGCTGCCGGTGATGGCTTATTGCCCGTTAGCGCAGGCCGGAACATTACGCAACAACCTATTCGGGAATTCAGCCATCGTTCGTGTTGCAGAGCAGTATGGGCTGACGCCGGCACACGTTTTACTGGCATGGGCGATTCGTCATCCCGGTGTGATCGCGATCCCTAAAGCCAGCTCGGTAGCTCATGTCAGGGAGAATGCCGCTGCTATGTCGGTGACGCTGAACGATGAGGCGCTTGCGCTATTGGAACAGGCGTTTCCCGCGCCTCGCCGCAAGATGCCGCTGGATATCGTGTAATCGCTTCGGCGGTGTTTCTCGGTCATGGCTGGCGTTCGCCAGCCATTATTTCATCACTTATTGATACGGATCGTAGTGGCCAGACGGGCCGGGGCCTGGGTCGTGGCGACAAACGGCTGAGTAACTTTGGCGGTTTCCACGCAAACGAAGGTTCGGCTGCCCGCTTCGGTCATATCGCTGATGGTTTTCGCCAGATCAGCACCTGGGTTCCAGGCAACGACATCGCTATGGTGGTGGTGATGCACTTCAATGGTGCGGTTTAGTACCGGATCCTGAATGCGGCTAATGGACGAGGGGTGTGTATAAATACGATCCGTCCGATCCGTAAAGACCAAATCACCCTGTTGGACATCAGTATTACCGCCATTCACTTTGTCGATGAACGTATCTCCCAGCCCACTGACACTGATTTTGCCGATGTCACCAATCTGGAAATAGGTATGCAGCGCGCTGGTAATGCTGTAATTGCCGTGTGCTTCCAACTCCATATGACATTCGGACTGGCTCAAGTGGAAACGCGCTATCACGGTGAATTCATGCGGCCAAGCTTGCCGGGTTTGCTCGGTATCACGCAATGTGAAGGAGAGGGTAACGCCGTGCTCATCCTCGCTGTGTGCGGTGAACTCCCACGGCAACAGTCGGCCGAAACCGTGGTTGGGCTGGGATACCGGGCCAAACCAAGGGAAACAAATGGGGACGCCGCCGCGAATAGCTACGCCATCTTCAAATGGCGTATTCTCGCTGATCCACAGTACCGGCGCTTCGCCCTGGGGTTGCCAGCTAAGCAGGTGCGCCCCCTGTAGGGCGACGGCAGCACGAACTTTCGGGTGTTCGACGACGATCAGCGGTAGCTGATCTAACTGACGTTGACTGATATGAGCGGTAATAGTGTCGATGATAGGAAGCGAATAGATGCTGTCGTTCATGATATGGGGTCTTGCCTTATTAAAGTGAAGTTAGACCTGCAGATAAGCAAAAGGGCGACATCGTCGCCCTTTTATCATCGTCTCATCATCACGCCATTATTTGGAGATGTGGGCGATCAGATCCAGAACCTTGTTGGAATAACCGGTTTCGTTGTCGTACCAGGAAACCAGTTTCACAAACGTGTCGCTCAGTGCGATACCGGCTTTGGCGTCGAATACGGAAGTCAGTTTTTCGCCGTTGAAATCGGTAGATACAACGTCGTCTTCTGTGTAACCCAGCACGCCTTTCAATTCGCCTTCGGACGCGGCTTTGATGGCTTCACAGATTTCTTTGTATGTAGCCGGTTTTTCCAGACGTGCAGTCAGGTCAACCACGGATACGTTCGGCGTCGGAACACGGAACGCCATACCGGTCAGTTTGCCGTTCAGCGCAGGGATAACTTTACCTACCGCTTTGGCAGCACCGGTAGAGGACGGGATAATGTTCTGGGACGCGCCGCGACCGCCGCGCCAGTCTTTGTGAGACGGGCCGTCAACGGTTTTCTGAGTAGCGGTGGTGGCGTGAACGGTAGTCATCAGCGCTTCAACGATGCCGAATTTGTCGTTGATGACTTTCGCCAGCGGCGCCAGGCAGTTAGTGGTACAAGATGCGTTGGAAACGATATCCTGACCAGCGTAAGCGGTGTGGTTAACACCCATTACGAACATCGGGGTATTGTCTTTGGACGGACCCGTCAGAACAACTTTCTTGGCACCAGCCTGAATGTGTTTGCGTGCGGTTTCGTCAGTCAGGAAAATACCGGTTGCTTCAGCAACCACATCAACGCCAACGTCGTTCCATTTCAGGCTAGCCGGATCTCTTTCTGCGGTAACACGGATAGTTTTGCCGTTAACGACCAGATTGCCATTTTTCACTTCAACCGTGCCGTTGAAACGTCCATGAGTAGAGTCATATTTCAGCATGTACGCCATGTATTCCGCGTCCAACAGATCGTTGATTGCAACGATTTCGATGTCAGAACGTTCTTGCGCAGCGCGGAAAACAATACGGCCAATACGGCCAAATCCGTTGATACCTACTTTGATAGTCATATATTCCACCAGCTATTGGTTAGTGAATAAAAGGTTGGTTGTAAAATTACAAAAACCTTACTGAGCGTCAAGCGGAATCGAGTCAATAGTTGCTGTAAGTCAAAAGCCTGCCCAACAATTGCACGATCAATAGCAATCAGCCTAACTAAAGTGCTGCGACAATGATATGAGGAATAGGCGGCTATTAGAACACTTGTCCGTTACCTAATTGTGACCGATATCACAATTAAGGATGCTTATGGCTGCGTTGCCTGTGTGCAAGGGGAAACAAGCTGCTGGTGTGTTAATTTTTTGTTATGTTTATTCGTTGTATTCATCAGGTGAAACTTTTTGTTTACGGTGCGAATAACATGACTAAATTACCCCTGAATCAGCGTAATCCTGAGACGTTAACGGAGATACAGCGCTATGTCACCCAGCAACGCGGTACCGAAGCACCCTTCACCGGCAAGTTGCTTCATAACCGGCGTACCGGCGTTTACCACTGTTTGTGTTGCCATCAACCGCTCTTTGAGTCGATGCACAAATATGACTCCGGGTGTGGCTGGCCCAGCTTTGATCAACCTTGTACTACCGAGTCGGTGCGTTATCTGGACGACTATTCTCATCATATGCACCGTATTGAAATCCGTTGCGGCCACTGTGATGCCCACCTTGGACATGTATTCCCAGATGGCCCGCAGGATTCGACCGGTGAGCGCTACTGCGTTAACTCTGCATCACTCAGCTTTGTTGATGCGGAAAATAATCAGCAGACTGATGGTTAAGAGTTTTCAATGAATCATTGGATTGAAACGTTTCAGCTCGAATTAATCAATATCTGGAAAAAATATGCACATTGATGACTTAATTAGCGTCATGACTCCGGAGATTTATCAGCGGCTTGTTACGGCGGTTGAACTGGGCAAGTGGCCGGATGGCGTCGCGCTCAGCGCGGAACAGAAAGAAAATGCCTTGCAGGCAGTGATGTTGTGGCAATCTCGCCACAATACGGAAGCCGATCATATGACCATCAATACCCAGGGCGAAATCGAGATGAAGAGTAAGCAGGAGCTCAAACAACGTTTTGCCGGGGAGACGATCGCCAGGCTCAAGCCATAAAAGAACGGTAGCATCCAGCGGCGCGACGGGGAGTGAATGCGGGTTGAACGCAGTATGTCGACAGAGCGGCGCAATAAGTCCGAATGGATTCTACCGGTATGGTTCTTCATCACTTTTCAGCGGAAATACCCGAGCTGCGGTACCGCGTCAGGCGGGGGCATTGATGAAATGCGCCAAATCAATCAGCGTAGCGCCACGTTGCGACATCTCGTTCAGCGCGTTCTGGCTGTCGTTTGGGTGCAGATTGACGCCGCGACAACCATCGACCAGTACCTCGGTTTGATAACCCAATTCCAGAGCATCCAGTACGGTATATTTGACACAGTAATCTGTCGCCAGCCCGATGATGGTTAATTGGGTGATGCGGCGGCGATGGAGCCAGTCGTGCAAGCCGGTACTGGCGCGGTGGCCGTTGTCGAAAAAGGCGCTGTAGCTGTCGATATCAGGCTGAACCCCTTTACGCACTACCCATTCAATCGCATTTTGGTTCAGTCGGGGATGAAACTCCGCGCCAGGTTGGTTTTGAACACAGTGAACCGGCCACCAAATTTGCGTTAACCCGTCGAGATCGCCCATTGCTCCGATCTCCGTTCCTGAGTTCACGGCAAAACTGCGATGATTCGCCGGATGCCAGTCCTGGCTGGCAATCACGGTGATATTGGCTTTTATCGCGGCGTCTATCGCCAGATTTGCAACGTCGACCACGCGATCGCCGTCGGCGACGGCGAGTGCGCCGCCGGGGCAGAAGTCGTTTTGCACATCAATAAGGAGCAGAGCCTTGTTCATTCTGTTTATCCCATACCCGGTTTGTCGATGAGTTCCGCAAAATCAATCGTTGTCGCTCAATTCACCGCGCAGATTCTGCTGCATAAGCTGGCGAATTTCATCCGGCGAGAGATCATTTCTGCTCAACAAATAATGCAGTTTCGTCAGCGCGGCTTCAACCGTCATGTCGAAGCCACTGATAACCCCTGCCTGAGCGAGAGCATTACCGGTTGCATATCCCCCCATATTGACTCGCCCAGAGATACATTGCGTCAGATTGACCACCACGATGCCGCGGTCATAAGCCTGGCGTAGTTCGTTCAGTAGTCCACTGCTTTGCGGCGCGTTCCCTACGCCATAGGAACGCAGTATTAGCGCTTTTACCGGTTGAAGCAGAAAGTTGCTCACCACATCGGCGGAAATGCCGGGATAGATGGTGACAACGCCGATAGGCTGGGGTGTGATGGGGTGGACGAGCAGCGTGCTCTGCTCAATGGTCTGAGCGGGAGGTGTGATGCGGCGAATGTGGATGCCGGCTTCCAACAAGGGCGGAAAATTAGGGGAAGCAAAGGCATCAAAACCGTCTGCGTGCGCTTTGGTTGTGCGATTGCCGCGCAGCAACTTGTTGTTGAAAAACAGGCTGACTTCATTGACGGGGTAGTTGGCGGCGACATAGAGCGCGTTCAGCAAGTTGGTTTGGCCGTCGGATCGCAGTTCGGCGAGCGGGATTTGTGACCCCGTCACAATGACCGGTTTGGACAAATTTTCCAGCATGAACGAGAGTGCAGAGGCGGTAAACGCCATGGTATCGGTACCATGCAGAATAACGAAGCCATCATATTCGTCGTAATGCTGACGAATATCATCGGCGATCGATTGCCAGTCCGATGGTGTCATGTCGGAAGAATCGATCAGCGGCGTATATTCATGAATGGTGAATACAGGCATCTCCGGACGATGAAATTCCGGCATCTGCGCCAGTTGCTGTTGCAGATGACCAGACACCGGAATATAGCCGTGTTCTGAACGTTGCATGCCGATGGTTCCACCGGTATAGGCGACATAAATGGATTTTCTTTGCATGGGATTAGGTATCGGTTATCAGGGCCCGAATACTCGGGATCCTATTGTAAAAATCGCCCGGCACCAAGGCCGGGCGTGAAAAGCGTTAACGAACTTCGCCGCAGGTCAGGCAAAGTGCGTAACGATTTTGTGGATCGTTAAGGGCGTTCAGCGCCGAAATCTGTGTCTGCACGGTTTCCGCCAGACGAACCGCCGGTGCGGGCAGCGCAGCTTGCAGCGCTGTGGGCAACATGGCGTAGACCGAACCTCTGATCTGGCTGAACATCACAGAAAACAGATCGGCGTTTTCAGTGAACCAGCTTAATTGATAGTGCTCCAGACCGGCCAGATCCGCTGCTTTTTTCACCGCATCGTCAAAATCGCCCAACTGATCGACCAGGCCGTTAGCTTTGGCGTCGCTACCGATCCAGACATGGCCCTGTGCGATGGCATCCACATCTTCCGGTGTTTTTTTACGGGACTGAGCGACCAGTGAGACGAAGGTTTTATAACCACGCTCGATGTTGATTTGCATCAATTGCGCCGTTTCGGACGGTAATCCTTTGGTTTCGGCTAAATCGGCCAATGGCGACGTTGCGACGCCATCCGTATGCACGCCGACGCTATCCAGCGAGTTCTCAAACGTAGTCAGTACGCCAAAAATGCCGATGGAGCCCGTCAATGTGCTCGGGCTGGCAATAATGGCGCTGGCAGGCGTTGAGATCCAATAACCGCCGGATGCGGCCATTCCCCCCATGGATACCACGACCGGTTTGCCTGCCTGACGTACCGCCGCCAGCTCCGCCCGGATCAATTCCGAGGCGGAAACGCTGCCGCCAGGGCTATTGACACGTAACACCACCGCTTTGATTTTGGGATCCAGACGGGCTTCGCGGATCTGATCCGCCGTGGTGTCTCCGCCAACGAATCCGGGCGTCTCCGGGCCGTCGACGATTGTACCGTTGGCGAAAATGACGGCAATTTCGTTGCTGTCCGCGACGGGATTATTCGGCTTATAGTCATAAATGCTGGTGGCGTTGAAATTCTTGTTTTTAGCATCCCAACCGAATGCTTTGACCAGCGATTGTTCGATGGCCGGGCGTGTCGCTACTTCATCCACCAGCTTGTTCTCAAGTGCATAACGTGCCGTATCACCCTCCACGGCACGCAAGTTTTTCAGCAAACCGTCGGCGCCGGGAAAGAGTTGTTGCGCGGTGATCTGACGGTTGGCTGCTACCGTATTCAGGTAGTTTTGCCAGAGTAGGGATACCCAACGGCTGTCGGCCTCGCGCGCGGCAGGCGACATGTCGTCGCGAATGAACGGCTCGACGGCGGACTTGTACGTCCCGACCCGGAAGATATGTGTGCTGACTTTGAGTTTGTCCAGCAACGTCTTGTAATAGAGGTTATTGGTGGCGAAACCGTGCAGGTCGACATTGCCCTGCGGCGTCAGGTAGATCTTGTTGGCGAAGCTGGCGAGGTAGTATTGCGCCTGTGTGAAGTTATCGCCGATGGCGAAAATAGGCTTGCCCGCATCACGGAATTCACGCAATGCCTTGCCGATATATTGCAGCGAGGGTTGATCGGCACCAGAAAAATCAGACAGATCCATCACCATGCCGGTAATGTTGTTGTCGTCTTTCGCCTGCCGGATGGTATCGACGATATCGAATAGCGAATTTTCCTGGCGGCGGTTCGGCGCGACGCCAAAGAATTCCCGACCCAGTTGGCGTAATTTGTTATTGATGGACGGCTTGTCCACCACGATCCCCGACAGATCGAACAGCAGGGCGCCGCGAGTGGGTTCGACAACCTGGGCGGTTTTGAACTGGCTGTATATACCGACAGCGATGAGGATCAGGGCAAGCAGGAACAGGTTGAGGATAAACTCGCGAATAAAATTCAGCAGGCGCCATCCCCACTTGAATAATCCGCTGAAAATTCGCCACATTGTGCGCATGTTAACTCCGTCTACTGGAAACCGGTTTAGTATCCTAATGAGCGTAACAGTAAATGTCAGCTATTTATAACGCCGCACCGGCAGGGCTCGCGGGCTAACTTGTAACAAAACTTCTACCTGTGCTAACGTGGCGCGCAACCTTGCCTTGACAGGCACTTGGATCATTAACAGGAGAGATGTGATGGAGGCTCTTGAGTTGCTGTTGAATCGTCGTTCGGCATCCCGGTTAACCACACCGGCGCCGACCGGGGCGATTCTGGAGAATATTCTTCGGGCAGGGATGCGGGCGCCGGATCATGGTGCACTGCAGCCGTGGCGTTTTTCCATTATTCAAAGCGAAGGGCTAGGTCGTTTCAGCGAGGTATTGGTTCGTGCCGCGCAGCAAGACAACATGGATGACGCCGGCGTAGAAAAAGCCCGTCAGGCGCCGTTTCGCGCACCGTTGATCATTACGGTCGTGGCGCATTGCGAGGATAATCCCAAAGTCCCGCATTGGGAGCAGGTGGTTCCGCCGGGTGTGCGGTGCACGCCATGCAGATGGCGGCTCAGGCCCAGGGGTTCAATGGTATCTGGCGCAGCGGCGCCTGGACGCATCATCCGGTAGTCCGTGAAGCCTTTGGGTGCCGTGCTCAGGATGAGATCGTCGGCTTCCTTTATCTTGGCACTCCTCTGCTCAAGGCTCCCGCGAGCGTGACTCCCCCCAATACTGAAACATTTGTCAGTTATTTCTGATCGTTATTTATGACGGTTCTCAATGCCATCTTCCTCCTGAACGTGGAAGATGGCGGCAGTAAAATCCCGCTTTCCGTTACGGTGTCACATGCGTTTGTTTATTGCCGAAAAACCCAGCCTGGCCCGAGCTATCGCCGATGTGTTGCCCAAGCCGCAGCGACGTGGCGAAGGGTTCATTGCCTGCGGGCAACATGATGTGGTGACTTGGTGCGTCGGGCATTTGCTGGAACAGGCGGAGCCTGAGCGCTACGATCCTCGCTATGCACGCTGGACGCTGGCGGATCTGCCCATCGTGCCGCAGAAATGGCTGTTGCAACCGAGGCCTTCCGTCAGTAAGCAGTTGAAGGCGATCGGGCAACTGCTAAAGCAGGCCGATGAGATTGTTCATGCCGGCGACCCGGATCGTGAAGGGCAACTGCTGGTGGATGAAGTGCTGGAGTATCTGGCGCTGTCTGAAGAAAAACGCGGCCAGGTACGCCGTTGTTTGATTAACGATCTCAATCCCCAGGCGGTGGAACGCGCAATCTCGCGCCTGCGTGAAAACCGCGAATTTGTCCCGCTGTGCGTGTCGGCATTAGCCCGTTCCCGCGCCGATTGGTTGTACGGGATCAATATGACCCGCGCGTATACGCTGTTGGGGCGGAATGCCGGGTATGACGGCGTATTGTCGGTGGGGCGGGTGCAGACGCCGGTGCTGGGGTTGGTGGTTCGGCGCGACGAGGAAATAGAAAATTTTGTGCCCCGCGACTACTTCGAAGTTAAGGCGCACATCGTCACACCGGCGGAAGAGCGCTTCGTCGCGATGTGGCAACCCAGCGAATCCTGTGAGCCTTATCAGGATGAAGAAGGGCGGCTGCTGCATCGGCCACTGGCGGAGCATGTGGCGCGTCGAATTGAAGGGCAGCCGGCGCAAGTCATTGCGTATAATGATAAACGGGAATCAGAAACTGCGCCGTTGCCGTATTCGTTGTCCGCGCTGCAGATAGAAGCGGCTAAACGATATGGGCTGAGCGCACAGCAAGTGCTGGATATTTGCCAGAAACTGTATGAAACCCACAAACTGATTACCTACCCACGTTCAGATTGTCGCTACCTGCCGGAAGAACATTTCGCCGGGCGGCAGGCGGTAATGAATGCGATTGCGGCGCACCGGCCGGATATGCTGCCGCAGCCTGCCGTGGATAGTGAGCGCCGTAATCGTTGTTGGGATGACAGCAAGGTGGATGCGCATCACGCGATTATTCCTACGGCACGCAGCGCTCGCGTTACGCTGACGGAATCGGAAAACCAGGTTTATGGGCTGGTCGCCCGCCAGTATCTGATGCAGTTTTGCGCCGATGCGGTATTCCGTAAATGCGTGATTGAACTGGAGATTGCCGGCGGCAAGTTTGTGGCCAAGGCGCGGTTTTTGGCTGAAGCCGGTTGGCGGACACTGCTTGGCGGCAAAGAGCGGGATGAGGACAACGAAGGTACGCCGTTGCCGGTGGTTTCCAAAGGCGATGCGCTGTTGTGTGAACGCGGTGAGGTGGTCGATCGCCAGACGCAGCCGCCACGGCCATTCACCGATGCCACGTTACTGTCCGCCATGACCGGTATCGCACGCTTTGTTCAGGATAAGGATTTGAAGAAAATTCTGCGGGCGACGGATGGCTTGGGGACGGAAGCGACCCGAGCCGGTATCATCGAATTGCTGTTTAAACGCGCATTTTTGTTCAAGAAGGGGCGTTCTATTCACGCGACGGAAGCGGGCAGAGCGCTTATTCATGCCTTGCCGCCCAGCGCCGCCCACCCGGATATGACTGCCCATTGGGAGTCGACGCTGACGCAAATCAGCGAGAAACGCTGCCGTTATCAGGATTTCATGCAACCGCTCACGCAGTCGCTCTATTCTCTGATTCAGCAAGCGCAACAGACGAGTAATATGAGTATGTTCAGCGGGTTGCCGCCGACGAAACGGGCAACCGCAAAACGGCGCAAGCCATCGTCCAGGGCAAAGGAGCAACAGTCATGAGAGTATTGATGACATCATTAGTGGTGGCGGGGTGTATCGGGTTGCCGACGTGGGCGCACGCGGTTTCTTCATCGGTAAGCTCAACCACATCCACTGTCGGCACTGGATCGTCGCGGGTTAATCCCGACGTGGTCGTCACGGTGCCGCCGCAGGTGATCTGGGGAAATGGTAACGGCGCTGCCCAGCAAAACGCCACCAATTGTATACGCTGTTGTATTTATCAGAATCAAAGTTACTCGGAAGGCGCGGTCGTCAAGGCGGAAGGCGTATTGTTACAGTGCGCGGAAGATAAACAGCGGCTGAGTACGAATAATCTGGTATGGCGTATCGTCAAGCAGTAACCGCTTAACGTTAAGGTTGAAAGGCTGCAGCAGCGATGCCGCAGCCTTTTTGTTTGTCAGAAGGCAAACTCCGCCCATATCGGGGCATGATCCGAGGGTTTTTCCATCGAACGGATCGCGTAGTCGATCCCGGTGGCGCTACAGCGGCTGGCCAGCGGTTGACTGGCAAGGATGAGATCGATACGTAACCCACGGTTGTCATCGAAGCCGCTTGAACGGTAGTCGAACCAGGAAAAACGATCCCGGCATTCCGGATTTTGGGCCCGGAATGTGTCGACCAGCCCCCAGTCCTGCAAACGCAACATCCATTCCCGCTCTTCCGGTAAAAATGAGCATTTACCGGTTCGCAGCCAACGTTTGCGGCTATCTTCGCCGATCCCGATATCCAGATCGGTGGGGCTGATGTTCATATCCCCCATGATCAATACCGGTTGCTCCGCGTTGTGGTGGTGTTCGAGGTAGTGTTGCAGATCCTGATAAAAACGTGTTTTGGCAGGAAACTTGACCGGATGGTCACGGCTTTCCCCCTGAGGGAAATAGCCATTGATGACGGTGAGCGTTCCCAACGGCGTTTCAAGATCGGCCATGATAATGCGGCGTTGGGCATCTTCTTCATCGGTCGGAAAACCGCGTCTGACGGCAAGCGGCGTGTTGCGGGTCAGCATTGCAACGCCGTAATGGCCTTTTTGCCCGTGATAGAAAACGTGATACCCGAATTTGGCGACATCCTCCAGCGGAAAGACATCATCATGCACTTTGGTTTCCTGCAAACCGATGACATCCGGCTGATGTTGCTCGATCACTGCAGCCAACTGATGAGGCCTGGCACGCAGCCCATTGATATTAAAAGAGACAAACTTCATGTTCGTAGCCGCTGTTAAAAAACGTGGGTCGATGTTAGCAGAAACCGCCGCGCGGCGTCATCCTAAGGCGCTGGCGCAGATGCTATCGCCGGAGAAATACCATGATATAAGTATTGCCGATGGCTGGTTGAACATGCATTCGGGAGCCCGTATACTCCGCGGCTCGCAGGAGAGTGGCGGACGTCATCGCCCGCCCGCCGAAGGCGCAAACTCCCATAATCGCTCAGGCTACCTTACTGCGACGTTCAATTACGCCAACTGGAGAGCGGTTGCCAGACAACCCACCGAAGGGGCAAGCAGCATCGCTGTGTAAACTCTCAGGTAAAAGGACAGAGGGAGGGGCACATTTCTCAGGGGGCCTGTGTGCTGACCTATATTTACCTGATTGCCATCACCGCTGAAGGCATGTCCGGCGCGCTGGCCGCCGGTCGTCGGAATATGGATATCTTCGGTGTATCGATGATCGCGTTCATTACCGCCCTGGGGGGCGGTACTGTGCGCGATATTCTTCTGGGCAACTATCCAATCGGTTGGACCCAACATCCCGCGTATATCTATCTCACGATTGGCGCCGGTTTGATCACCGTACTCATCGCCCGTGTCATGCATCACCTGCATCGACTTTTTCTGGTGTTGGATGCCATGGGGCTGGTGGCGTTTACCATTATTGGCTGCAATGTCGCGATCGGGTTGGGGTATTCACCGACCGTCGTCGTCATGGCGGGCATTACCACCGGTATTTTCGGCGGCATTCTGCGGGATATTTTCTGCAATCGGACGCCAATGGTGCTGCGCAAAGAACTTTACGCCTGTGTCTCTCTGCTGGTGGCATTGCTTTACCTGGGGTTGCGCGAGTTTGGCATCAATCATGACCTCAATCAGGTGATTTCTTTTTCGATCGGGCTGATGATTCGTTTGGCGGCGATACGGTGGTCGTGGCGTTTGCCGGTATTCAGCTATATGCCTGGACGCTGGGCGGAATAACGTACCTGATCTTACGCTGTGGAATATGGCAGCGTATCCTCTGTTTGGGCTGAAACAAACACTTCAAGCCTGAATTGAGGAGGCGTACTTTTTGATTGGGGAGTATCGAATCGAATACCGATATGCGCAATGGCTTCGTCGGTGAGGTGGTGGTGGGGGAAGGATTCGAACCTTCGAAGTCTGTGACGGCAGATTTACAGTCTGCTCCCTTTGGCCGCTCGGGAACCCCACCACTGGGGAAAAGCCTTTGTGTTCAGGCGGGGCGCATCATATCAAATGCCATAGCCCTGTAAAGCATGAAAAAATGAAAACAGGATTGTTTGCCGATTTTTTACGCCATCTGCCGCAGTTATAAGCAAAAGATGGCGTCGTTTTATCTGTCAGAGAATGATGGTGCGGTTGCCGTAGACAAACACACGTTGTGCCAGTACGTGATATAGCGCGCGACTAAGCACATTTTTCTCCACATCGCGACCTGCACGCATCATGTCATCAGCGGTATAGGTGTGGTCGACATGGATGACGTCCTGCATGATGATTGGGCCTTCATCCAGATTATCGTTTACATAATGCGCGGTAGCGCCAATGATTTTTACGCCGCGCTCATAAGCCTGATGGTAAGGTCGGGCGCCGATGAAGGCGGGCAGGAACGAATGATGGATGTTGATGACGCGATGGGGGTAATGCTGCACGAACGCCGGGGTCAATACCCGCATGTATTTGGCCAGTACGACATAATCCGGCTGGTACTGGTCTATTTGCGCCATCATTTTCAGGTCGTGCTCTTCGCGGCTCAGGCCTTCGTGGCTGACCAGGTGAAAAGGGATATCAAACCGTTCGACCAGCGTTTTCAGCGTGTCGTGATTACCGATAACGGCGGAGATTTCCACATCCAAACCACCGTAGGCGCATTTCATCAGCAGGTCGCCAAGGCAATGCGCTTCTTTAGTGACCAGAATGACGATGCGGCGACGCCCTGCGCTGGTCAACTCACGCACAGAACCTTCCGGTAAGGCGCCATCCAGATCCGCCAGCAAGGTTGTGTCGTTGAAAATGCCTTCCAGTTCGGTACGCATGAAAAAACGCCCGGTTCGGTGGTCGACGAATTCCGAGTTTTGCACAATGTTCAGTTCGTGCTTGTAACAAATATTAGTGATTTTGGCGATAAGCCCTTTTGCATCAGGGCAAATAGTCCGTAAAACTTTTCTTTGAATATTCTGAGGTTGCATGGATTCGGGATCCTGTCCAAAACATAAATCAGGTGTTGCCGTTGCGCAGTGCCGGAATCACTGCCGTTAACGCTATTGTCCGCAGCACTTTTTGTATTTTTTGCCGGAGCCGCAAGGACATGCGTCGTTTCTGCCAGTTTGCAGATGAACGCCGTCGACATAGTACCAGCGATTGCGACAGTGAAGGAAGCGAGAACGTTCCCGCATCATCATTCGGCGTTGAGGCCGAGACGGGTCGGTATAGCTGGCTGCAAACTCAACGTAACCTTCATCGGGGGTTGTACCTTCGGTGATATGAATAATGTTCAAACCCAACCATTGGGTATTGTCGACACTGTCGATAATCGATTGCCGCCAGTTTTCTGCGTGGCATTCTGGGTGCCATGTAGCGAGCAGATACTCGATATTTCGGGTGACATACGCGCTGTAGCGTGAACGCATCAGGGTTTCCGGGCGCGCCGCCGTGGTCTCAAATTGCAGATAAGGCTGACAGCACTGTTCAAACTGCCGCCCGCTGCCGCATGGGCAATACTCGGACACAATATCTCCTGCCTGATTTGGCGATAGCGGTTAAATAATTGGAAAATCGTCGGGTAAACGGCGCTATGTTACCCAACTGGGGTCGCGTCTAGCAATGTGGACTAGAATGGGACAGATGGAGGAACCATGCGGAAGGTGAAAATCGGTCTGGCGTTGGGCTCGGGGGCGGCCAGGGGATGGGCGCATATCGGGGTCATCAACGCATTGACGGAGTTGGGCATTGAGCCGGAAGTGGTTGCCGGATGTTCAGTCGGTGCGCTGGTCGGTGCGGCCTATGCCACTAACCGGCTCGACAGTATGACCCGTTGGGTTAGCAGCTTTCGATACTGGGACGTGATTCGTCTGATGGATTTTTCCTGGCGGCGGGGCGGGCTGTTACGGGGCGATCGCGTGTTTAACCATGTGAAGCGCCTGCTTCGCGCACAGGATATCGCTGACTGTGCTATCAGGTATGGTGCGGTGGCGACCAACCTTAGCACCGGGCGTGAGTTGTGGTTGACAGAAGGAGACCTCCATCTGGCGATTCGCGCGTCCTGTAGCATGCCTGGGCTATTGTCCCCGGTATCCTTCAATGGATATTGGTTGGTAGACGGCGCGGTGGTTAATCCTGTTCCGGTATCATTAACCCGGGCAATGGGGGCGGATGTGGTGATTGCTGTTGACTTGCAGTATGACGCCAGCCTGAAACACCCGGATTTGTTATCGGTGAAGCCGGAAAGGCCGGTAGTCAGCGCGTTGTCATTGGGCTGGCGTGACCGTCTGCGTGAGCGATTGAGTCATCGCTTCCGCCACAAGACGGATACGACGCCGACTGCCATGGAGATCATGAGTACATCCATTCAGGTATTGGAAAACCGGCTGAAAATGAATCGCATGGCCGGCGACCCGCCGGACGTATTGATTCAACCTTATTGCCCGCAAATCGCTACGCTTGATTTTCATCGGGCCGAAGAAGCCATAGCTGCGGGGCGATTGGCTGTAGAGCGGCAGCGGGATGCGCTGTTGCCGTTAATTAAGCAGAGTGTATAGAAGTGTTTCTTCATGTTTCTGCAGTGAAAGCTAGGGGAAGGAATTATTGATGACACAGCCGCTGACGGGAAAATCCATTTTGGTCGTCGAGGATGAGGCCGTTTTCCGCTCGGTGCTGTCTGGCTTTCTGACGTCATTAGGGGCGATGGTACACGAAGCAAGCAATGGTCGTGAAGCTCAGACGCAGATGGCGAGCCAGTGGCCTGATCTGATTATCTGCGATCTGAATATGCCGATGATGGGGGGATTTGAGTTTCTGGAACAACTTCGCCAGCATGATATCGTCACCCCTGTGCTGGTGGTTTCGGCCACCAATCATATGGCCGATATCGCCAGAGTATTACGGCTTGGGGTGCAGGATGTCTTGTTGAAACCCATTCACGATTATGCCCGGTTGCGGGAATCGGTAATGTCCTGCCTTTATCCCGCAATGTTTACTTCACAGGCGAATGAGCTGGAACAATTGATGCGAGATCTGGACTCTCTCAATCAATCTCCCGGCGCGGCGATCAAATTACTGGAACAACTGCAGCCACCGGTACAACAAGTTGTTGCCGAATGCCGAATTAATTATCGGCAACTGACGGTTGCCGATCGTCCGGGGCTGGTGTTGGATATTGCCGCACTGTCTGAAATCGAGTTGGCATTCTATTGTCTGGATGTGACGCAGGCGGAAAATAATAACGGCGTACTGGCTGCGCTGTTATTACGCTCGCTGTTTAATGGCTTGTTGCAGGAGCATCTGGCTTATCAGAATCGACGTCTGCCGGAATTGCCGATGCTGCTGAATCAGGTTAATCAATTACTACGACGGGCCAACCTGAAGGGACAGTTTCCCTTACTGGTGGGTTATTATCATCGCGAATTAAAGCGGGTGATCCTTATTTCTGCGGGTTTGCATGCAGCATTAAGTACCAAAGAACATGAGGTTGACCTGAACAATGGCGTACCACTGGGAGCAATGGATGTCCCTTATCTGAATCAGTTAAGTTATCAATGCGGATCCTGGGAATGTCAGATTTGGGGGAATGGCGGTCGGTTACGTCTAATGCTTTCTACAGATTAATCTTATAGCGATGACGATTGCTCCATTTCAAACTAGGCCAGCGATTGTTGTTATTTTTTACTCGATCTATGATTTTTTCATTAATCACTCAGGTTGGATGAGCATTGCTTTTTGAAACTGGTATACTTTCGCGGTTTTACTCACCGGATAAATAATGCTCATTATTTGAACGATATCTGCGAGGTTGTTTATGTCAACTATCAATAAAAAAGTAAAAAAAGCGGTCATTCCGGTGGCAGGGCTGGGAACACGTATGTTACCCGCTACTAAAGCCATTCCCAAAGAAATGCTGCCATTGGTCGATAAACCGCTGATTCAGTACGTGGTTAATGAATGTATTGCGGCAGGTATTACTGAAATTGTGTTGGTTACGCATTCATCTAAAAACTCAATAGAAAACCACTTTGATACCAGTTTTGAATTGGAAGCCATGCTGGAAAAACGTGTACAGCGACAGCTTTTGCAGGAAGTGCAGGCTATTTGTCCGGAACATGTCACCATTATGCAAGTGCGTCAGGGATTGGCAAAAGGATTGGGTCATGCTGTTCTTTGCGCGCATCCATTAATCGGGGATGAGCCGGTTGCCGTCGTTCTTCCAGACGTCATTATTGATGAATATGCCTCCGATTTGAAAAAAGATAACCTGAGTGAAATGTTGCAACGTTTTTATAGCACCGGCCATAGCCAGATTATGGTTGAGCCGGTAGAAAATGTGAGCAGTTATGGTGTTGTTGATTGCAAAGGCGTGGAATTAAAACCTGGCGACAGCGCGCCGATGGTTGGCGTGGTTGAAAAACCGAAAGCGTCCGAAGCTCCGTCTAATTTGGCTGTTGTCGGTCGCTATGTTTTGTCTGCGGATATTTGGGATTTGTTGAAAAAGACCCAACCTGGTGCAGGTAATGAAATTCAGCTGACCGACGCGATTGCCATGTTGATGGAAAAAGAAACGGTAGAGGCTTATCACCTAAAAGGGGTAAGTCATGACTGCGGTAATAAACTGGGATATATGACTGCATTTGTTGAGTATGCTATGCGTCACGATGTTCTGGGCGCGGATTTTTCACAATGGCTGAGCGATGCCATTGAAGATAAAGTAAATTAATCCCGGATGTATTCCCCTTACTTATAGGGTGTAAGGGGATGTTTTCTGATTGAGCGTACCAATA
>NZ_CM001857.1:2213734-2312160 GCF_000400505.1 Musicola paradisiaca NCPPB 2511 | reverse complement strand
TTTATTAAAGAGGGTTTAGAGCAGGAAATCATCCAGAGATTTACCTTGTTCTTCAATGGCCTTTTTGATTACCGCTGGAGTGCGGCCTTGACCGGTCCAGGTTTTCAACTCGCCATTTTCATCGGTGTATTGGTATTTTGCCGGGCGCGCAGCACGTTTGGCTTTACCCGTAACCTTGGCTGAACCTAACGATTGAAGTAATTCGTTAGGATCAATACCATCGGCAATTAACATATCGCGATATTGCTGTAATTTGCGTGCACGTTCTTCGATTTCTGCCTGAGCCTGGTTTTCTTCTTCGCGGCGTTCATTTACCACGACTTCCAGTTTCTCCAGCATTTCTTCCAAAGTCTCCAGACTACATTCCCTTGCCTGGGCGCGCAGAGTACGGATGTTGTTTAGAATCTTCAGTGCTTCGCTCATTGTATTAATCTCGAAATAAATATTTATCGGTGATAGTACGCAGATAATAGAGTGCCATTTTCTTTTCTGCAATAGGCAGAATTGTAATATTGTTAAAATTTGGCTGATTTAAAACAGTAATCACGTTACTGCTGCAATATAAAAATGTTCTGTGCGGGTAATTGATTATGTTATCGAGAGTGGAGATAAATAGAGGCCAATCTATACCTGCGAACACACTCTAAAACATTATGGGCGTTTTTATATAACAAAATTGCTGAACATTTATTGGACATAACTTTGGGTTTCAGGCCATGCCAGCAGCTCAACATCATTGCCTGTGTTACAATAATTTTCAACGATTACAAACCGATGTCCAGGATACGAGGAGGGCCGAAATGGCTCAACTTTATTTTTATTATTCGGCAATGAATGCAGGAAAATCGACAGCGCTGCTGCAATCTTCATATAACTATCAAGAGCGCGGTATGCGTACTATGGTGTTTACGGCTGAAATAGATGACCGGTCGGGTCTCGGCAATGTCAGTTCCCGTATCGGCCTTTCCTCGCCGGCATTATTGTTTAATGAACATACGGATTTATTCCTGACCCTGGAGCAAGAACATCGGCAGCAAACTATTCATTGCGTACTTATTGATGAAAGTCAGTTTTTGAGTCGAGAACAGGTAGGTCAACTGTGCGATGTGGTCGATCAACTGGATATCCCGGTTTTATGTTATGGCCTCAGAACGGATTTTCGCGGTGAATTGTTTAGCGGAAGTCATTATTTATTGGCATGGGCCGACAAATTGATAGAGCTTAAGACGGTCTGTCATTGCGGGCGTAAAGCCAACCATGTATTGCGGCTTGATCAGAATGGAAAACCTGTCATTGAGGGGGCCCAGGTGGTTATAGGCGGGAATGAGAGTTATGTCTCCGTGTGCCGAAAACATTATAAAATTGCACTGGGGCTGACACGTAAAGAGAACGAGTAGTTGTTTCTTATGGCGGGGGATTTATATCCTCAATAATCCGAATTGCAGGCAAGCGACAAGTCAGTGAATCCCGATGCGCTTATTCCGATAAGTTATTTGGGTGAGTGACAAGTCTGCCGGGAGCAGATTAAACCCTGCTTGCTGCGTCCCCTACGGGGAGAGGCCCAGGGATGGGCGAATAATAAAGCCAATGCACCTGCAACTAAATCTGACGGTTATAGCTGTATTTACGCATATTAATAATCTGATAATGATTCCATCCGGTGATGGTCGGTGTGATGGCATGATTCCCGACGATGGTTAAGCGATGTTGAATTAAAGAAGATAACAATCTATCCGTGTTGTTTCTCAGGATAATGCGTGCGACATGAAATTGTATCTATCTCTTTCCATCCGTATTTTCTTTTACGCTTTGGTTAATGATTATTTCGAATATGGTATCAGGTCATCGTGTTGATACACGGTTATCTGGCACCGCAGGCCCATTAATCGTGTAGGGATTCCTGTCGATAGCGTCATGTTGCATAAATTAAGTTGCCGGAAGGCGACACGTGAGTGAATCCCGGTGAGTTGATCCGGTAGTGGCTTGGGTGAATGAACGCCGTCAGCGTCTTAGCACCGGATGTATGACGGGGATATATCTCTATATGCTTTGCCTTCTCCTGCTTGTTGTCGTGAATAAGCCGGTCGCGCGCGCAGGCGTGCAATACACGTTGTGGCACTCGTCTCTGATACACCGATGGGCGAGGGTTGTAGAACGTGTTGAGGCGTTATGGCGCCCGGTAGCAGGTTTATCATCGAGTGAACCGGCCAACCGCGAATGGGCTGCGTAAGCGGGGAATATTTCAGTCACTGGGGCATCAAGGTTGCCTGTTAGAGCGCCGCATAAAAAAATCCGCAACCTCGTTGAGATTACGGATTTTACTGTTCTGCCGGGGCAAGCGACCGGCTAGATTTGATTAACCGCTCACCTTACCGCATGGGCCATTTTTAGCATGACCGAGAAGAAAGATTAATTAACGGCTTTTTTTTCTTTCTTTTCTGCTTTTGCCGGTGCCGGTGCCGGTGCCGGTGCAGGTACCGCTTTGGCTTCAGTGACAGCATGCTCGGTAAACGGACGGCCGTAGAATGTGTCCAACAGAATCTGCTTCAATTCTGAGATCAGCGGATAACGCGGGTTGGCGCCGGTACACTGATCGTCGAACGCATCTTCAGACAGTTTGTCCACCTTGGACAGGAAATCCGCCTCCTGCACGCCGGCCTCACGAATAGAGGTGGGGATACCCAGTTCCTTCTTCATGCCTTCCAGCCACAACAGCAATTTTTCGATTTTCTGCGCGGTACGATCGCCAGGAGCGCTCAAGCCCAAATGGTCTGCCACTTCGGCATAACGACGGCGTGCCTGAGGACGGTCATACTGGCTGAATGCCGTCTGCTTGGTCGGGTTGTCGTTGGCGTTATAACGGATCACGTTAGCGATTAGCAGGGCATTGGCCAGCCCGTGCGGAATATGAAACTCGGAACCCAGTTTGTGAGCCATGGAGTGACAGACGCCGAGGAAGGCGTTGGCAAACGCGATACCGGCTATCGTGGCGGCGTTGTGAACACGCTCGCGTGCCACCGGGTTCTTGGCACCCTCGTTATAGCTTGCCGGCAGGTTTTCTTTCAGCAGTTTCAACGCCTGCAACGCCTGGCCGTCAGAGTATTCATTGGCCAGTACGGAGACGTAGGCTTCCAATGCATGGGTAACAGCATCGAGACCACCGAATGCGCACAGGGATTTCGGCATGTTCATTACCAGATTGGCATCGACGATAGCCATATCGGGTGTCAGCGCATAGTCGGCCAATGGATATTTCTGTCCGGTGGCGTCATCGGTCACTACGGCGAATGGCGTGACTTCTGAACCGGTGCCGGATGTCGTGGTAATGGCGATCATCTTCGCCTTGACGCCCATTTTCGGGAATTTATAGATACGCTTGCGGATATCCATGAAGCGCAAAGCCAGCTCTTCGAAGTGAGTATCCGGGTGTTCGTACATGACCCACATGATCTTGGCGGCATCCATTGGGGAACCACCACCCAGTGCGATAATGATGTCCGGTTTGAACGCATTAATTTGTTCGGCGCCTTTGCGCACGATGCTGAGTGTCGGATCCGCCTCTACTTCGAAGAACACGTCTGTTTCCAGGCCGTTTTGTTTCAGTACGGAAGTGATCTGATCAACATAGCCGTTATTAAACAGGAAACGGTCAGTGACGATGAAAGCACGTTTGGCGCCATCGCTGGCGACTTCTTCCAGCGCAATCGGTAATGAGCCGCGGCGGAAGTAGATCGATTTGGGAAGCTTGTGCCACAACATATTTTCCGCCCGTTTGGCTACGGTTTTACGGTTGATCAAGTGTTTCGGCCCGACGTTTTCCGAAATGGAGTTACCGCCCCAAGAGCCGCAACCCAGCGTCAGGGAAGGGGCCAGTTTGAAGTTGTACAGATCGCCGATACCGCCTTGCGATGCCGGGGTGTTGATCAAAATACGCGCGGTCTTCATCTTATCGCCAAAATAGCTGATGCGGCTGGACTGGTTGTCCTGATCGGTATAAAGGCAGGAGGTATGGCCGATACCGCCCATGGCGACCAGTTTTTCCGCTTTTTCAACTGCGTCTTCAAAATCTTTGGCCCGGTACATGGCCAGCGTCGGGGACAGTTTTTCATGGGCGAACGGTTCGGATTCGTCGGTTTTGCTGACTTCGCCGATCAGCACTTTGGTGCTGGCCGGAACGGTGAGTCCCGCCAGTTCGGCAATACGAGGCGCCGGTTGACCGACGATTGCGGCATTCAGCGCGCCGTTTTTCAACAGTACGCCTTGTACGGCGGTCAGTTCTTTATCTTTCAGCAGATAACCACCGTGGGTGGCAAAGCGTTCACGCACGGCATCATACGCAGAATCCACCACGATCACTGATTGTTCCGACGCACAGATAACGCCATTGTCGAAGGTTTTCGACATCAGGATGGAGGCGACAGCGCGTTTGATATCCGCCGTTTCATCGATAACGACCGGTGTATTGCCCGCGCCCACGCCGATGGCCGGTTTACCGGAGCTGTATGCCGCTTTCACCATCCCCGGGCCGCCTGTCGCCAGGATCAGGTTGATGTCGGGGTGATGCATCAATTGGTTGGAAAGCTCCACGGAAGGTTCGTCGATCCAGCCAATAATGTCTTTCGGCGCGCCAGCGGCAATCGCGGCTTGTAACACGAGATCCGCGGCTTTGTTCGTGGCGTTTTTCGCGCGAGGGTGTGGGGAGAAGATGATGCCATTGCGGGTTTTAAGGCTAATCAATGCCTTGAAGATTGCGGTGGAGGTTGGGTTGGTCGTTGGGACGATACCGCAAATAATACCGATGGGTTCTGCGATAGTGATGGTGCCAAAGGTATCATCCTCAGACAAGACGCCGCAGGTTTGTTCGTCTTTATAAGCGTTATAGATGTATTCGGAAGCAAAGTGATTCTTGATCACTTTATCTTCGATAATCCCCATGCCGGATTCCGCTACCGCCATTTTGGCCAACGGAATTCGGGCATCAGCAGCAGCTAATGCAGCCGCACGGAAGATTTTATCTACCTGCTCCTGCGTATAATTAGCAAATATATGCTGTGCTTTCTTCACTCGTTCGACCAAGGCGTTGAGTTCAGCAACGTTTGTTACGGCCATAATACTCTCCTGTAATGTTAAGCTCTTTCAGTCAATGGGCCGGATTACAGGCGAGTAACTCTCTCAATTACCTCGACGGGCGAAACGTCTCTGACGTCGGGTAATGTGAGGTTATCTCCATTGACTCAAAGCGCTTACTATGACACCTATAGCTGACAATTCATGTTATCTATACGGGTTTCTCAATGATTCCTAAAAATACGATCGACAACGTATATTAATTATTGTCTGTTTCAGTATGAATCCAGAATACTCGTTTGCTTACCCCGATTTTGTGATCGATATCTACAAATCTTCAAGCTGACTCCATTCAGCATCGCGTTTTCAATGATCAAATCCACAGGCATTCGTTGTTATTTGAATAAAATAATCGATTATTAAATCCATGTTATCTGTGTGTTTATCCCGTTATTTTAATAAAACATGGTTGATGATCACGTTAAATTCAGTGGAAAGAAGCGCGGAACATCATCACTAAAGCGATCAGAATTCCTAATGTTACCCATACATCGTCATGCTGTGGCGGAAATCGACAATATGACGTGGTGGCGAATCCCCAATGGGTTCCCCAGGATGAGGCTGCTCTGCATGAACCGGAACCGCCCCGGTGTTTCTCCTGATTGAATGGCGTCAGCTCAGCGGGGCCAATTTCATCCGGTAGGGGGGGGCCCGGAGGAAAAAGTCCGGCGACTACCAGGTTCCACCCAGACTTATCGCGTCTATGTATGCCATAACATCATTCAATTTATTAAATATATTTATGTTTATGTGCGAAATAAGCTCATCGAATATACCCGCTCAATCTATACTTTCTGTTTTACACATCAACGCTTGATTGCTTTTTTGTTGTTAATTTCGTCACATTGTCTGTTTCTTATGTTGAGAAAATGCCATGGAATGCCACGGTATTTTATCGTTCATTTTTGGGTCTTGGTTGGGATTAATTTTATAAAATTTGCTGATATATAAAAAAAATACTGTATATACCGCCACATTGTCCCCATGTATCCAGTTGTTTATGTATTCGGCTTGTTGTTTTGAAAAACACGTTTTGGCGCATATAAACGTAATAAAGAAATTTAAGTAACATTCTGCAAAACCTATTGGCGAATACAGATTCTTCTGATACGTTCGGCATCACATTATTACTCGTGATTGTTATGCATAAGTTAAATTTATTGCTTTTGCATATTGATTTGTGGCGGAGCAAATATTTTTAACGAAATATTTGGGTTTTGAGACAGTCGTGAACGCCTGCATTCACGCAGAGATATCAATGCAGATGATGATGTGTCTTTACCTTGTCTGACCCACATGTCGATCAATGAGTAAACGGGGAGAACCACTGTCGTAGACAACGCTGGCAGAGGTGTTTTGGGGTGCCGGAAAACCAGTGGTTTATCCCGACTAAGCGTCATTCGGTATGCAGGGTGCGTTGTCAGCTGGGGAAAGCGATAAAGGTTTTCTATGCTTAGGTGGGTTCTCTATTGCATAGCGCTGTTCTCGGCGGGCTGTAATAGCAGTCGTCAGCCTGAATCGCCGTCTCGCTGAAGTCGTTCCTTCAGTGACGCGATCGGCATGATGGGTAATCGCATGGGAAAAGGGTTACACGCGAAAAGCGTGATGACGGAAAAACAGGAGCAAGGTAACTAATGGTGACTAAAACAATTAAAAAGCGTTTGGCGATGGGAATTGTCGCCGCATTGACTGCGTCAGCAGGCGTCAACGCCTGGGCGGCTACCGTACCCGCCGGTGTGCAACTGGCAGAGAAGCAGGAGCTGGTACGTAATAACGGCTCGGAAGTGGCTTCACTGGATCCGCATAAAATCGAAGGCGTGCCCGAGTCCAACATTGCTCGTGATCTGCTGGAAGGGCTGTTGATGGTGACGCCAGACGGTCAGGTTGGGCCTGGCGTAGCGGAAAGCTGGGATAATAAAGACTACAAGGTCTGGACGTTCCATTTGCGTAAAAATGCCAAATGGTCAAACGGCGATCCGGTGACGGCACAAGATTTCGTCTACAGCTGGCAGCGCATTTCCGATCCGAAGACCGCCTCGCCTTATGCCAGTTACCTGCAATTCGGCCATATCGTGAATATCGATGATGTGGTTGCCGGCAAAAAATCCCCCGATACATTAGGCCTGAAAGCCATTGATGACCACACGCTGGAAGTCACACTGAGTGAAGCGGTGCCTTATTTCTATAAGCTGCTGGTGCATCCGTCTACCTATCCGGTCAACAAGAACGTTGTCGAGAAATTCGGCGATAAATGGACCCAACCCGAACACTGGGTCGGTAATGGCGCGTATAAACTGAAAGAGTGGGTCGTCAACGAAAAGCTGGTGGTGGAACGCAACCCGAATTACTGGGATAACGCGCATACGGTGATCAATCAGGTCACTTTCCTGCCGATTTCCTCTGAAGTGACGGATGTTAACCGTTACCGCAGCGGTGAAATCGATATGAGCTATACCAACCTGCCGATTGAGCTGTTCCAGAAGCTGAAAAAAGAGATCCCGAATGAAGTTAAGGTCAATCCTTACCTTTGCACCTACTATTACGAGATCAACAACCAGAAACCGCCGTTTACCGATGCGCGAGTCCGTCAGGCTCTGATTCTGGGGTTGGATCAGGATATTTTGACCAACAAGGTTAAAGGCCAGGGCGATACGCCGGCGTTTGGTTTCACTCCGCCGTATATCGATGGTTTGGACGGCAAACTGGCCGCGCCGGAGTGGGTAAGCTGGTCGCGTGAAAAACGCAATGCGGAAGCGAAGAAATTGCTGGCTGAAGCGGGTTTCACCGCAGAGAAACCGCTGACCCTCAATTTGCTGTACAACACCTCTGATCTGCACAAGAAACTGGCGATTGCGGCTTCATCCATTTGGAAAAACAATATCGGTGTGGATGTCAAACTGGAAAACCAGGAGTGGAAAACCTTCCTGGACAGTCGTCATCAGGGAACCTTTGACATCGCGCGGGCCGGTTGGTGTGCTGACTATAACGAGCCGTCAACCTTCCTGAACATCATGATTTCCGACAGCAGCAGCAACACTGCGCACTATAAAAGCCCGGCTTTCGATCAACTGATGGCCAACGCGTTGGTGGCGAAGACCGATGCCGAACGTTCCGATGCCTACAAACAGGCGGAAACCCTGCTGGAGAAAGAGGGGGCGATCGTTCCGGTTTACTATTATGCCAACACCCGTCTGGTGAAACCTTATGTCGGCGGTTTAACCGGCAAAGATCCGCTGGATAATCTCAAAGATAAAGATCTCTATATTATCAAGCATTAATGATAACGGGCCGCGTATTGTCGCGCGGCCCAATGTTGCCTGAATAATATACCCTACATCATTCGAGTTGCAGGCCAACACGTTAGTGTTGAACAACGCAATGTGGTGGCCCGTCAGGGCAAGGCTCATGATGAGCTTGGTCACGCGGCAAGTGGAGTGAATCCCGATGTGCTTACTCGGGTAAGTGATCCCGGTGAGCGACAACGCTGCCGGCCGGGTAATAAAGCCAACACACCTGCGACTTGAAGCATGACGGGTATGGAAGAGAATGTCAGACCGGTGTTATAGGTAAGGTCAATGTTAAAATTTATTTTCCGTCGTTGTCTGGAAGCCATCCCGACGCTGTTTATCCTGATCACCATTTCGTTCTTTATGATGCGTTTGGCGCCGGGAAGCCCGTTTACCGGAGAGCGTACCCTCCCGCCGGAAGTGCTGGCGAATATTGAAGCTAAGTATCATCTCAACGATCCCATGATGAAACAGTACGGCAACTATCTGGTTCAGTTGCTGCAGGGTGATTTTGGGCCTTCGTTTAAATACAAAGATTACTCGGTTAACGAACTGGTATCCCGGTCGTTTCCGGTCTCCGCCAAACTCGGGGCTGCCGCGTTTCTGCTGGCGGTGATTCTGGGTGTGACGTCCGGCGTAGTCGCCGCGTTGAATCAAAACAGCAAGTGGGACTATACGGTGATGGGGTTTGCCATGACCGGCGTGGTGATCCCAAGCTTTGTGGTCGCGCCGTTGCTGGTGCTGGTCTTTGCCATTACGTTGCGCTGGTTGCCGGGCGGCGGCTGGAATGGCGGCGCACCGAAATACATCATTTTGCCGATGGTGGCGTTGTCGCTGTCCTATATCGCCAGCATTGCGCGTATTACCCGCGGTTCCATGATTGAGGTGCTGCATTCGAACTTCATTCGCACCGCGCGGGCAAAAGGGCTGCCTCTGCGCCGCATTATTCTGCGACACGCGCTGAAACCGACGTTGCTGCCTGTACTGTCTTATATGGGGCCCGCATTTGTCGGCATTATCACCGGCTCTATGGTGATCGAAACGATTTTTGGCCTGCCCGGTATTGGTCAATTGTTTGTGAATGGTGCGCTGAACCGTGATTACTCGCTGGTGCTGAGCCTGACTATTCTGGTCGGGGCGCTGACTATTCTGTTCAATGCGGTCGTTGATGTGTTGTATGCCGTCATCGATCCGAAGATCCGTTACTGAGGTAGTGGCCTGATGTTTTTGAATAAACGCAACCGCGAAGCGCTGGATAATTTCGGCGAAAAACTGGAAGTCGAAGGGCGCAGCCTGTGGCAGGACGCGCGCCGTCGCTTTATGCATAACCGTGCGGCGCTGGCCAGCCTGTGCGTGCTGGCTCTGATTACGCTATTTGTCGTCTTCGGCCCGATGCTGGCGCCTTTCAACTATGCCGATACTGATTTCGGCATGATGTCTAATGCCCCTGATATGGCGTCCAAACACTATTTTGGCACTGATTCTTCCGGTCGCGACCTGCTGGTTCGAGTGGCGATTGGCGGCCGAATCTCTTTGATGGTCGGGGTGGCGGCGGCGTTGGTCGCCGTCGTCGTCGGTACGCTGTACGGGGCGTTATCCGGTTATATCGGGGGAAAAACAGACTCCGTCATGATGCGTCTGCTGGAGATCCTGAACTCTTTTCCGTTCATGTTTTTCGTCATCCTGCTGGTCACTCTGTTCGGCCAGAATATTCTGCTGATTTTCGTGGCTATCGGTATGGTGTCCTGGCTGGATATGGCCCGTATTGTGCGTGGCCAGACGCTGAGTCTCAAACGCAAGGAGTTCATTGAAGCGGCGCTGGTGTGCGGCGTATCTACCCGTAATATCGTGTTGCGACATATCGTGCCCAATGTGCTGGGCGTGGTGGTGGTCTACGCTTCATTGCTGGTGCCGAGCATGATTCTGTTTGAATCGTTCCTCAGTTTTCTGGGATTGGGAACCCAGGAGCCCTTAAGTAGCTGGGGGGCATTGCTGAATGACGGCGCCAACTCGATGGAAGTTTCTCCCTGGCTGTTGTTGTTTCCCGCTGTTTTTCTGGTGGTAACGCTGTTCTGTTTCAACTTTATCGGCGATGGCTTGCGTGATGCCCTCGACCCGAAAGATCGCTAAGGAGACGCTTCAACCATGATGAATATGTCAGAAAATCGCGAAGCGCTGCTTAACGTCAATGATTTACGAGTCACCTTTGCTACGCCGGACGGTGATGTCACCGCGGTCAACGACCTGAACTTTTCACTGAGCGCCGGCGAAACGCTGGGGATTGTCGGCGAATCCGGGTCGGGTAAGTCGCAAACGGCATTTGCGCTGATGGGGCTGCTGGCGGCCAATGGCCGGATTGGCGGATCGGCGCGCTTCAATGGGCGTGAAATCCTGAATCTGCCGGAGCGCGAGCTCAACCTGCTGCGGGCAGAAGAAATCGCAATGATTTTTCAGGATCCGATGACTTCGCTCAACCCTTATATGCGGGTCGGCGAGCAGCTGATGGAAGTGTTGATGCTGCACAAAAAGCTCGGCAAAGCGGAAGCATTCGAAGAGTCGGTGCGCATGTTGGATGCGGTGAAAATGCCGGAAGCCAGAAAGCGGATGCGTATGTATCCCCATGAATTTTCAGGCGGTATGCGGCAGCGTGTGATGATAGCGATGGCATTGTTGTGCCGTCCGAAGTTGCTGATTGCTGATGAGCCCACCACGGCACTGGATGTGACGGTTCAGGCGCAGATTATGACGCTGCTTAACGAACTGAAGCGCGAATTCAATACCGCCATCATCATGATCACCCATGATTTGGGCGTTGTTGCCGGTATCTGCGACAAAGTGCTGGTGATGTATGCCGGGCGAACGATGGAATACGGCTCCGCGCAGGAGATCTTCTACCAGCCGACCCACCCTTACTCCATCGGCCTGCTCAAAGCGGTGCCGCGACTGGATGAAGAAAACGAGGAACTGGCGACGATCCCAGGCAATCCGCCGAACCTGCTGCGTTTGCCCGCCGGATGTCCGTTCCAGCCGCGTTGCCCGTATGCCCAGGAACAATGCCATCAGGCGCCTACATTGACGCCGTTTGGTCAGGGGCGCCTGCGCGCCTGTTTCCGCAGCGTGGAGGAATTGGCATGAGTCAGCAGGAAAATACGAAGGTATTGCTGGAAGTCGACGAGCTTAAAGTGCATTTCGACATTCGCGACGACAAACAGTGGTTTTGGCAACCGGCCAAAAAACTCAAAGCGGTGGATGGCGTCACGCTGCGTCTGTACGAAGGGGAAACGCTGGGCGTCGTCGGTGAATCCGGCTGCGGCAAATCCACGCTGGCCCGCGCCATTATCGGTCTGGTTAAGGCAACCAGCGGGCGTATCAGCTGGCTGGGGAAAGACCTGCTCGGCATGAGTGATGCACAGTGGCGCGATGTTCGCAGTGATATTCAGATGATTTTCCAGGATCCGCTGGCGTCGCTGAACCCACGCATGACGATAGGCGAAATCATCGCTGAACCGTTGCGTACTTACCATCCGCAGATGTCGCGTCAGGATGTGAAGGATAAAGTCAAAGCGATGATGATGAAGGTGGGGCTGTTGCCGAACCTGATCAACCGCTATCCGCATGAGTTTTCCGGCGGGCAGTGCCAACGCATCGGTATCGCGCGTGCGCTGATTCTGGAGCCTAAGCTGATTATTTGCGACGAACCGGTATCGGCGCTGGATGTGTCCATTCAGGCTCAGGTGGTGAATTTGTTGCAGCAGTTACAGCGGGAGATGGGGCTATCGTTGATTTTTATTGCACATGATCTGTCTGTAGTGAAACACATTTCCGATCGCGTGCTGGTGATGTATCTGGGCCATGCGGTGGAACTGGGAACCTATGACGAGCTGTACCATAATCCCCAACATCCTTACACCAAAGCACTGATGTCGGCGGTTCCCATTCCCGATCCGGATAAGGAGCGCGATAAGCAGATTCAGTTGCTGGAGGGGGATTTGCCGTCGCCGATCAATCCGCCCAGCGGTTGTGTCTTCTGCACGCGCTGCCCGGTCGTCGGGCCTGAATGTGTGAAAACCCGGCCGGTGCTGGAGGGCAGTTTCCGCCATGCGGTGTCCTGCCTGAAGGTTGAGCCGATGGCGTAACACCATGATTGCCCGTCGAAAAAACACAAACGCCCCAAAAGGGGCGCTTGTGTCGTCAGGGCGGGAAGGCATTAAGTGACGGAGGAGTCACTCTTTCCACAGGATATGGCAAAGTTTGTGGTCTTTCTCGCGGCAAATCAGCACGCGGGCAAAGATATCGGTAATTTCATCGCCGTCTTTCTCCGCCAGGCCAATCACCACTTCAGCGAAAAAGTCAGGATTGAGGTCAAAATCAACGTGTTCCGCCCAATCTTCGGCCGGGTCGAACAGCTCTGCGCCGCCGCGTTCTTCAAACTGCAGATTGAACAGCAGGATGTCCGCAGGATCCAGGTTATCCGGCGCCAGTTCCAGAAAAATGTCATAGGCCTGTTCCAGCGTTTCGTCTTCGGTCAGGCGATTATTCAAATCCATAACGATGTCCCTGTTAAAACATGATGCGGTATTAGAGCATGAAGGTGGAAAGGATTACAGCAGCGGGCTGAAAAAGTAGAACAATCGCTCCACGATCAACTGCCAATACGGGCGTTTTTGCCATTTTCCCGCCTGTAAACGCTCGGAACGGAGCATGTAGTCCTCCTGTATACAGGCCAGATCACGGCCAAAACCGGCATCATCGATCAGCAGCGTGATTTCGAAGTTCAACCACAGGCTGCGCATGTCGAGATTGACGGTACCGACCAGGCTAAGTTGACCGTCAACCAGCACGCTTTTGGTATGCAGCAAGCCGTCTTTGAACAGATAAATATGTGCGCCTGCCGCCAGTAATTCACTGAAGAAGGCTTTGCAGGCCCATCCCACCATCATGGAGTCGTTTTTGTACGGCACGATAATGTTGACATCCACGCCGCGCTGGGCGGCAGTGCAGATAGCATGCAGCAAGTCATCGCTGGGGACGAAGTACGGGGTGGTCATGATCAACTGCTGGCGGGCGGAGTAAACCGCCGTCAGCAGCGCTTGATGGATCATATCTTCAGGATAACCCGGGCCGGAGGCGATGACCTGAATGGTATGGCCGCTTTCCTGCTCGAACGGCATGATGTTTACATCCGGAGCCGGGGGGAGCCGGCGTTGACCGGTTTCCATCTCCCAGTCCTGGCTGTAGATGATGCCCATCGTGGTTGCGACCGGGCCTTCGGTGCGAACCATCAGATCAATCCACTGGCCGACGCCGGACTCTTGTTTGAAATGGCGCGGGTCAACCATATTCATGCTGCCGGTATAGGCGATGCGATTATCGATCAGTATGACCTTGCGATGCTGGCGCAAATCCATACGTCGCAGAAAGGCACGCAAGATATTGACCTGCAGGGCTTCCACCACTTCAATACCCGCATTGCGCATAAGTGTCGGCTGAGTGCTGTGAAAAAAGTTTACGCTGCCGGCAGAATCCAGCAGGATCCGACACTTAACGCCGCGCTGCGCAGCGGACAGCAGGGCCGCCTGAATCTGCTCAACCAGCCCGCCTGACTGCCAGATATAAAACACCATCTCGATATTGTTGCGTGCCAGTTCGATATCCCGGAGCAGGGTTTTTATCGTGTCATCGAACGAGGTCAGCAACTGCAACTGATTGCCTTTGACCCCGGCAACCCCTTGACGGCGCTCACATAGCTGGAACAGCGAACGGGCCACTTCGCTATGTTCAGTGGCGAAAATGCGCTGGAATCCTTTTAGTTCGCGCAGCCATTGCGCCGTTGCCGGCCACATCTGACGAGCACGCTCGGCGCGCTGTTTACCGAGATGCAGTTCGCCAAGTAAGAGGTACGCAATAATGCCGACCAGCGGCAGAATATAAATGACCAGCAACCAGGCCATGGCCGAGGGAACTGCACGTCGTTTCATCAGAATTCGCAGTGTGATGCCGGCAATCAGCAGCCAGTAGCTGAAAACCAGCAAGCCACTCAACACGGTATAAAATGCTGTCATAGTCGCGATGTGCAGTTCCCTTTGGCTAAATAGTTCTTTTCAAAGTGTATGCATAGATTGTCAAAAGGTGAAAGTCCTTCTGGCTGAATAAAATAGCGACGTCTATCGAGAGAAATTCCGCTTTGGATGGTTTGGCGGTCAGAAGCAAGGGGATATAATGGCGGCGCACGTCGTTATAATCACGATTTTAATCACAAGAGTCAGCTATGAAACGCAGTCGCAATGAAGTCAGCCGTTGGCGTATGTTGCGCCAGGTTCAGCGCCGTCGGGCCCGTTGGTTGGAAGCGCAATCCCGCAGTTATCGCCATATCCGTCATATCCGTTTGTTGCAGGAAAAACTGCATCGTCGTTCCCATCTCTATGCGGTTGTCTACGAGTGGTGATGGTACCCGCGGGGGCCATCTCGCTGTTAATACGATGAATGGCAACCCCGCCCAGGCCTAAAACAATTAACTTGCCACTTCTACCTGTGGTGCGGAAACCGACACCCAGCGAGAACCTTGGTAGGATGCCGGTTTGCCGTAATCGCCGGCGTCAGCCGGTAACGGCGTGACATCGGATAGTGAGGGCTGGTCTGTATCACCGTCCTGCAGTTGTTTCGGCAATCTGAATTGTGCGACCGATATGTTCAATTGCTCCGCCTGTGCCAGCAAATGGTTAAAGGTCTCGGCGGACGCTTCTACCTGTAGCGCATTCTGCATAACGGTTTCATTCAGTGTGCGTATCCGGCCGGTGACTTCATGGATGCTGTCGTTCTGCTGCAGTGAAATATCGGTAATCTCATTCAGGAAGGTACTGGTACCTCGGGATGCCTGAATGATTTCCTGCAGACTGTCATTGAGGCGTTCTACCAGCCGGGAGCCCGTCGTCACGCTGTTATTGGATTCACGTATCAGCGTATTGATGTTTTGGGCGGAATGGCTGCTTTGTGAAGCCAGAGAGCCCACTTCCCGTGCTACAACCGCGAATCCACGGCCAAGTTCGCCGGCCCGAGCCGCTTCAATAGAAGCATTCAACGACAAAATGTGCGTCTGGAATGCCACGTTTTCGATCAGAGTGATGACTTCAGTCATCTCTTTACTGCGCCCGGAGATGGCGGTCATCGCCTGGCGAACGTCGTTCATCATGGTTTCGCCCTGTTCGGCGATATGGCTGGTTTCACCGGCATGATGGCCAGCTTGCTGGGTATAGCGAGCGTTCTGTTCCAGATGCTGGCTGAGCTGCATGATGTGCTCGGTGGTGACTTTCAGTTCCTGAGATTGCTTCTGCGCCTGTAATGACAGGGTCTGGTTATCGGTCGCCACATCATTGACGTTGTTCATCATGGTTTCCATTCCCCGGCGTACCTGGCTTATCAGCGCGACCAGACCGCCTTGCATCTGAATGACGCTTTGATTCAACTGATCTATCTCGCGGGTGGTGCGCTTTTCGACGCCGATATCGTGAGACAAATCGCCTGCGGCAATCAGTTGTAAATGTTCAGTGATGCGTTTGAGGGGACGAATAATCACTCGACTGACGCCAATCCAGACGATCAGCGAGATACACAGCAATAACCCCAGAATAGTAATGAACATGGTCTGGGTGGCATCGAGCCGACTAATCAGGCTTTGGGTATGTTGTGTCAAGCGGGCATCATTTTCCTGCAGATAACGGGCGTACTTTTGCGTGAACAGCGTTTGATACGCCTGAATGGGAATGGCGAAAAAAATATCGGTATCGTTGGTTTTTTAATGCCGTCCGCCAATTCCGCCAAACCGTTGTACAACTGTTGGTAGCTGTTGCGCAGTTCGGTGAAAGCGGGAGAGGCGGTATCCGCAGCCGAAAGACCGCCGAGCCGTTGGTAATACTCTTGCGAGCGTTTCAGCGATGCTTCGGCTTCGCTCATCAAACTGTTCCAACTGCCGACGGAGCCGGTAGTTTTATCAAACATCAGATAGATGCCGGCGCGGTTAAGTTTGTCACTGGCATTCATGGCTTCCATGCGAGCCTGATCCATCAATGCTTGTTGTTGCCTCAGTATTTCATTGGCGGCATTGTCCTGCCGCAGTTCGATCATGGTTCTTGAGATCATCCCTACCGATAGTAATTGCAGCAGGGAAAAGAGCCCGATAATCAGTAGCAAACCGGACAGAAAACTCAGACGGTACTGACGGCATCGGCGAAGAAAATGGGGACGTATCGACATAATAATGACCCTCTGAAGCGAAATTGCGGCCAACATAACACTGACAAATGACTGAAATATTTCAGTGGAAGTCATCTGATGGGAAACCCGCCGATTCCTTGACGGCGCGATGGATGACGGTGCCATCATTTGGGATACCGCGGATGATCTTGAGGGGAAAATACGGACGGCGATTTGAGGGTAGGAGTGAAGGACACCATTGATGATGTGTCCTTTTTATTTATGCTTGTTGGGTCTATGTGATGCTGAAAGTTTCTTTAAAACAAGGTATTAAAATACCTTTTTGAACGGTTTGATCACAACAGACGCATATACTCCAGCGGCAATGTAAGGATCAGCGTCAGCCCAACGTTGAGCTTCCGGCAGCGAAGCGAATTCAGCGATGACCACGGAGCCAGTGAAACCGGCAGAACCTGGATCCTCGCTGTCAACGGCGGGTAGCGGGCCGGCGGTCAGTAAACGGCCCTGATCGCGCAGGGTTTGCAGGCGGGCAAGGTGCGCGGGCCTGGCTTCAAGGCGCTGAGCCAGTGTGTCCGGCACATCAGTGGCATAAATAACGTACAGCATGCTAAACCTCATACTAGGAAGAATAATGAATGGTACGACCGTTTCATCATACTCAGTGGTCATGGAAGCACAATCCCTGATGCGCCATTACCTTGATCTGGCTAGGGAATCATGATCTTGTGAGCGGGTTAATCGCCAATTTGGTATTGAATATGATTGCTATTTGCATTTAAAATCGCGGCGAGAGAGGACACTATACCACTATGCCGCAAAAAACTTTTTTCCTGACTCGGCGTTATTCATGGCCATTGCTGGTTTCCGTGGGTATTCACGGTTCGCTGATTGCCGGGCTGTTATACGCATCATTCCTGAATTCTGTACAAATTCCGGCGGAAACGCCGCCAATGAAGGTGATGATGGTCAATGTCGCGCCGGAAGAGGCCGCGCCGGCGCCGCAACCGGTGCCGGAAAAAGTACCCGAGCCGCCGCCGGAGCTGGAGCCGGAGGTTAAGCCGGAACCGCCGCCGTTGCCAAAACCTGTGCCTGTACCACTACCGGAGCCCAAACCTCAACCTAAGCCAAAACCGAAGCCGGTTAAAAAAGTCGAGCCACCCAAAGAAACGCCCCAAACGTCGACACCGGCGCCGACGCAACCCGTCGTGCAGAATACGGCGCCGGTTCATCAGGCGCCGCCGCCTAATCCTCAGCCTTCCGGGCCGCGTCCGTTAAGCCGTGCGCAACCGGAGTATCCGGCGCGGGCGTTTGCATTGCGCATTGAGGGTAAAGTCAGAGTTCAGTTTGATGTGGATTCGAGCGGTCGCGTTGATAATGTTCAAATTTTGTCTGCCGAACCACGAAATATGTTCGAACGCGATATCAAACAGGCGATGCGCAAGTGGCGTTATGAAGAAAATAAACCCGCGACCGGGCTGGTGGTGACGATCGTTTTCAGAATCAACGGCGGCGCTGCGATGGAATAGCGCGCCGGTTCAACAACCTAAAAAGGCGCCCACAGGCGCCTTTTTCGTCTAAAAGGGAGCCATTATCACAGCGGTGTAAAATGACTTTTACCTTCGGGCAGTTCCCGTGGTTTCCCGTCCTCATCTATCGCGACATACGTAAACAGTGCTTCTGTTGCACGATAACGATGCCCGATGGGGTCGGATGACACCTTTTTTACCCACACTTCCACATTGACACTCATTGATGTCCGCCCGGTACGGACGCAACGGGCGTAGCAGCAGACGACATCACCCACCGCAACAGGTTTGAGAAAAGTCATTTCGTCTACTTTGACGGTCACTACCCGGCCTTCAGCAATCTCTTTCGCCAGTATGGCGCCGCCGATGTCCATCTGAGACATCAGCCATCCGCCAAAAATATCGCCGTTCGCATTGGTATCTGCTGGCATCGCCAACGTGCGCAACACCAGCTCTCCATGAGGGAATACGTCTTGTTTGCTCATAAGATTAATGAACCTGGTTGTGAGTAAAAAAATCCCATGTCAAAACAGGGTGGTTATTTATCGCTTTCACTTTTCGCCTTTTCCTGTTCGACAGGGAGGTGGCGATAAATGTAGATACCACACAGTAGAGTAAATACCAGCGTCATACCAGTCAGGCCAAATACTTTGAAATCGACCCAGATACTTTGCGGTAGCCAGAAAGCGATATAGATATTGGCCATTCCGCAAAGCAGGAAGAACATCGCCCAGGAGACGTTCAGCCGGGACCAGACCTGCAGCGGGAGCATGAGCTCCTTGCCAAGCATTTGCTGGATCAAGGGTTTTTTCATAATGAACTGGCTGAATAACAACGCGGCGGAAAACAGCGTGTAAATAATAGTCACCTTCCATTTAATGAACTGATCGTTATGGAAAATCAGCGTCAGGCTGCCAAAAATGGCCACCATGATGAAGGTGAGCAGCATCATTTTCTCGATTTTGCGATAGATCGCCCAGCTCAGGATTAACGCGACTGCTGTCGCCGCCACCAGAGCACCAGAGGCGACATAGATGTCGTAGAGTTTATAAACAACAAAAAACACGACAAGTGGAATAAAATCAATAAGTTGCTTCATTACATCTATCCGTTGCCTGATCTTGCATCATTATCTCGCCACCGGTGTGGCGGCGAGCGATCTCAGTAAGCGCTGATTATCGCTGTTTATACCGTCGGATTCCCGATTAATCATAACAATTTGCAGAAAATTACCTTGGTCAACAGATTGTCACCACCTGTCAGGCCTGGGTATGCGCTATTTATGACCGGATCAGCATATAAAGACGAAATAAATAAACCAGCAGCATCGCGGATAACAGGTTACTTATGCCGTTCAGGATAATCGCCATGGCTGTCGGCGACATCGTTGGCAATCTGGCTATCAACATCAGCACAGCCACTTTAACCAGCAACCACAGAATGATCGCCGGCGTGGTCAGACGGAAGTGCGCGAAAGCCAGTTTGCTACTGGCGCGCATTGACGCGAAGACCCCACTTTTTTCCGTGACGGCGATGATGGGCGACAGGCTGAATGCGATGGCTAACAGGATGCCAGGAACCACCAGCAACAACATACCCAACTGTATCAACAGCGTGCAGACCAGCATCAGGCCGAAAAGGCGGGGCAGAAACGGAACGGATGCGCTAATGGCTCGCAGCGCGCTGGTGTGTTGTCCGGCGGAAACAATATGCAGCAGGATCAGCATGGCGCCCGTCAAAACGGCGTTACCCAGCAAGGAGGAAAATGTTCCCGCAGCGGAAGCCCGGAGCAACACCCACTGTTGTTCCGGGGACATCTGCTGAATGATGTCGCCGATATCCGGACGTTCAATCGCCGAAAGATCGATATTGCTGTTGCTGAGCATCTGCAACTGTTCGCTACCGGGCATAAACGCATATCCGAGAAAAACGGCGATGAAGGCGGTCAACAAAGACAACAGAAGAATGCTGAGAAACTGGTTACGGGTAAAGTTCAGGGTGTCACGGTACAACCTGCTGGCCGTGATAGGCATGAAGACTCCTTGGAGGGTTGGCAACAAAATACCGCGCTATTGTAACCTGTTCGTCCATGTGTGGCACCCCGCCAGTGATGATCGATATCTGGCTATTTTTACTCTGTTTTATGTCATGGCATCCGGTAATGTTTCCTGCGTTAACGGTGGTAGGCCGTAATACGCTCGGGCGCGATCGCAGGCCGGGTAGGCCCGGCCTTGCTCACCAGACTGACTGAATTCGCGACACGGGCTCGGGCGCTGTTCATAAATGCGGCAGCGGACGGCGTGACCGATCTCCCCCTCCAGAGCGATGCAATGCGGTTGCCGGCAGTGGGTACCTTCCATACAGCGTAGAAACGGGGGAACTTGCTGCGTCAATTCGACAGGAACGCACCCGCCGCCATCAGTGGCTTCCGACCAGTAAAACGAAACACGAAAATAACCGCAGCAAGCGCCACATTGCATACAGGGATTTACGCTTCTACTCATGATTGGTTAATCCATCATCCATTATTGGTTTGCATCACGTGTAAATAAAAAATGTACTCCCGAATGCGCCGTCATGCCGTTATGGGTGAATGATATGCGCACATAATGCCTATTGGCACCGATTTTGATCTGAATCAATTATTTGTTTTTTGAAGAGTTATTGTGATTTGAGTAATGCCATAAATGGGTAAAAATTGTGTCGCTCTGTGATCTTGCTTCAAATAAAAATACCCCTGGGTGGGTATAGTTCGCCGGAACATTAACCTTATAAAAGGAGTGGGTAATGAAAAAGACCTCTTTGGTACTGATGGCGGCAGCTTTACTGCCAACTCTGGCGCAGGCTCATCAGGCTGGGGATGTAATTGTTCGTGCGGGGACGGCAACGGTACATCCGATGGAAAGCTCAGATAATGTGTTAGGGCTGGGATCCTTCAATGTTAACGACAATACCCAATTAGGGCTGACGCTCGGTTATATGGCTACCGATAATATCGGGGTTGAATTACTGGCGGCGACACCTTTCAAACACAAGGTCGGTGTGGGAAGTGTTGGCACTATCGCCGAAGTCAAACATCTGCCGCCGACGCTGATGGCTCAGTATTATTTCGGACAGAGCGCGGATAAGCTGCGTCCTTATTTGGGGCTTGGCGTTAACTACACCACATTCTTTGGTGAGAAATTTAATCAGACCGGGGAGAATGCCGGGTTGAGCGACCTGAGTCTGAAAAGCTCGTGGGGGGTAGCAGCCCAGGCTGGGTTGGATTACAACCTGAATAAAAACTGGTTGTTGAATATGTCAGTATGGTGGATGGATATCGACACCACCGTTAAATTCAAAGCGGGTGATTCGGAGCAGAGTATTAAAACACGTCTGGATCCCTGGGTATTTATGTTTGGATTCGGTTATAAATTCTGATCGTCAGATCATGGGGTAAAGAGATAAGCTATTTTCGCTGTTAGCAAGCAGTGTTGATAACTTGTTATGCTAATGGCGAACCGATTGTGATCGTAATAATAAATGCGGTGTCGACATCGGTGAATTTAAATAGCAAAAAGGCGGAATGATTATTCCGCCTTTTCTTTTACACGGGTCTTTCTTTTACCGATATCTTTTACCGATAGTATCCGGCTAAATATGCCGGGTATTATCAGAAGTTATATTGTACACCGACACGATAGCGGGTCTGGCGATGATCGCTGGTACCATCTTGCGCCACATTGCCCACTTCCATGTAAGGCTTCCAGTTTTTATCCCATTTGTAAGACAGCTTCACGTTATGGTCGAAGTTATCGCTGTCATTGTCGTAACGGTAATAGCTCACGCCTGCCTTGTTTGTCTTGGCATATTCCAGCTCATAGCCAATGGTGTAATCCTTCAGGAAGGTGTAATCGATGTTTCCGGTAATCGCATACCCGGATTCACTGGTGTCCTTTCCACTAACACCAATATTGCTGCTATAACGCTTAAAGTACGGGCGATAACGCAGAGACATGGTCAGGTCGCTGATGACATTCGCTTTCGCACGAACATAAGGACGGTAATTGGCGCTGGTAGAACTGGTTACATAAGACAAACCAGATTCCAGCGAAAAGGTCTTGTTAACGTTGTACAGGTAGCTGGCAATGACTTCAGTTTCATTGCTGACCATCTCATTATAGGGTTTGTTGGGGGTAGTTTGGCTTGTAGACGCGCCATTCTTCCATGAAGCTTCGGAAGACAAGCCGAAGCCATTGTCAAAACGATGAGAAATTAGCAAACGATCCCTGTGATCAGCTTTAGGGGTATCCTTCATTTCATGGCGGTAATCGATTGTTACAGCCATTGAACTCATGCTGACCAGAGAAGCTACCATCATCGTCAAAATTTTAAATTTCATTGTTATAACCCTCAGTGACACTCATTTATTTTTTAAGATTGCGTGACCTCAGAACCGTCACACAATTCAATTTTATTTGTATTCACTTACAAATATGTGCACAAGATCTCCATATTTAAAAAATGAAAAACCATTTCATTTATGTGATTTGTGTCTATTTACCATAGTAAAAATATATGCTTAGCATTAAAACACCGTTTCAATTATGTGGTGATTTAATTTTGTGTCTTTGTTGATAAATTGAAATTTAAAATTACAAATATTTTATATTTTAATATCAAAAAAATTGATTTATTTATTTTGTATTTAATTTTGTTGATTTTTCATTTTTCTTAAAAAAATCACAATTGTGAATTTTAATTTCTTTGAAACAAAAATGAAAGATATGGACAATCAGAAATGGACAGAACTCATCACGAGGCATGATGAAAGTACCTTGATAAAAGTACCTTGGTGAAAGGACATCGATGAACGTAGATAAAGCGGAAATTCCCGGCCGAATGGCCGGGATGAGAAAGATCTGGATGAATGAGAGGAACCGGGTCTAGCGAGGAAGCGTGGCGGCTTTCATCTGGCTGACGAAATCAGCCAGGCGCTGCAGCATATCTTCCGGTTGGGCATGATACTGCTCAATGATGTTGACAATGGCCGAACCGGAAATCGCCCCTGCGGCGCCAGCGTCCAGCACCTGACGAACCTGCCCAGGTTCAGAGATGCCAAAGCCTTGCAACGGCGGTGCTGCATGGTATTCCTGCAGTTTTTCCAGCAGATGATGTAATGGCAATTGCGCCCGTGTTTCCGTGCCGGTTACACCGGCTCGGGAGAGCAGATAGGTGTAGCCGCGCCCGTGAGAGGCGAGTTCTCGCAGTAAATCGTCATCGGCATTCGGCGGGCAGATGAAGATCGGCGCGATGCCGTGGCGCATCGCCGCGTGACGAAACGGCGCTGATTCTTCAATCGGCACGTCGGCCACGAGAACGGAATCTACGCCGGTGGCCGCGCAGCGTTGATAAAACGCATCAATGCCATTGCTGAACACTAAATTAGCGTACATCAGCAGCCCAATCGGCAGATCAGGGTATTTCTGTCGAATGGCGGCCAGCATTTCAAAACAGACGCCAGGCGTGACACCCGCAGCAAAGGCCCGCAGAGTCGCATTCTGGATCGTCGGGCCATCCGCCAGCGGATCGGAAAACGGGATCCCCAGTTCCAGCGCGTCGGCACCGGCAGCCACCAGTGTGTCAACAATGCGTAATGAAAGTTCAGGGGAGGGGTCGCCCAGCGTTACGAAGGGGACAAAAGCGCCTTCCTGTTTGTCCGCCAGACGTTTGAACAGCGCGTGGTAACGTTCCATTAGATTTCTCCCCGGGATTTCAGAATATCGTGAACCGTAAAAATGTCTTTATCACCGCGGCCAGACAGGTTAACCACCAGAATTTGTTCTTTCTCCGGTTCAGCCTTAATCATTTTCAGTGCGTGAGCCAGCGCGTGCGATGATTCCAGCGCAGGGATGATCCCTTCATGGCGGGAGAGTTCGCGAAAAGCGCTCAACGCTTCATCGTCGGTAATAGATACATAATCCGCCCGGCCAATGCTGTTCAGATAAGCGTGTTGCGGCCCTACGGAGGGGAAATCCAGCCCGGCGGAGATGGAGTAGGACTCTTCGATCTGGCCGTCTTCCGTCTGCATCATGGGCGACTTCATACCAAAGTAGATGCCGACCCGGCCATGCTTCAAAGGGGCGCCATGTTGACCGGTTTCAATGCCCAGCCCGGCAGGTTCCACACCTATTAAACGCACGGAGGGTTCATCGATAAAGTCGGCGAACATACCGATGGCATTGGAGCCGCCGCCTACACAGGCCAGCACGGCATCCGGCAACCGGCCTTCTTTTTCACGCACTTGCGCTTTGGTCTCTTCGCCAATCATGCGTTGGAATTCACGCACAATAGTTGGAAAGGGATGCGGGCCGGCCGCAGTACCCAGCAGATAATGAGCCTGTTCATAGCTGCCGGACCAGTCGCGTAACGCTTCGTTGCAGGCATCTTTCAATGTGGAAGAACCGCTATGCACCGGTATGACTTCGGCCCCCATCAGCCGCATGCGAAACACGTTCGGCGATTGCCGCTCCACGTCTTTGGCGCCCATGTAAATCCGACATTTCAGGCCCATCAGCGCACAGGCCAGTGCTGTTGCAACCCCATGCTGACCTGCGCCGGTTTCCGCGATGATTTCGGTTTTGCCCATGCGTTTCGCCAGCAACGCCTGACCGAGTACCTGGTTGGTTTTATGCGCGCCGCCGTGCAGCAAATCTTCTCGTTTCAGGTAGAGCCGGGTGCGGGTGCCGGCGGTCAGGTTCTTACAGAGCGTGAGCGCGGTGGGGCGGCCCGCATAATTTTTCAATAAGTCATTAAATTCTTGCTGGAATGCCGGGTCGCGACGGGCGCTGACAAAGGCTTCTTCCAACTGACGCAGGGCGGGCATCAGGATTTGTGGTACGTACTGACCACCAAACTCGCCAAAATAAGGATTAAGTAATGTCATGATCAACCTGTTCTCGTTATATCAGTGAAGTACGGTGCCGCTGCGCCTGGCGCAACGTGCGAAATACTGCGGCGATTTTTTGTGGATCCTTGACTCCGGGTTGCTGTTCTACGCCGGAATTAAAATCCAGCCCCGCGGCACCCAGCAGTGCTGCCGCTGGCGTATTTTCCGGTGAGAGACCGCCTGCCACCATCACGCGATCCAGCGAATGGCCGTCAAGCAGTGACCAGTCGAAAGTGCGTCCGCTGCCGCCTTGCGCATTATCGAGTAGAACGCGATCTACGTGTGGCATCGTCAACGGCGGCAACCCGGCGCCGACGCTCAATGCCTTCCAAATTCGGCACCGTTCGGGCAGTTGCTGACGCAGCGCGGCGATGAATGCCGCATCTTCGTCGCCATGCAGCTGTACGACGTCAAGCTGCAGGTCGGTGGCGGTGGTGACGATGTCGGTCACGGTCGCCTGGCGGAAAACGCCGACGTAGCGCAGAGGCGCCGCCGCCATGATGCTTTGCGCTTGTGACGTTGTCACATGACGTGGCGAGCCGGCGACAAAAATCAGCCCGCCGTATACCGCGCCAGCCTGAAAGGCCGTTGCCGCATCTTCCGGGCGCGTTAGCCCGCAGACCTTGTTGTCGCCCAGCACGACGCGGCGTACCGCCAATGTCAGGTCATCTTCCGCCATCAGGGAACTGCCGATCAAAAAGCCGTTCGCATACTGACTGAGTGCTTGTATCTGGGCGTACCGGCTGATACCGGACTCGCTGATGACGGTGACATCGGCAGGCAACTGCGGCGCCAGCGTGCGGGTGCGGTTGAGGTCGATGGAGAGATCGCGCAAATCGCGGTTATTGATACCCACCACACGCGCCTCCAGTGCAATGGCGCGCGCCAGTTCCTCCTCGTTGCTGACCTCTGTCAAAATCCCCATGTTCAGACTGTGCGCGACGGCGGCGAGCTGGCGGTAGCTATTGTCATCCAGCACGGACAGCATCAGCAGGATGGCATCGGCCTGGTAATAACGCGCCAGATAAATCTGGTAGGGCGAAATAATGAAATCTTTGCACAGTACCGGTTGCGGCACAGCCGCGCTGACCTTGGGCAGAAACGCGAAATCGCCTTGAAAATATTTTTCGTCCGTCAGTACGGAAATGGCGGAGGCGTAGTCCTGGTAAAACCTGGCGATGGCGACCGGATCAAAATCAGCACGGATCAACCCTTTGGAAGGCGACGCCTTTTTACATTCCAGAATGAATGCCGGGCTGGTCTGCCGCAACGCCTGATAAAAGTTGCGCGTGCTGGGAACAATCTGTGACTGAATGCTTTCCAGCGGCTGCTTTTGCTGCCGCTCGGCGAGCCATTGCGCTTTATCGCGCACGATTCTGGTGAGTACGGTTTCCTGCATTTCTCGCTTATCCTCTGGCGGCCAGATCCAATACTCGCTGATAGGCCCGGCCGCTGTGAATGACTTCTAACGCCTGCTGCGCGTTATGCTGCAGGTTCTCGTTGCCGAACAGTTTTAGCAGCAGTGCGACGTTGGCGGCGACTGCGGCGTTGTGGGCCGGTTGACCCTTACCCTGCAGCAAGCGCGCCAGAATATCACGGTTTTCTTCCGGAGCGCCGCCGCGCAGTGCATCCAGCGAGAAGCTGTCCAGCCCGAAATCACGATGTGTCAGGGTGTAGTTTTCAATGTGACCGTCGCGCAGTTCGGCCACCTGGGTCGGCGCATGAATGGCCACCTCATCCATACCGCCGCCGTGTACCACGGCCGCACGCTGATACCCCAGTACACGCAGCGTTTCGGCGATCGGTTGCACCAGCGTCGGGCTATAAACGCCGATCAGCGCCAGCGGTGGACGAGCCGGGTTAATCAACGGGCCCAGTACGTTGAAAACAGTGCGGGTTTTCAACTGCTGGCGAACCGGCATGGCATGGCGGAACCCCGTGTGGTACTGCGGGGCGAACAGAAAGCAGACCCCAAGGTCATCCAGCGCCTGACGCGCTGTTTCGGCCGGCATATCCAGTTTGATGCCGAAAGCCGCCAATAGATCCGACGAGCCGGAACGGCTTGAGACGCCGCGATTGCCGTGCTTGGCGACGTTGAGACCGCAGGCTGCCGCAACGAACGCGCTGGCCGTTGAGATGTTGATGCTGTTGGAGCCGTCGCCGCCGGTGCCGACAATATCGGCAAACGGATAGTCCGGACGCGGAAACGGTTTGGCGTCTTCCAACAGCGCGCTGGCGGCACCGGCGATTTCGTCCGGGTGTTCACCGCGCACCTTCATGCTGATCAGCGCAGCGGCTAACTGTGTGGGCTCCAGTTCGCCATGAATGATCGCGCTGAACAAGTGGTGGCTTTCTTGTTTGCTGAGCGTTTCGGCGCGATACAGCTTTTCCAGGGTATTTTGCATAAGAGCGTCCTTATTTAAGCCAGCGCCCAGGCCAGCGTTTGGTCGAGCAGGCGTGCACCGTGGGTCGTCAGAATGGATTCCGGGTGGAACTGGAAACCGCATACCCGATGTTCGTCATGACGAACTGCCATCACCATGCCATTGAAACTGGCATTGATGGTCAGTTCAGCGGGGATGTCGCTGCCGACCAGTGAATGGTAACGGGCGACCGGTAGCGGATTGGGCAGACCATCGAACATCCCCTGGCCGTCATGCTGAATGCTGGATGCCTTGCCGTGCAGAATTTCTCCTGCCTGGCCGACATGCCCGCCGTAGGTTTCCACGATGGCCTGATGCCCGAGGCAGATGCCGATGATCGGCAACTGTCCGCGCAGGCGGCGCAGCAACTCGGGCATGCACCCGGCTTCAGACGGCGTTCCCGGGCCGGGGGAGAGCATCAGCACCGGATTTTCCATGTGCTGCAGCCGCGCGATGATGGTGTCGGTCGGCAACTGGTTGCGGTATACCACGACACGGTGCCCGCTGGCGCGTAACTGATCGACCAGGTTATAGGTAAAGGAGTCGATATTATCGAGTAACAGAATGTCGGCCATCAGAAGACCTCCCTGGCATGGTGGGCACTGGCGATGGCGCGCAGTACCGCACGGGCTTTATTGCGGGTTTCATCGGCTTCCGCCTGCGGGTTGGAGTCCAATACCACGCCAGCGCCGGCCTGAACCGTGGCGATGCCATCCTCGACATAGGCGGAGCGGATAACGATGCAGGTGTCGAGATCGCCGCGGGCGGTGAAGTAGCCGACCGCGCCGCCGTAGCTGCCGCGTCGGGTTTTTTCACTGTCGGCGATGAGCTGCATGGCGCGAACCTTGGGCGCGCCGCTCAGGGTGCCCATATTCATGCAGGCGCGATAAGCGTGCAGGACGTCCAGATCGGCACGTAAGGTACCCACCACGCGCGACACCAGATGCATCACGAATGAGTAACGGTCGACTTTGGTCAGATCTGCCACATAGCGGCTGCCCGGCTCACAAATACGCGCCAGATCGTTACGCGCCAGATCGACCAGCATCAGATGCTCCGCCAGTTCTTTATGGTCGGTGCGCATTTCCAACTCGATGCGGCTATCCAGATCGCGATCCAGCGAGCCATCCGCCCGCCGACCGCGCGGCCGGGTTCCTGCAATGGGATAGATTTCGATCTGGCGGTTTTGCGCATCGTATTTGAGCGAGCTCTCCGGCGATGCGCCGAACAGCGTGAAATCCTGATCCTGCATGTAGAACATGTAAGGACTGGGATTGTTGTCTTTGAGCGTTTGATAGGCGGAAAGCGGCGACGGGCACGGTAACGAGAAGCGGCGTGACGGCACGACCTGGAAAATTTCGCCGATGCGGATGGCTTGTTGCATCTGGCGGACGACGGCGCCGTAATCTTCGTCGCTTTGATTACAGCTCAGCGACATGCTGGCTACGGTCTGGCTGGGCAGCGCCGGTGCCGGCTGGCGTAGCTGATGTTGTAATTGTTCTATCCGTTGCTGCAGACGCTGACGCTCGGCGGCGTCTTGTGTAAACAGGCTGGCTTGCAGGTGAGTGGCGCGCTGTTGATGGTCGACCACCAGCAGGATTTCCGCCAGATAAAAACAGTAATCCGGGCAACGTTGCTGTTGCGTCAGCGCAGGCAGGTTTTCAAAACCGGCGACCAAATCGTAGGCGAACAGTCCGCCGAAAAACATGGCTTCCCGTTCGCTGCCCGGGCATTTCACCAGCGTCAGTAATTGGCGCAGTGCGTCGAATACTGACAGTGAGCGCAGGCGGCTGTCTTCGTCCTGCAAGCTATCCACCGGAGGGAAAGTCAGCTCGCGGCTATTAGGGCGGGCTTCGACGATGGTCTCTGGCGGCAATGCCTGATCCAGCAGCGGCAACAGCGCGGCGCCATTGGCGGTCAACGCCTGAATGGACACCTGTTGCCCCAGCGCGGTGATACGCAAAGCGCTGTCGACAATCAGCAGGCTTTGCAGGTTTTGTTTGCTGTCGATTTCTGCGGATTCCAGCAACAGCGTGGCGGGTCGCGATCCGCAAAGCTGGTGGAACGTGGCGCTGGGGTCGTTGCGGTACTCCGCCTCGGCGCGCAGCAATTCAAGTTCAGGTTGTGGTGTTTGCATGGTGTTTATCCGTTTTTTACCCATAAAAAAACCCGCTCTTGGCGGGCTTGGGATGTTTGGCATGTCAGTCAATGGCTATGCGTAATCACTCCGCCCGCGATAGGGAGAAGCGCCACCAACCTGCGTTTTTCTTTGCTATGAAGCTGTCAGCGTACATTGCCATGTGAATGCTCATCCGTTGTGTTGAACTTGCGTACTAGTTAACTGGAACGGTGGATCGAAGTCAAGAGTCAATCCCGGTATTTATTTTCTGATGGTTTTTGAGGGCGATGATGCGCGGATGTTGACATCTGTTGACATCGCACCGGCAGTGGAACGATGCAACAGGATTGCATGACCGGGTTATCTTTTTGTTAACGTTGGTGGCATGATGCCGGCCTGCTTCAGTGAAATCACCTGCTAATGGAAAACGCCGTGTCAGAACATGCAACGCCTTCTCTCTCTTTTCCCGTCTATGATTTGCACAGCCATACCACAGCGTCTGACGGCGTATTGACACCTGCCGAGCTGGTGCGGCGGGCCGTGGATATGCGGGTCGGCGTGTTGGCGATTACCGATCACGATACTATCGCCGGCCTGCAGGAAGCGGAGGAAACCATTCGGCAGTCGTCATTACCGTTGAGACTGATATCAGGTGTAGAGATCTCGACCCTGTGGGAACACCACGAAATTCATATCGTTGGGCTCGGGGTTCAGTGCGGTCATCCAGCCTTGATGGGGTTGCTGCAAGAACAGGTCGTATGCCGTCGCGCTCGGGCTGAGGAGATTGCGCAACGTCTGGAAAAAGCGCATATAGTTGGTGCGCTGGCAGGCGCCTCCCGACTGGCTGCTGGCGGTATGGTGACACGGGCGCATTTTGCGCGTTATCTGGTGGAGCAGGGTAAAGCGGACACCCTCTCTCAGGTGTTCAAAAAGTACCTGGCCAAAGGAAAAACCGGTTATGTTCCTCCCCGGTGGTGTACAATAGCGCAGGCAGTCGACGCGATTCGCCAGTCCGGCGGTGTGGCGGTGCTGGCGCACCCAGGGCGTTACGATCTTAGTCCTAAGTGGTTGAAACGGCTGCTGGATCAGTTTGCTGGATGCGGCGGTGAGGCGATGGAAGTCGCTCAGTGTCAACAGGCGCCGGATGAACGAACTCAACTGGCGCGTTATGCGCTCGATTACCGCTTGCTCGGGTCTCAAGGATCGGATTTTCATCAGCCCTGCGCCTGGATTGAACTGGGCCGTAAACTATGGCTGCCTGGCGGGGTTGAACCGGTCTGGTCGCACCCGGCGCTAACCGGGGCAAGCATTTGAGATCCCCTTCCGGCGGTTTTACTCCCAACCCGTTGTGGTCTTGCCCAGCGGGTTGTGTGTTTATGGCGATATGAGGGAGAGTCATGAGTCAGTTTTTTTATATTCATCCGCAGAATCCACAGCCGCGGCTTATCGGCCAAAGCGTGGATATTCTGCGTAAAGGCGGCGTGATCGTCTATCCCACGGATTCCGGTTATGCATTGGGGTGCATGCTGGAAGATAAAACGGCGATGGAACGTATCTGCCGTATTCGCAACCTGGATCAACACCATAATTTTACGTTGATGTGCCGGGATCTGTCGGAATTGTCGTCCTATGCCTATGTCGATAACGCGGCATTCCGTCTGATCAAAAACAATACGCCGGGGAATTACACCTTTATCCTGAAAGCCACCAAGGAAGTCCCTCGCCGTCTGATGAACGATAAACGCAAGACCATTGGCATGCGCGTGCCGTCCAATCCGATCGCGCTGGAGCTACTGGCGGCGCTCAATGCACCGATGATGTCGACCACGCTGATGTTGCCGGGGAATGATTTTGCCGAATCTGATCCGGAAGAAATCCAGGAGCATCTGGGCAAACAGGTGGATTTGGTGATTCACGGCGGATTCCTTGGGCAGCAGCCAACGACCGTGATCGATTTGACCGAGCCGGCACCGCAGGTGGTGCGAGACGGTAGCGGCGACGTGACGCCGTTCCTGTAACTGACGGTGGGTATCAATCCGGTCGATACGAGAGATATTGAGGCGGCTTGTGCCAGGAATAACGTGCGATACAGCATCGTAGTGTAATGTTTTGCGACGACATAGGCAGTGTCTGACGGGATTGTCATGTTGCCGTTGATGTGCGACGAGCGGTACGACAAATGAGGTTACAGAGTAGACAAAACGCTGTATAATAGCCTGCAAAATAAATTTAAGTTATTGAATTTAAAGATATTTATCCATTCGACGCCTGTGAAGGCGACACTCAGAGGTTGCTCAATGAGCGAAAAACTACAGAAGGTGCTGGCGCGTTCCGGTCATGGTTCGCGCCGCGAAATTGAATCTATTATCCAGCAGGGCCGCGTCAGTGTGGATGGCAAAATCGCCACGCTGGGCGACCGTGTGGACGTCACCCGTGCAACGAAAATTCGTATTGACGGTCATGTCGTTACGGTACGCGAGACGGAAGAAACCGTATGCCGGGTGTTGATGTATTACAAACCGGAAGGTGAACTTTGTACCCGCAGCGATCCGGAGGGGCGTCCGACGGTGTTCGACCGTTTACCGCGCATTCAGGGGGCTCGCTGGATCGCTGTTGGTCGTCTGGATGTTAATACGTCTGGATTGTTGTTGTTCACCACCGATGGCGAACTGGCGAACCGACTGATGCACCCCAGCCGTGAAGTGGAGCGCGAATATGCCGTGCGTGTCTTTGGCGAGGTGGGGGATGACAAAATCCGTCAGTTGAGCAAAGGCGTTCAACTGGATGATGGGCCAGCGGCATTTCGCTCCATTCGCCATCAGGGCGGCGAGGGGCTGAATCAGTGGTATAACGTCACGCTGACTGAAGGCCGCAATCGCGAAGTTCGCCGCTTGTGGGAAGCTGTCGGGGTGCAGGTCAGCCGCCTGATTCGAGTCCGCTATGGCGATATCCAACTGCCGAAGGGGTTGCCTCGCGGCGGCTGGTCGGAAATGAGTCTGGAGGATGTCAACTACCTGCGCGAGTTGGTGCAGCTGTCGCCGGAAACCGTCAGTAAACTGCCGGTGGAGCGTGAGCGCCGTCGTCTTAAAGCCAACCAGATTCGTCGTGCGGTTAAACGTCACAGCTTGGTTGGAGCCCGCCGTAACGCACCGAAACGTAACGGGTAACTTGCCTGTCTCTGTCGCCGGCTCAGCCTTACGCTGTGCCGGCTGTTCTGCTCACCAGTCGATACCTTGCTGAGCCTGTATCCCAGCGTCAAACGCATGTTTCACCGGCCGCATTTCCGTAACGGTATCCGCCATTTCCTGTAATTCACGATGACAGCCGCGGCCGGTAATGATTACGCTTTGATGCGAAGGGCGCTGGCGCAGCGCGGCGATGATCGCCTCCAGCGGTAGATAATCGTAGCTGACCATATAAGTCAGTTCGTCCAGAACCACCAGATCGAGGGTTTGGTCTTTCAACATGCGATCGGCATGTTGCCAAACCTGTTGTGCGGCCCGTGTATCTGTTTGTCTGCTCTGTGTTTCCCAGGTAAAACCGGTAGACATGACCTGAAATTCCACGCCGTGTTGCTGCAACAGATTGCGTTCACCATTCGGCCATTCACCTTTGATGAACTGGATTATACCGGCGCGCAGACCGTGACCGACGGCGCGCGTGACAGTGCCGAATGCTGCGGTGGTTTTGCCTTTACCATTACCGGTAAACACCATGATGACTCCCCGAACATCGGTCGCCGCGGCGATTCGGGCGTCGACTTTTTCTTTCAGGCGCTGCTGTCGTTGTTGATGCCGTTCGTCACTCACTATTTGCCTCCTGCTGCAAAGCGTTACTGGGCCGCCCCGGGTTTTCTGCCGGGTTGGGCATCGAAGCTTATGCCGGTTTTACGGCGGCTGTCGTCACCCATCAGATACAGGTAGAGCGGCATGATATCCGCAGGTGTTTTCAGCTTATCGGGGTCTTCTGCAGGGAAGGCTGTCGCACGCATAGCGGTACGGGTTCCGCCTGGGTTGATGCAATTGACGCGCAGATGGCTATGGCGATATTCCTCCGCCAACACCTGCATCATGCCTTCCGTGGCGAATTTCGATACGGCATAGGCGCCCCAGTTGGCGCGGCCCTCACGACCAACGCTGGAACTGGTGAAAACCAGGGAGGGCGATGCGGCTTTCAGCAACAACGGCAGCAAGGCCTGAGTCAGCATGAAGGTCGCATTAACGTTGACTTGCATGACCTGATGCCAACTGTCGACTGATTGTTCCGGCATCGGGGCGACTTCTCCCAGTAACCCGGCATTGTGCAGTACGCCGTCCAGGTAGGGCTCATCCTGCTCAATCTGTCGGGCGATTTGCATGAAGTCTTCGTGGGACGCCGTCAACATATCGCAGGGGATGATCGTGCTGTGTACGCCCTGTTCCCGCAGGATCTGCCGCCCGACATCGTGCAGTTTGCTTTCCGTGCGCCCCAGCAAAAGAAGTCGCGCGCCGTAACGGGCATAGGTCAGCGCCGCTTCGCGTCCAATGCCGTCCCCGGCGCCAGTGACCAGGATAATGCGTTGTTTCAGCAAATCATTGGGAGGTTGATAATGCAAAATACAGTCCTCGTTATGTCGTCATCCCGTATCCGGTCCGTTGGCCATTCGGATGATGAAAAAAGGCGGAAGCGATTTTATGCCTGATGGAATAGGCATTTTCAATCAGATATCTGGCCTGTTGTGTCATCGATGCGGTAAAAAGCGGCACAAAGCGCAATTTCTATATGAAGATCATCGCTATTGCCGCCGTCATCAGTTAGGTTAGAGACTTAACGCGCGGTGTGTAAGCGCAATTGTTGATGATTAATCAACACCCTATCTTATATTGGTCAATGAAGGCGGTATTTGTGGAATTACTTTCTCAGTATGGTTTATTCCTGGCAAAAGTCGTCACCCTGGTGGTTGCGATTGGCGCATTAGTAGTCCTGACGGTGGGTGTGACGCAGCGCAAGCGCCACCGTAAAGGTGAGCTACAGGTGATTAATCTGGGCGAACAGTACCGGGAGATGCAGCAGGAAATGCAGTCCGCCGCCATGAGTGACGCCGAGCGCAAATTGCTGGAAAAGAAACAGAAAAAAGAAGAGAAAGAGAGCGCTAAACGGGATAAAAAGCGCGCTAAGCGCGGAGAGGAAAAACGGTTCAAGCCCTGTCTGTACGTGCTGGATTTCAATGGCAGTATGGATGCGGGTGAGGTTAGCTCCCTGCGCGAAGAGATATCGGCGGTGTTGGCGGTCGCCAGACCTGAAGATGAAGTGTTATTGCGGCTGGAAAGCCCCGGCGGCGTGGTGCATGGGTACGGGCTGGCCGCCTCTCAGTTGCAGCGCCTGCGGCAGAAGGGTATCCGGCTTACCGTCACGGTAGATAAGGTCGCCGCCAGCGGGGGCTACATGATGGCCTGCGTGGCAGACCGGATTGTTGCCGCCCCGTTTGCTATCATCGGCTCGATTGGCGTGGTAGCCCAGATCCCCAATTTCAACCGCTTCCTGAAGAATAAAGATATTGATGTGGAGTTGCACACCGCCGGGCAGTTCAAACGGACGTTAACGCTGTTTGGCGAAAATACCGACACGGGACGCGAGAAGTTTCGCGAGGAGTTGAATGAGACGCACGAGCTGTTCAAACAGTTTGTGAGCCAGATGCGCCCATCGCTGGATATAGAGGCGGTGGCAACGGGGGAGCACTGGTTTGGCTCGCAAGCCAAAGAGTTAGGGCTGGTGGATGTGATAGGCACCAGCGACGATTTGCTGATTGCTGAAATGGACAATCACGAGGTGCTGGCCGTGCGTTATACCCGACGTAAGCGTTTTCTGGATCGACTGACCGGCAGCGCAGGGGATTCGGCTGAGCGGCTGATGTTGCGTTGGTGGCAACGGGGTAATCAACCTCTGCTATAACAAAACGGCTCCCGCGGTTTTGTTATCCGCGGGAGCCGTTTGGCAATATATCGTTTTTTGACGATAGGTGATTATGAAGGCAATGGTTAGTCGGTCAGGTAATATTTTTCCGACAAAACATGCGCCAGATGTTTAAACATATTGAAGACGGCGGTTGTCTTTGTTGTCGGCAATCCGTCGATATCCAGAAAATATTCCCCCCGGAAAATCAGTACGCCGTTTTTCTGTTCCACATCGTTGGCAAACATGCCGTTCAAATAATCCTCATGATCTTTAATCAGTGTATTGGCCTCGGCCAGCAAGGCGTCGCGGGCGATTGGCATTTTTTTATCAATTGAATTGAAATCGGACATCTGACATTTACTCCTGCAAACATGCTTTCAATTATTGTAGCGCGCAAGATAATTTCACGGCAAACAAACCAGCGGCTCCTATAATTGGTTGCCGATAACGAAAGATATTCGGCGTTGGCGAAATCCGGGGTTACATGCTAATTAGGTTGCGTGACGTTATTTATCAGGTAGAGTGTGGAACTTTGCATCTTAAGGCGGAAGATTTTCTTTACGCCGTGACAGAACGGGTTGCGCTGTGGTTACAATGCGGCAAGGGCAACAAACGACTACTCCTGAGTGATCATGAGGTTGTGACGCGGCAGCCACGTCTGCTGTGATAACAGAACGATTTTTTCCCAGCCTCAGTGACTTGGGATGCGATGGAGTCATCTTGGACTGTGTCGCTGAAGAAAATTTATTTTTAGAGAATTCAGTAGGTAACAATATATATGGGTAAAGCTCTCGTTATCGTCGAGTCCCCGGCAAAAGCCAAAACGATTAATAAGTACCTTGGCAATGACTACGTGGTGAAATCCAGCGTCGGCCATGTGCGCGATTTGCCGACCAGTGGATCTGCCAGTAAGAAGAGTGCTGAGGCCGGCGAAGAAAAAGAAAAGAAGAAAGCGGCGAAACCGGTGAAAAAGGATGAAAAGTCCGCACTGGTGAATCGCATGGGGGTCGATCCTTATAGTGGCTGGAAAGCGCACTATGAAATCCTACCCGGTAAGGAAAAAGTCGTCTCCGAGCTGAAAGCGCTGGCGCAGAATGCCGATCATGTCTATCTCGCAACCGACCTTGACCGCGAGGGAGAGGCGATTGCCTGGCACTTGCGGGAAATTATTGGCGGCGATGATAAACGCTTCAGCCGTGTGGTTTTTAACGAAATCACCAAAAATGCCATCCGTCAGGCGTTCGAGCAGCCGGGTGAATTGAATACCGCCCGGGTGAACGCGCAGCAGGCGCGTCGGTTTATGGATCGCGTCGTCGGGTATATGGTTTCTCCGCTGCTGTGGAAGAAAATTGCCCGCGGGTTGTCCGCCGGTCGTGTACAGTCGGTGGCGGTGCGTCTGGTCGTTGAGCGTGAACGCGAGATCAAAGCGTTTGTACCGGAAGAGTTCTGGGAACTGCATGCCGATCTGCTGACGGGGGATGTCGCGCTGCAAATGCAGGTGACTCATCACAACGATAAACCGTTCAAACCGGTGAATCAGGCGCAGACGCAGGCTGCGGTAAGCTTGCTGGAAAGAGCGCGTTACGTGGTTGTCGAGCGGGAAGACAAACCGACCAGCAGTAAGCCCGGCGCGCCTTTCATTACCTCGACGTTACAACAGGCAGCCAGTACCCGTCTGGGGTTCGGCGTCAAGAAAACCATGATGATGGCTCAGCGTCTGTATGAGGCGGGCTACATTACCTATATGCGTACCGATTCCACCAACCTCAGCCAGGATGCGCTGAGTATGGCGCGTGATTATATCGGTCATCAATTCGGCAAGCGCTATCTGCCGGAAACCGCCAATTTATATGCCAGCAAGGAAAACTCCCAGGAAGCGCACGAAGCGATCCGTCCTTCCGATGTCACTGTGCTGTCTGAGCAGCTGGGCGATATGGAAACCGATGCTCAAAAGCTGTACCAGTTGATCTGGCGTCAGTTCGTGGCCTGTCAGATGACACCTGCACAGTATGATTCCACCACGCTGGTGGTCGGCGCGGGTGACTACCAGCTGCGCGCCAGGGGTCGCACGTTGCGTTTTGATGGTTGGACCAGAGTGATGTCGGCACTACGCAAGAGCGACGAAGACCGTACCTTGCCCGCCATCGAAGTCGGCCAGTCGCTGGAATTGGAAAAATTGTTGCCGAGCCAGCATTTTACCAAGCCGCCTGCACGCTACAGCGAAGCATCGTTGGTGAAAGAACTGGAAAAACGCGGCATCGGCCGGCCGTCCACCTATGCGGCCATTATTTCCACAATCCAGGATCGTGGTTATGTGCGGGTGGAAAACCGTCGTTTTTATGCTGAAAAAATGGGGGAAATCGTCACCGACCGGCTGGAGGAAAACTTCCGCGAGTTGATGAGCTACGATTTCACCGCGCGTATGGAAAACAGTTTAGATCTGGTCGCCAACAACCAGGCCGAATGGAAAGCGGTGCTGGATGAGTTTTTTGCTGAATTCAGCAACCAGTTGGAAACCGCCGAACTGGAGCCGGAGTCCGGGGGGATGAAGCCTAACCAGATGGTGTTGACCAGCATCGACTGCCCGACTTGCGGCCGCAAAATGGGGATTCGTACCGCCAGTACCGGTGTGTTTTTGGGCTGTTCCGGCTATGCGCTGCCGCCGAAAGAGCGCTGCAAAACGACGATCAACCTGATACCCGAAGCAGAAGTGCTGAACGTGCTGGAAGGGGATGAGGCGGAAACCAATGCTCTGCTCGCACGCCGCCGCTGCTCCAAATGTGGAACGGCGATGGATAGCTATCTGATTGATAATCAGCGCAAGCTCCATGTCTGTGGTAATAACCCGTCCTGCGATGGCTATGAAATTGAAGCAGGAGAATTCCGTCTGAAAGGATACGACGGCCCGATCGTCGAGTGTGAGAAATGCGGTTCTGAAATGCACCTGAAAATGGGGCGTTTCGGGAAGTATATGGCCTGTACTAACGACGGTTGCGGTAATACCCGTAAGATTCTGCGTAATGGCGAAGTGGCTCCGCCCAAAGAAGATCCGGTGCCGCTGCCGGAGCTGCCGTGCGAGAAGTCTGACGCATATTTTGTGTTGCGCGACGGCGCGGCGGGTGTGTTTTTGGCGGCGAATACGTTCCCGAAATCACGCGAAACCCGGGCGCCGCTGGTGGAAGAGCTGGTTCGTTTCCATGATCGGTTGCCGGAGAAGTTACGCTATCTGGCGGAGGCGCCGGTTAGCGATCCGCAAGGAAACAAAACGCTGGTGCGTTTTAGCCGCAAAACCAAGCAGCAATATGTCGCCTCGGAAAAGGATGGCAAGGCGACGGGATGGTCGGCCTTTTTTGTTGACGGCAAGTGGGTGGAGAACGTGAAGTAATCCGTATGACGCATAGGCCGTTGCATAGCGATAATGGCCAACCAGCGAGGTCTATGCGTGGGAATATTTGTTGTGCGACCCGATAAAGATTGGAAAGGGTGATATTGAGCCGATCTGATCAGTACGTGAAAAAGCCAGCCTTTGATCCAGGCTGGCTTTTTTATCATTGGGTAATGAATCTCGCACGCCTGCGGCCGATAACAGACATTGAGGTCATTGATTTTGAGCTAAGGCCGGTTCGTCTGATTGAAAATGGTTATATAAAATATTTTTTTATGATTAAATGTCATTTTAATGATAAAGAAACCATCGTGTATCTAACCGCAGTCAGACGACAACAGATAGCCTTAAATAATGAAAAATGTCGCGCGCATTACACAATTTGGAACGGGATAACTTATGAAACTGCAACAGCTTCGTTATATCGTTGAAGTTGTTAATCACAACCTGAATGTTTCCTCTACAGCCGAAGGGCTTTATACCTCGCAACCGGGTATCAGTAAGCAGGTCAGAATGCTGGAAGACGAGTTAGGCATTCAGATTTTTGCACGCAGCGGAAAGCATCTGACACAGGTCACGCCCGCCGGGCAGGAGATTATCCGCATCGCCCGTGAGGTGTTGTCGAAAGTGGATGCCATTAAGGCCGTCGCCGGTGAGCATACCTATCCTGATAAAGGTTCTCTGTACGTAGCGACGACCCACACGCAGGCGCGTTATGCGCTGCCGGATGTCATCAAGGGGTTCATCGAGCGCTATCCACGGGTTTCTCTGCATATGCATCAAGGGTCGCCGACGCAAATTGCCGAGGCTGTGGCGAAAGGCACCGCTGATTTCGCGATTGCGACCGAAGCGCTGCATTTGTACGAGGATTTGATCATGCTGCCTTGTTACCATTGGAATCGGGCTATTGTTGTGAAGCCCGATCATCCTTTGGCAGGTAAGGCGCATGTGTCGATTGAAGAGCTGGCCGCTTATCCATTGGTCACTTATACCTTTGGCTTTACGGGGCGTTCCGAACTGGATACAGCGTTCAATCGCACGGGGTTATCGCCACGGATTGTTTTTACCGCCACCGATGCTGATGTCATCAAAACCTATGTTCGCCTTGGTTTGGGGGTCGGTGTGATCGCCAACATGGCGGTAGATCCGATAAGCGACCCCGATTTGGTGACTATCAATGCTGACAACCTGTTCAGTTATAGCACCACGAAAATCGGTTTTCGCCGCAGTACCTTCCTTCGTAGTTATATGTATGATTTTATTAGGCGTTTTGCTCCCCATTTGACTCGCGATGTCGTGGATACGGCGGTTTCGCTGCGTTCGAATGAGGAAATCGAAGCCATGTTTCGGGATATCACGCTGCCGGTTAAGTGATGCGGATATTCGCTGCCATCGGTAAGCGCTGTGCGTGGTGTGTTATTCTTTTGATATAAAAATCAGGGGCATCCTATCGGGTGCCCCTGATTCGTTGTTCGGGGCGGCTACGGTTACTCGTAGACTTTTTCCTTAAATTCGCACAGATCTTCAATCAGGCAAGAGCCGCAACGTGGCTTACGGGCGATGCAGGTGTAACGGCCATGCAGGATGAGCCAGTGATGGCAATCCACTTTGAATTCATCGGGTACGACTTTCAGCAGTTTCTCTTCCACCTGTTCGACATTTTTCCCCGGTGCAAATTGGGTGCGATTGCAAACGCGAAAAATATGCGTATCCACAGCGATAGTGGGCCAGCCAAACGCTGTATTCAGCACGACATTGGCGGTCTTACGACCGACGCCCGGCAATGCTTCCAGCGCCGTGCGGTCTTCCGGCACCTGCCCCTGATGCCGCTCCAGCAGGATATGGCAGGTCTTAATGATGTTTTCCGCTTTGGTGTTGAACAACCCGATGGTTTTGATATAGCCCTTAATCCCCTCGGCGCCGAGTTCCAGCATAGCCTGCGGCGTGTTGGCGATGGCATAAAGTGTGGCGGTGGCCTTATTGACGCTGACATCCGTTGCCTGCGCCGATAGCAACACCGAGATAAGCAGCTCAAATGGCGTGTTGTAATGCAACTCCGTAGTGGGGTGCGGATCGTTATCCCGAAGACGTGTCAAAATACCGATCCGTTTTTCTTTATTCATTGGGTTCCGCCGTTGATATGTCCAGGTATCGGCGCCGGACGCACCGTGCTGGCGCGGCGTTGCCGGATTTTTTCATCAATAACATATTTTCCCGCCAGCAACAGCCCCAGACCGATAAAAGCGCCCGGCGGCAGGATCATCAGGAGAAACGGAGAATCCAGATGGACTATCTCAATACGCAACGCGCTGGCCCAGGAACCCAGCAGCAGGTCGGCGCCGTCGAATAGCGTACCGTTACCCAAAATTTCACGCAGCGCGCCCAGAACGAACATGGCGCAGGTCGCCCCCAGGCCGGTGAACAAGCCATCCAGCGCGGAGAGTAGAACGCCATTCTGGTAGGCGAAAGCTTCAGCGCGGCCCATGACGATGCAGTTGGTGACGATGAGCGGAATGAAGATCCCCAGCGACTGATAAAGACCATAGGCCCAGGCGTTCATCAGCATCTGCACGATGGTGACGACTGATGCGATAATCATCACATAAATGGGGATTCGAATCTCGGCCGGCATCCATCGCCGTAGCGCAGAAACCGTCGCGTTGGTGCAAAACAGAACCAGCGTGGTGGCCAGCCCCAGCCCCAGTGCGTTAGTCGCCGTCGAGGTCACGGCTAGCAGTGGGCATAATCCTAATAGCTGTACCAGCGCGGAGTTATTTTTCCACAGGCCCTGAAGGATAAGTTCCCGGATTGTCATGATGGCTGTACTCCACAGGCAGGCAGGGTGGTAATACGCGGCGGCAGGCTTTCCAGATACAACGCAGCGCGTTTGACGGCATTAACGACTGCGCGGGGCGTGATGGTGGCGCCAGTGAACTGATCGAACTGGCCGCCGTCCTTTTTCACTGCCCAACTGCCGTCATCACGGCTTTGCACCGTTTTACCGGTGAAATGCCGAATCCAGTTGGAAATACGAAGATCTATTTTGTCGCCCAGCCCCGGTGTTTCATGGTGTTCCGTCACTCGAGTACCCAACACCGTGCCGTGAAAATCGGCGCCGACAAGCAATTGAATGGCGCCGGAGTAGCCATCGGGCGCGGTGATTTCCAGCGCGGCAGCTATCGGTTCCCCCTGTTTGAACGCGATAAATACCCGGTGAGGCGCGGCAGATCCGAGCTCAGGGTCGGAAACCAGATAACAGGCACTCAGCATGTCGCTATCGTAGCGATCACGAGGAACGACTTGCTCCAGCAACGCGCGCTGCTGAGCCTGTGCCTGCCCGGAAATGGTGTCACGGGTAAGGGCATTGACCAACGCGGTCAATCCGGTCGTCAGGGCGGCGAACAGCGCCAGCGTCGTGGCGTGGCGGCGCATGGTGGTAAACAGCATGTTCAATCCTCAGCGGTGGCCGTAAGCTCTGGGCTTGGTGAAGTAATCAATCAACGGCACGGTAATATTGGCCAGTAAGACCGCAAAGGCGACACCATCCGGATAACCACCGTAGGTGCGGATGGTCCAGATCAGCGCGCCAATCAGGGTGCCGAAAATAAGCCGACCGCTGTTGGTGGTTGAGGCGGTGACAGGGTCGGTGGCGATGAAGAACGCGCCCAGCATGGTAGCGCCGGAGAATAGGTGCAACAGCGGCGGCGCATTGTGCTCCGGGTGCAGCGTCCAGCCGATGAAGGCGCATCCCGCCAGAGACAACAGCAGACTGCACGGAATATGCCAGTGAATGATGCGCAGTAGCATCAGCAGGAGGCCGCCGGCCAGAAATCCGGCGTTGACCCACTGCCAGCCTTCTCCGGCCAGCGGGCCGCGAAATAGCGGCTGATGCAGGATGGCCGTTGCCTCATGCCCGGAGCGCAGCCCGGTTTTAAACGCATCAAGCGGGGTAGCCTGGCTAATACCGTCAATCCCCTGAATCAGTTGGTGTGCTGACAACCCTGAGGTGTTGTGCCCGGTCAACCCGGTCAAGATGGTCAATAACGTGTCCTCAAACCCGACTGGCCACGCCTGTAACCCTGACGGCGGCAACCAACTGGTCATCTGTACCGGGAAAGAAACCAGCAGAACGACGTAGCCGACCATGGCCGGATTGAATGGGTTTTGCCCCAGACCGCCATACAATTGTTTGGCAATAATAATGGCGAACGCGGTGCCTGATACCACCATCCACCAGGGCGCCAGCGGCGGCAGGCTGATACCGAGCAACAGCGCGGTCAGCAGCGCTGAACTGTCCCGTAGCGCATCCCCTACCGGGCGTTTTCTTAGTGACAATGTCACTCCTTCGGCCATCAGCGCAGTCAGGCAGGCCAGCGCCACCTGAATCATATTGCCATAGCCGAAGAACCAGACCTGCGCGGCTATGCCGGGGATGCAGGCCGCAATCACCCAACGCATGATGCCGTGGGTACTTTGTCGATTATGAGTGAAGGGCGATGGTGCAATTCTGAAAGCCATTTATTCCTCTTGAGCCGCAGCAGCGGCTGCCTTGCGCGCTGTAACCCGGGCGATCGCCGCCGCGACGGCGGCTTTGCGCGGGTCTTCGTTTTCCGTGGACGGAAGCTCGCCACGGGCTACCGTATCGGGGGCTGACGGTGTGGGTGAGTCTGCGTCAGCCACCTGCTCGGCTTTACGTGCATTGATACGGGCGATCGCCGCCGCGACGGCGGCTTTGCGCGGGTCGACATCCGAGGTGGCTGTGGCCGGTGTCTCCGTGGGGCCAGGCGTTGCAGGCAAGGGGGCTTGCGCACAGCGTTCGGCAGCACTCGCCTGTGCTTTGCGGGCTTTGACACGCTCGATGGCGGCAGCCACGGCTGAGCGAGCATTATCCTCCGGCATATCCGCTGTTTTTTCCGCCAGTTTTTCTCGCGCTAATGCTTTCCGGGCTTCCCGTGTGGCGATGACGGCACTGTTGTCCGGCAGTTGTCCGGGCTGAATCGCGATAATCGGTGAGGGGGCTTCCGCCTGACGCTGGCGCACGCGCTCCAGCGCAGCCGTCACTGCCGCTTTATCGGTGCCGGAAAGGGTGGCGGCCGCGTGTTGATGACGTTGCTCGCGCGCCTGTTTTTCCCGCACCAGCCGCGCCTGCCGGGCTTCATATCGGGCTTTAGCCTTATTCGCCCGATGCGTTTCGACATCTAACGCCCGAATTTCCGCTTTTTCCTGCCGGTAATACTGCACCAATGGAATATTGCTGGGACACACATAAGCGCAGGCCCCGCATTCAATGCAGTCGAACAGATGGTGTTGACGCGCTTTTTCATGCTCATCACCGCGGCTGAACCAATACAGTTGTTGCGGCAATAACCCTGCCGGACAGGCGTCGGCACATTTGCTGCAGCGGATACAGGCTTTCTCTGCTTCCGGCGGCTGCAACTCGTCGCGGGACGGGGCCAGAATGCAGTTACTGATCTTGACGATGGGGACATCCAGCGCGGGCAGGGTGAAACCCATCAACGGGCCGCCCATGACCACCATCGGCTGGGTCGTCGTGACGTGGTAGCCGGCATGGCGCAGCAGGTGACGCACCGGCGTTCCCAGCCGGGCCCAGACGTTACCGGGGTGGCGCAGTGCATCGCCGGTCAGTGTCACGACACGTTCTGTCAGCGGTTCACCGTCGAGCACCGCGCGTTTAATGGCATAAACGGTACCGATGTTCTGCATCAGTACGCCAATCGATGCGGAGTGTTTGCCGAACGGGACTTCCTTGCCGGTCAGGATTTTGGTGAGCTGTTTGGCGCCGCCGGATGGGTATTTGGTGGGGATCACCCGCATCTGTATCCGGGGCAACGGTTTTAGCGCCTGCGTTAATGCGGTAATGGCTTCCGGTTTATTGTCTTCGATCCCCAGCAGAATGCGCCCCGGTTGTAACAGGTGGTCGAGAATATCGATACCTTGCACGATCTCCGCTGCGTGCTCCTGCATCAGACGATCGTCGGCGGTAATGTAGGGTTCGCACTCTGCGGCGTTGATGATGAGCGTATCGATACCGCGCAGGCCGCCTTGCAGTTTGGCGGCGGTGGGGAATCCTGCGCCGCCGAGACCGGCGATACCGGCCTGATGGAGATGCGCGAGCAACTGGTCAGGTGTGCTCTGGCGGTAATCCGGCAGTGTTTGCCGGTCGCACCAGCGATCTTGCCCGTCCGGAACGATGATAATGCTCAGTTCGGTCAGGCCTGATGGGTGGGTAGACATATGGTGACGGATGGCGAATACCGTGCCGGATGTCGGCGCGTGTACCGGCAACATCCGGCCGATGCCGCGGGTCAGCGGTTGACCGCGCACAACCGGGTCGCCGACTTTTACGCACAGCTCGCCTTCCGGCCCCAGATGCTGTTTAAGCGGAATAATAAAATAATCCGGCAACGGCATCTGCCGCAAAGGAATGCGACTTGACTGGGTTTTCATTTCAGGCGGATGGATACCGCCCGCAAAGTCCCAGATTCTGTCTTTGCGAAATATCGACAACAAATTAAGCATGGGTTTCTACCTGAATAACGCGCACCGGAATGGTTTCCAAATCCCATTTCCAGTCGGCGATCGTCGGCGTGAGCGGCCGCAGTTCGATACAGTCGGTCGGGCAAGGCGGTATGCACAGATCGCAGCCGGTGCACAGATCGCTGATCACGGTATGGATGGCGCGGGTGCTGCCGACAATCGCATCCACCGGGCAAGCCTGAATGCATTTGGTGCAACCGATACAGTTGCTTTCATCGATCCAGGCCACCTGCCGCTGCGGCTCCGGCGGAATATCGTCCGACAACGGCTGTGGGTCAATATTCAGACGCTCGGCCAGTTTTAACATCAACGGTTCGCCGCCCGGTACGCACTTGTTGATGTGTTCGCCATTCAGTGCAATGGCTTCGGCGTAAGGGCGGCATCCTGGGTAGCCGCATTGACCGCACTGGCTTTGAGGCAGGAGCGCTTCAACTTCTTCCGCCAACGGATTACTGTCGACGCGAAAGTAACGTGAGGCAAAGCCCAGAATGAGCCCGGAAATCAGCGCCAGAGCACAGAGCGCTGCGATAGCGATCCAAATTGCATCCATCAGAATTTCACCAATCCGGTAAAGCCCATAAAGGCTAACGACATCAGCCCGGCAGTGACCAGAGCGATGGAGGAGCCGCGGAACGGCGCAGGCACATCCGCAACGGTGATGCGCTCACGCAACGAAGCGAACAACACCATAACGAGAGAGAAACCTAGCGCTGCGCTGAAACCGTATACGGTGGACTGCAGAAAATTGTGCGACTGGTTCACGTTGAGCAGTGCGACGCCGAGGACGGCACAGTTAGTCGTGATCAGCGGCAGAAAGATCCCAAGCAGGCGGTAGAGTGTTGGGCTGGTCTTCCGGACGGCCAGTTCGGTGAACTGAACCACCACCGCCAGTACCAGAATAAACGCCAGCGTGCGCAGATAAACCAGGCTCAGCGGCAGCAGAATATAGGCGTTGACCAGCCACGCGAAAACCGACGCCACGGTCATGACAAACGTGGTGGCAAACCCCATGCCGATAGCGGTCTCGAGTTTTTTGGATACGCCCATGAAAGGGCAGAGTCCCAGAAATTTCACCAGGACGAAGTTGTTGACCAGGATAGTGCCAACAAATAACAGTATGTATTCGCTCATTGCAGTGCCTAACAACCAAAAACCCGCGTATTATCCGGCATTGTCGTCGGTTCGACAACTTACCCGAAGTAGGGATATTGAGCCGTTGTTGAGGTATGAAGCCTGCATGGTGCGTTTTTCAGCGATCAACACATCGTGTGGCGGCGGTTTTTTACTCGCAGAACCACTGATCAATGCGGTTCGGCGTCCATTGCGTGCTTAGTCGACAAAGCACTTAGACGACAAAGCACTTAGACGACAAAGCACTTAGACGACAAAGCACTTAGACGACAAAGTGCCAAACTGATTTTGGTACGCAGCCGACATCAAATAATTTTCCGCCTGCCGCTAATTCAGCGCGACGGTGATCGGCCGCTCGATACATATTGATAATTTCATGACTGTCGGTCAGAGAATAATTGAGATGGTCGAACAATTTTTCGAGACTTTCTGGTGTACTGACTTTTCTGAATTTAAGTAAATATTCGTAGACGCTCATTATGCAGCAATCAATAAATAAAAGGATGAAGGGAAATCAGTATATTCTTCCTTTTAAAACTGTCCATACCCAAATTCAAAAAGAAAGGTTATGGCAGGCTGTTAGTGACGGAAAGCATAATACCCCGCACCTTGATAGGTGTGCCGAATATAATGGCAAGAATAGGGGTTGGGTTAATGCTTAGCGCTATCATCAAAAAAAGAGTGAGCTATTTCTCAATTTTTTGATATTAAATTGATTTTTCTTGATTGTGTCTATTCTCAACCCTATTTCCCCTCCCGGATTTATCATTAAAAAAGCGCTTGGTGAATCATTGCGCAATGTTATGGCCGGGGGTGTTAATATGATTTATCAGCGAGACAGTTAATGATAATTAATATCTGAAATAACATAGTCGCTCGGGGAAGATAGCCTGGATTGGCTGTTTTCAACGGCTGAGATAGTCCGTGTATGAAAAACCAACATGTCTGCAAGTTAACGATAACGGGAATATTTCTTTTCGATTAATTAACGCTGTTAATTGGGCGATTAATTCCCGTGTTACGATTTTCACGTTTAATAACTTTACGGATGTTGCTGCGATAATTGCGAATGAAATGACGGTGCGATGATGTCGACTGCGGTCGTCAGTTAACATCATTGATGCGCATTGCCATTATTGCCGGCAAACTGAAATGGCGGAGGATGTTGCCAGGAAGCGAATGGCATAGTGCGAATAGATAGGATGGGTACCGCTCGGGGGCGCAGCACGGGGCCGTGCTGCGTATCGAGGATTAGCCGTGGCTATTCAGCCGGTAGTAGAGGTCGTTCCAGCGTAGCGCATCACGCAATGCCGGCAGTGTAGTGTCCTTGTCGATAACGGTTAATTCAATCTGATTCATTTCTGCGTATAAGCGCAAATACTCAAGATCCAGCGCCTGGGTAAAGACCGTATGATGCGCGCCGCCGGCGATGATCCAGGCTTCAGCGGCAACCTCTAACGACGGTTGGGCGCGCCACAGCGCGCGCGCCACCGGCAGTTTGGGCAGCGGATGCGGCTGTTCGACGGTATCCACCTGATTTACCAACAGACGGAAGCGGTCGCCCATATCGATCAACGAGGCATTGAGCGCGGCCCCCGCCGGTGTGGAGAAAATCAGCCGGGCGGGATCGGCTTTACCGCCGATACCGAGGTATTGGGCATCCAACAGGGGTTTTTCTTCTTTCGCGATGCTGGGACACACCTCCAACATGTGCGCGCCCACCACCATTTCATTGCCGGGCTCGAAGTGGTAGGTGTAATCCTCCATAAACGAGGTGCCGCCGGATAAACCGCCAGCCATGACTTTCATGATGCGCAGCAGCGCGGCGGTTTTCCAGTCGCCTTCGGCGCCGAAGCCGTATCCTTGCTGCATCAAACGTTGAACCGCCAGACCGGGTAGCTGCTTCAAACCATAGAGATTTTCGAAATTGGTCGTGAACGCCTTGAAGTGGCCCTGTTCCAGAAAACGCCGCAGGCCGATCTCGATGCGGGCGGCATCCAGCAGGTTCTGGCGTTTAGCGCCGTTTAACCTGAGCGCATCCGTCAGGATGTAACTGGTTTCATACTCTTCCACCAGGGCGTCGATATCGCCCTGACCGACGTCGTCCACCACGCCAACCAGATCACCCAGCCCCCAGGCGCTGACGGAATAGCCGAACTGGATCTGCGCGCTGACTTTATCCCCTTCGGTGACGGCAACTTCGCGCATGTTATCGCCGAAGCGCGCGATGCGAAGCTGGCGGCTTTCCTGCTGGGCGGCCGCTACCCGCATCCATTTGGCGATGCGCGCATGGGAACGGCTATCCTGCCAGTGGCCGACCACCACCTGATGCGACAGCCGCATCCGGGCGCCGATAAACCCGAACTCACGGCCGCCGTGTGCGGTCTGATTGAGGTTCATAAAATCCATATCCATGGTTTCCCAGGGAATATCGGCATTGAACTGGGTGTGGAATTGCAGCAATGGTTTGTTGAGGATGCGTAGCCCGCCGATCCACATTTTTGATGGCGAAAAAGTATGTAGCCAAGTCAGCAGACCGATGCAACTTTCCTGATGATTAGCGTCGCGGCATAGCGCGGTGATTTCGTCGGGGGTTTTCGCCAATGGCTTCAGCACCAGACGGACGGGCAGCCCGGCATCCCGGTTCAGCCCGTTGACGACCTTTTCCGCATTTTCCTTGACCTGCCGAAGCGACTCCGGGCCGTAGAGATGCTGGCTGCCAATCACAAACCAGACTTCAAGCTGCTTGAATTGTTCCATGATAACTCCTGTGTAGGCTCCCAGGGAGAAAGTAAACGGGGTTCTTCGCTGTCAATGTGTCCGTGGTGCCGTTGCGACCGCGTCATAGGCCGGTTCGGCGATACGACACCAGGACTGATAACGTTCATACCGTTGTTGGTAACAGGCGACGCGAGCGGGATCCGGCGTCAGCGTCCGTTCGATGCGGCTGGCCATATGCTGTTGCGCTGTCGGAATATCGGCGTGCACGCCTGCCGCGACGGCGGCGAAAATCGCCGCGCCTAGCGCGCAGCACTGATCGGACGCAACGATTTGCAGCGGTCGGTTCATCACGTCGGTGCAAACCTGCATGATGGCCGGGGATTTCCGGGCGATCCCCCCCAGCGCCAGCAGATTGTCCACCGGGATATGCTGCGATTCGAAACACTCCATGATGGCGCGGGCGCCGAATGCCGTGGCGGCAATAAAGCCGCCGAACAGCGTCGGCGCATCAGTGCCGAGATTGAGATCGGTAATCACGCCCTTCAGCCGCTGGTTAGCAAACGGCGTGCGGCGGCCGTTGAACCAGTCCAGCACCACGGGCAGGTGATCCAGCGTCGGGTTGTCGGCCCAGCGCTGTGTTAATTGCGCCAGCAGCCCGCTCTGTATTGTGTCGAGGCGCGGCGCCAGTTCCGGATATGTGACGGCTGCTTGCTGCAACGGCCAACTGAGCAGGCGGCCGAACCAGGCGTACATGTCGCCGAATGCCGATTGTCCCGCCTCCAGCCCAATAAAATCCGGGACGACGCTACCATTGACCTGGCCGCAGATCCCGGCAATGGTACGGTCGCCGACACGCGCATCATCAGCGATCAGGATGTCGCAGGTTGAGGTACCGATCACCTTCACCAGGGTATAGGGCTGCGCGCCGGCGCCGACGGCCCCCATATGGCAGTCGAACGCGCCGCCGGCGATCGTCACCTGCTCGGACAGCCCCAGACGCTGCGCCCAGAGCGGCGTTAACTTGCCGACCGGATGGTCGGCGGTCCAGGTGTCGGTGAACATCGGATAACGCAACGTTTCCGTCAGGCAGGGATCCAGCGCCTGCAAAAAATTCTGCGGCGGCAGTCCGCCCCAGGAAGGATGCCACAACGATTTGTGCCCGGCGCTGCAACGACCGCGCCGCAGGGTATCCGGCGCGGTGGTGCCGGAAAGCAGGGCGGGGATCCAGTCACACAGCTCAACCCAGGCCACCGCAGCCTGACGCACCGCCTGATCCGCGCGGGTTACATGCAGGATCTTGGCCCAGAACCATTCGGATGAATAAACGCCGCCGATGTAGCGGGTGTAGTCGGGGAACTGGCCGTCGTGGCAGAGCCGGTTGATGGCCTCGGCCTCTTCGATGGCGGTGTGATCCTTCCATAACACGAACATGGCGTTGGGGTTGTCGGCAAATTCCGGCCGCAGGGCGAGCACCGTACCCTGATCATCGATGGGAGCCGGCGTGGAACCGGTGGTATCGACGCCGATGGCCACAATCTGCTGCCGTTGCGTCGCCGACAGACGGGTGATTACCGCGCGCATCGCCTGTTCCATGGCTTCTATATAGTCCAGGGGATGATGACGGAATTGGTTGCTGGCGGGATGGCAGTATTTTCCCTGACGCCAGCGCGGATAGTAGACAACCTCGGTTTCCAGTTCCCGTCCTTGCTGGCAATCCACCGCCAGCGCACGGACAGAGTCGCTGCCAAAGTCGAGGCCCAGAGTAATCGCACCCGCACTCATCGTTCTGCTCCTGTAAGTCATGGGAGGTAATGCTGTTTACGATAGACAGGCCGTGGTGAGGTAGTGAGGAAGGGTTAGCTGGAAGTATGCATCTTTCTGCCATGGCGAGGGTTTTTGTGATGGCAGTCATAGGTTAATGGCAGGTTAAATTCGCTGAATATATGTATTAATCGGCTGTAGTTTCTGAATGTGATAACGCTCTCTATTCCTGCTCAAAATAACGGCTACAACTTACCGCGTCTGAGGACGCAGAGTGAGTAAAAACGATAACTGATTGTTTTTACTCAACTGTTAAAAGAACAATCTTACCGAAAGCGTTTACATGCAGGCCGATGCAACCGGATGTCGGCCCATGCAGGATAACAACGAGCGGAGAAAACCATGCATAAATTCACTAAGGTGCTGGCGGCGGTCGGACTGGCGGCAGTTATGTCACAATCGGCTATCGCCGAGACGATGAAGCTGGGGTTCCTGGTCAAACAGCCGGAGGAGCCCTGGTTCCAGACGGAGTGGCGATTCGCGGACAAGGCCGGTAAAGACCTGGGGTTTGATGTGATCAAAATCGCCGTGCCGGATGGCGAGAAAACCCTCAACGCCATCGACAGTCTGGCGGCCAGCGGCGCCAAAGGTTTTGTTATCTGTACCCCTGACCCGAAACTGGGGCCGGCTATTGTCGCCAAGGCGCGCAGCTATAACCTGAAAGTGGTGACGGTGGACGACCAGTTCGTCAACGCCAAAGGGCAACCGATGGATACGGTACCGCTGGTGATGATGGCGGCGACCAAAATCGGCGAACGTCAGGGCCAGGAACTGTGGAAGGAAATGAAAAAACGCGGCTGGAAACTGGAAGAGACCGCCGTGATGGCGATCACCGCCAACGAGCTGGATACCGCGCGCCGCCGCACGACCGGTTCTATGGATGCCCTGAAAACCGCCGGCTTCCCGGAAAAACAAATCTACCAGGTTCCCACCAAATCCAATGATATCCCCGGCGCGTTTGACGCGGGTAATTCGATGCTGGTGCAACATCCCAAAGTGAAAAACTGGCTGATTGTCGGCATGAACGACAACACCGTACTGGGCGGCGTTCGCGCGACCGAAGGCCAGGGCTTCAAGGCGGAAAACGTCATCGGTATCGGCATCAACGGGGTGGATGCGGTGAGCGAGCTGTCCAAGGCTCAACCGACCGGGTTCTATGGTTCGCTACTGCCGAGCCCGGATATCCACGGCTATAAAAGTATCCAGATGCTGTTCAATTGGGTGACGAAAGGCGCAGAACCACCGAAGTTCACCGAAGTGACGGAGGTGGTGCTGATTACCCGAGACAACTTTAAGACGGAACTGCAGAAAAAAGGCCTGATGTAAGGCGCGTCGCGTCACCGGCTGGTGGTGGCGTCCCGGTGACGCGAAAGCGCGGAAAATCGGTGTGCGAGGCGGCTCGCACACCGCCACCAGGATAACGACGGATAGGCATATTTTCTGTGTACAGCCAGGGTAAAGATGACATGCAGTATGCGCCCTTTAAAACGAGGAAGCCGAAATGACCGCATCGCCCTATTTATCGTTTCACGGCATAGGCAAAACATTTCCCGGCGTAAAGGCGCTGGATGACATCAGTTTCGACTGCCAGGCCGGGCAAATTCATGCGCTGATGGGGGAGAACGGGGCAGGAAAATCCACGTTGCTGAAAATTCTGAGCGGCAACTATGCCCCTTCGCAGGGGGAAATTCATATCAAAGGGCAACCGGTGCGCTTCAACAATACCATGGAAGCGCTAAACGCCGGTGTCGCCATTATCTATCAGGAACTGCATCTGGTACCGGAAATGACGGTGGTCGAAAACATCTATCTGGGGCAGTTGCCGCACAAAAGCGGCATCGTGAATTATTCGTTGCTGCGTTACGAATCCCGCCTGCAACTGGAACATCTGGGGCTGGATATCGACCCGGATACCCCGTTGAAATACCTCTCCATCGGCCAGTGGCAGATGGTGGAGATCGCCAAGGCGCTGGCGCGCAACGCCAAGATCATTGCGTTCGACGAGCCCACCAGTTCGCTTTCCGCCCGTGAGATTGAACAGTTGTTTCGTGTGATCCGGGAGTTGCGGGCCGAAGGCCGGGTCATCCTGTATGTGTCCCATCGCATGGAGGAGATTTTCACCCTCAGCGACGCGATTACCGTGTTCAAAGACGGCCGCTATGTGAATACTTTCGACGATGTGGCGCAGGTGAGCCATGAGCAATTGGTGCAGGCGATGGTCGGCCGCAATATCGGCGATATTTACGGTTATGCGGCGCGGCCGCATGGCGAAGAACGTCTGGTGCTGCGCGAGGTCAAGGCCACGGGCGTGAAATCGCCGGTATCGCTCAGCGTGCGCAGCGGGGAGATCGTCGGCCTGTTCGGGCTGGTGGGCGCAGGGCGCAGCGAGTTGATGAAAGCGTTGTTCGGCGCCACCGCCATGACCGGCGGCGAGGTGCTGCTGGATGGCCATCCCTTCCATGCTCGCACGCCCGGCGCCGCGATCCAGGCCGGGCTGATGCTGTGCCCGGAAGATCGCAAAGCCGACGGTATCATTCCGGTGCACTCGGTACGGGACAATATCAACATCAGCGCCCGTCGCAAACATATCAAAGGCGGTTTCATCATTAATGAGCCGTGGGAAGAAGCGAACGCCGAGCGTCATATCCAGTCATTGAATATCAAGACGCCCTCGGCGGAGCAATTGATCATGAATCTGTCCGGCGGCAACCAGCAGAAGGCCATTTTGGGGCGTTGGTTATCGGAGGAGATGAAAGTCATCATGCTGGACGAGCCGACGCGCGGCATTGATGTAGGCGCCAAGCACGAAATTTACCATGTGATTTATGAACTGGCCCGTCAGGGTATTGCGGTGTTGTTCGCCTCCAGCGACCTGCCTGAAGTGCTGGGGTTGGCGGATCGCATCGTGGTCATGCGTGAGGGCGCCGTCTCCGGCGAGCTGTCGCACGATGAGGCCAGCGAACAGAAGGTCCTGAGTCTGGCGATGTTGAAAACGACCGCCACTGAACCCGCGGTTGCCTGACCGCCAAGGAGTCGATAAATGTCTACAGTGAGTTCTCCTACCCACGCCAGCAAATCACAAGGCCTGAGCCTGTCCCGCATCTGGGATAACTACGGCATGTTGGTGGTGTTTGCGGCATTGTTCCTGGCTTGTATGTTATTCGTGCCGAATTTCGCCACCTTCGTCAACATGAAAGGGCTGGGGCTGGCGATTTCCATGTCTGGCATGGTGGCCTGCGGCATGTTGTTTTGTCTGGCCTCGGGGGATTTCGACCTGTCGGTCGCTTCGGTGATTGCCTGCGCCGGCGTGACCACCGCGGTGGTGATCAACATCAGTGAAAGCCTGTGGGTCGGCGTGGGCGCCGGGCTGTTGCTGGGGATGGCGTTCGGCCTGCTCAACGGGTTTGTTATCGCCCAGCTGAAAATTAACGCCCTGATCACCACGCTGGCCACGATGCAGATTGTGCGCGGTCTGGCGTACATCATCTCGGAGGGTAAAGCGGTGGGGATTGAAGACGAGCGTTTTTTCACCCTGGGCTATGCTAACTGGCTGGGATTACCGGCGCCGATCTGGCTAACCGCTATCTGTATGGTGCTGTTCGGGTTGCTGTTAAATAAGACGACCTTTGGCCGTAACACGCTGGCGATCGGCGGTAATGAGGAGGCGGCACGGTTGGCCGGGGTGCCAGTGGTGCGAACCAAAATCATTATTTTCGGCCTGTCCGGGCTGGTTTCCGCGGCGGCGGGCATCATCCTGGCGTCACGGATGACCAGCGGCCAGCCGATGACGTCGATTGGTTATGAGCTGATCGTGATTTCAGCTTGCGTACTGGGCGGCGTGTCACTGAAAGGCGGCATCGGCAAGATATCCTATGTGGTGGCTGGGGTGTTGATTCTGGGGACGGTGGAAAACGCCATGAACCTGCTGAATATTTCGCCCTTCGCCCAGTATGTGGTGCGTGGTCTGATCCTGCTGGCGGCGGTCATTTTCGACCGCTACAAACAATTGGCGAAGAAAACCGTCTGATCAGGGGAAGCCCCCGGGAATGGGATGAAGGATGATAATGGGCAGATGAACATTACCTTGATGAACATTACCTTGATGAATTTGCCTTGATGCGTATTGCTTTTCAGGAGGCCGAATGTATCACCGTATGGCGCATGAAACCCAGTCCAACCCGCTATTGCCCGGCTATGCGTTCAACGCTTATCTGGTCGCCGGATTGACGCCTATTTTGGCGGGCGGGCCATTGGATTTTTTCATCGACCGTCCCGATGGCATGAAGGGTTACATCATCAATCTGACTATCAAGGGGCAGGGGAAAGTGTTGGATGGCGATGAAACCTTTTATTGCAACCCGGGCGATCTGTTGCTGTTTCCGCCGCGTTCTCGCCACTACTACGGCCGCGCCCCCGGCAGTGATTGTTGGTATCACCGCTGGGTCTATTTCCGACCGCGCGCCTACTGGGCGGACTGGCTGGAATGGCACAGCCGGGGATGCGATGTCGGCCGGCTGACGCTGTCAAGCACTACCTTGTTGCAGGAGTTCGATCGGCTGTTTGTCCATATTGAACAGACGCATCGATCCGGGCGCCGGTTTTCTGAGGAACTGGCGATGAATCTGCTGGAGCGGTTGCTGATTCGGGCGATGGAAGAGGATCCACAAAGCCCGGAGCGCATTATGGATCCGCGCATTATTGAAGCTTGTCAGTATGTGACGGGGAATCTGGCGGGTGAACTGCGTATCGATGAGGTGGCGCGCCACGTCTGTTTGTCGCCGTCGCGGTTGGCGCATCTGTTCCGGGAGCAAGTTGGGGTGAATATTCTGCGCTGGCGCGAAGATCAGCGGGTGATACGTGCCAAGCTGTTGCTGCAGACGACACAGGAGTCCATCGCCACCATTGGCCGGGTGGTGGGCTATGACGATCAACTGTACTTTTCCCGTGTCTTTCGTAAGCGCGTTGGCGTCAGCCCGAGCGATTTTCGGCGCCGGCACAGTGAAATCCACCGGCCGACGGAGCCGTCGCCGGATGGCAAGTGGCGCGAGGATGCCGCGGAGAGCCCGCGGCTGGTGGTCGGTTCCTGAGCACGATTTACGGTAAGCCTGCTGAGAGTTGACCGGGTGCGGTGCTATACTCATTTTTCCATGACGATAGAGGGCCTGATATTCAGGCCCGGTTACTGAGGGGAAATATGTATGGCAGAAACTCTCCGAGTCGGGTTGCTAGGCTATGGTTATGCCAGTAAGACGTTTCACGCACCGCTGATCATTTCTACTCCCGGCCTGATGCTGGCGGCGGTGTCCAGCAGCGATGCCGACAAGGTTCATGCCGATTTGCCGTCTGTCCGCGTTGAACGCGAACCGCAAGCGTTGTTCAACGATCCTGATATTGATCTGATTGTGATCCCCACGCCTAACGATACCCATTTCCCGCTGGTGAAACAGGCTCTGGAAGCCGGCAAGCATGTGGTGGTGGATAAGCCGTTCACGGTGACGTTGTCACAAGCTAACGAGCTGAACCGGCTGGCGCAGAACCGGGGAAAATTACTCTCCGTCTTCCATAGTCGACGTTGGGACAGCGATTACCTGACGTTGCGGCAATTGTTGGGCACCGGCGTATTGGGCGATGTGGTGTATATGGAATCACACTTTGACCGTTACCGGCCGGAGGTGAGAAAACGCTGGCGCGAAGATGGCAGCGTCGGCAGCGGCATCTGGTACGATCTCGCGCCTCATTTAATCGACCAGGTTCTGCAACTGTTCGGGCAACCGGTATCTATCCAGGTGGATATGGCGCAACTGCGGCCGGGCAGCAAGTCGATCGACTATTTTCATGCCACGCTGCTGTATCCGTTGCGGCGAGTGGTGCTACATAGCACCATGCTGGCGGCGGCGGAAAGCGCGCGTTTTGTCGTTCATGGCACGCAGGGCAGCTACGTGAAGTTCGGGTTGGATCCGCAGGAAGGGCTGCTGAAAGAAGGGCAGCGTCCGGACGACCACGCCGAATGGGGGCAGGATCAACGCGACGGTGTGTTGACGGTGTGCCAGAACGGCGTTCTCGCACAGCAGACGATACCGACTATCCCCGGTCAGTATCAGGCGTACTATGCGGGTATCCGCGATGCAATACGGGGTGATGGCGAAAACCCGGTGCCCGCTGAGCAGGCAATCAAAGTGATGGAGTTGATCGAACTGGGGCTGGAGTCCTGGGAGCAGAAAAAGGCCATGACATTGAAGAACCATTGACCGGATGACCGCTAACGGTGTTGCCGTTGGCGGTAGCTACAGCCATTATGGGGGGGGCCGCCGACGTATTTTCCGTCGGTTTTTTCGATCCACCAGGAGACGCTGTTCATGAATATAAAAACCGGCATCGCACTCTCGCTCGCCGCCATCATCTCGCCTTGCGCCAATGCGTTGGATGCGTTCAACCCGGTTATTTCGAATATGTCCGTATTGTTTGATTTCAATCCGGCACGGGGTGATATCCAGATGCTGACCAGCAGAATCTACAATGACGATGGCTCGCTGGACTATGAAATGCATCTGCTGATGGATCGTCAGGGCTGCGTGACGGCATTCGGCGCGAAGAACGTGTCGGACCAGAAATTCACCGAGTTATTCCGAAAAGATCACGCATTGAAAGGCAAGGATGAGCGTGGCGAGGTGACATTGACTCTTGATGATAAGTGTCGATTCATCACGAAAACGGACGCCACCGGAACGGCTAAATTTACCTATGGCGAAAATGGGTTGATTAAATCCGTCTCTTCCGCGAAGACCGGGCAGACGGTGATGACGTATCAGTATGATACTTTCGGCATGCTAGCGGGCGTTGAGACGTTCATGAACGGAAAGACTTTCCTGCAAAATCGGCTCCAGTGCGATGTTGCTGGGGATAAACCCTTTGATTGCCTGTCCATGACGCGAGTTCAGGGGATAACGGTTGCCACCATCAAAATGAATTGCGACTACGATGACAATGGGCTGGCATATCAGTGCAACATGCTTTCTGTGTTGGGGCGCGGCGAGAAGCAAAAACTCCGCAAACAGCGCGTCAGCACTACGGTGACGTATTATCCTCGTACCGACATCATATAAACCCAAGGATTGTCCGTGCTGACATTGCCGATTCGCCAGGGTTAGGGGCGGTGGTTGACTGAGTGTTCAGGCTTTGAGGCGTAAGCTGTATTGCACGATACGTGAGGGATCGCCCAGGCGCCGCGTAACGTCAGGCAACAATAGCCGGGCAGCAACAATAAGTTGATAGCGCTAGAGGTTGTGTTTATGTTGATGTTTTGCAGCACTCTTTGCGGCAATGATGGATACACCCCAATAGCCGAATGTTTTCGACAGGCGATCCCAGGATCGCCTGTATTTTTAGTGGCAGAGGATGAAAGTACGTTATGACATGGTTTCAGCGCTTGAAGATTGACAAATTTTTGCTGGTTTTGATTAGTGTGGTGATCACCGCATCGATATTTCCCTGTGAAGGGGTTATCAAAGTCGTTTTCGAAAACTTGACGACGGCGGCCATCGCGCTGCTGTTTTTTATGCACGGCGCCAAGCTGTCCCGCGATGCCATTACCGCAGGGATGGGGCACTGGCGGCTTCATCTGGTGGTTTTCGCCAGCACCTTCATTCTGTTCCCTCTGCTCGGCATAGGTATGTCCTTTCTGTCGCCGCAAGTGCTGACGCCGAGCCTGTATCTTGGTTTTCTTTATCTGTGCGCGATGCCCGCTACTGTTCAGTCCGCCATTGCATTTACCTCCATGGCGGGCGGCAATGTGGCGGCGGCTATTTGTAGCGCGTCGTCTTCCAGCATTCTTGGCGTGTTCTTATCGCCGATTTTGGTGGGACTGTTGATGAATACCCAGGGGGCGCAGACCGACACGTTGCATGCCATCGGCGCTATTATCATGCAGTTGATGGTGCCTTTCGTTATTGGTCATCTGTCCCGCCCGCTGATCGGCAAGTGGGTCGATCGCCATCGTAAACTGATCAATATCACTGACCGGTCATCCATTTTGCTGGTGGTGTATGTGGCGTTCAGCGAAGCGGTGGTGCAGGGCATTTGGCATCAGATCAATGGTTGGTCGCTGCTGGCGGTGATGGCGGTGTCAGTAGTGCTGCTGGGGATTGTGATCTGCGTGACGACGTTAGCCGCCCGCAAGCTGGGATTCGATACTGCGGATGAGATTACCATTGTGTTTTGCGGTTCCAAAAAGAGCCTGGCCAACGGTATCCCCATGGCGAATGTACTGTTTCCGGCTGCGGCGGTGGGCACCATGGTGCTGCCGCTGATGATTTTTCATCAAATCCAACTGATGGTATGTGCGACGCTGGCCCAGCGTTACGCGAAAAAGACCTTGGCACAGAAAAGCGAAAAGCAGACCGGTTGAGACTGCATCACTCAGTTCGAATGATGCAATCGCTCGTTCTGCATTTATTTTGGTTGAGTGATAGTTTATTAATGTAATTACCTGTGCGTTCCCCATCGCGGGATACGCACAGGCGACGGATCGATTAATTACTTTTTGTGAGGATGCAATGCATAAAAAACCGCTTTTGGCTTTAACCCTGTTTAGTGCTCTTACTGTTTCCCAAGCCTACGCCGCCGATACGTTAACCTGTGTAACAACGGATGAAAAAGCCATCGCCGGGCTGTTCGAGCGTTGGAATCAGTCTCTCCAAAGCGGAGATGCGAAAAAAGTGAATGAGAATTACGCGGCGGATGCGGTGCTGCTGCCGACGCTTTCACCCAAAACGCGGAGAACCGCTGCCGAACGTATCGATTACTTTGAGCACTTCCTGCAGAAAAAACCGGTGGGGCAGATTGATAGCCGTACTATCCGAATTGGCTGTAACGAGGCGTTGGATATCGGTAATTACACCTTTACTTTTGGCGACAAATCCCAGGTCAAGGCGCGTTATACCTACACTTACGCCTGGAATGGCAGCCAATGGCTAATCACCAGCCACCATTCGTCGGTGCTGCCGGCAGAATAACTTTTTTGCTGTTGAGCGCAGAATAATCAAAGCGGATACCCCAGGGTATCCGCTTTGGTTTACGTCGGGAGGCGTTAGGCCTGGCGCTGGAGGACTCGCTGGCGGATACGCGCTTTTTCCTCTTCGGAAATGAAGGCAACGTTCAGACCGTTTTCCTGCGCCTGCCGCATATTTTCCTGCGTCAGCCCGGCCAGTGGCGCTGCCACTTCATATTCATGACCGATATCAATGCCCTGAACCGCAGGGTCGTCAGTGTTGATGGTGGCGGGAATGCCGTGGTGCAGGAAATGCACCAACGGATGTTCAGCCAATTCTTTGACGGTACTGGTCTGCAGATTGGAGGTCAGGCAGGATTCGATGCCGATTTGGCGCTCGGCCATATATTCCATCAATGTGCTGTCAATAATGGCGGTAACGCCGTGGCCGATGCGCTCGGCGCCCAGATGTTCAATCGCCTGCCAGATGCTTTCCGGCCCGACGGCTTCGCCGGCATGCACGGTAATATGCCAACCTGCATCTTTCGCCTGGTTGAAATGACCGGTGAATAACGAACCGGGGTAGCCCAGCTCATCGCCAGCCAGATCGACCGCAACAATCTGATCCCGATACGCCAGCAGCGCATCCAATTCCTGTTGACAAGCCTCGGTACCAAAGGTGCGGCTCATGATGCCGATCAGGTTGATGTCGACAGTGTGGTTGTAGTCGCGACAACCGGCGGCGATACCGTCAATCACGGCTTCAACGACACCCTGCAACGGCAGATTGTGGCTGCGCGCCATGTAATAGGGGGAAAAGCGCAGTTCCGCATAGTCCAGCCCGGCGTGAATAGCGTCCACGACGTTTTCATAAGCGACGCGCCGGCAGGCATCCAGCGAGCCGAGAACGGCAACGCCCCAGTCAAGTTTTTGCAGGAAACGCAGCAAATCGGGTTCATTGTTGACAACCTGAATATGCGGCAAGAGTGCAGTGACGTTGTTTCCGGGGAGGACAACGTTAAATTGGCGGCCCAGATCAAGAATGGTTTGAGGGCGGATGTTGCCATCAAGGTGGCGATGGATATCCGTCAAAGGAATACGCGGATCGATCATGTTATGCTCTTTATAAAAAAATCCATCAATTAAGTTACTGTCAAGTATAAGAATAAAACCTCGCGGTTTACCATCGAATAAACGAAAAGAGAGTGTTAATCCGTGGCATTGACGCTTGATGGGATAAGTATTAACCGCTGATGGCGGTGATGAAAAGGCACCCATTTGGGTGCCTTGCATTGATTATTTAGCCGTCGGTGTTGATGGTTCAGCCGGAGTTTGTGCGTCATCGTCGCCTTCTTCTTCCGTTCCTTCCTGCGTCGGTATGCTGATGAACGGTGCGAGGAATTCCGCCAGCGGAATCTTACGCGCGTTGAAAGTGACGAGACCATCCGCATACTGCAGCGTGCTGGTGATGGCGTTATTCTGGGTAACGGTCACTTGACTCATCTGGCCGATATTGGCCATCAGCTGTGTTTGTTGCCGGGCCATGGTCTCCGTCTGTTTCTTCTGCTCGTCGGATGTGGCTTTGGGCGCGGTCTGCACCATAAGCTCCGTGATCATATCCAGCGGTACGTTCAGCTTGGCGTCTACCTTCTTCACCGAATTGCGAAACAGCGTCTCTTCATCTGATTGGGCGGGGGCGGCTGGCGTCGCCGCGGCTTTTTGCAGCGGATCCGTCATATCGATCGCGAAAGTGAAGGTGCTTTCGCCCTTGGCGTTTTTCCAGCTCAGCGGCGCGACGCTGATGGTCGGATTGCCTTTTAGCAGCAAGGGCAGATTGTGCAGTACCACGGATGACAATTGTTGGGTATAGGCATCCGCCGTCGTGTTGTCGTCGATGTTTCTCAGCATCTCGCGATACGTTTTATGGTACTCGGTGGCAAACTGCTTGGCGCCCTTGCCGTCGAAGCCTGAGAAGTTGATATTCATCATCAGGCTACCCAGATTTTGATCGCGCCACATGATGGAACCGAGCGTCAGCGCGGACTTGCCAGCCAGATTAGTGGTGTCTTCCGATACCTGACTCGTCAGCGCCAAATCGTTAATGGTGACGCTGTCACCTTCCTGAATATCCAGCGCCAGTTTTTTCAGCGTCAGGGTGTTGTCGCCCAGATCAATATCGAACGTCCCTTTGTGGGTGTTGCTGGACAGCGCCATGCCCTGCAGCGACAGTTTTTCCGTTACCCCGTCAATCCGATTTTTCTCCATGAGCAGGCTGCCGAGGGTTCCGGAGATTTCGGCGGCGCGTAGATCGCTCGAGAGATTCAGTTGCAGACTGGCGCCGCTGAAATTGAGTTTTGTATCGGGGGATTGTGTATCCAGCGCAAGCAGCGTCACCGTGGAATGTGTATCGCCGTTATAGGAGATGCGGCTATCAGCCGAGATAAAGGGTTTGTTGCTGGTCATCTCAAACAATGGCTTTACGGCTTCCGTATTCGCCAGTTCAGCATGTACCGATGCCATGACCGGCGCCAGCGAGAACGGTCGAATCGGGAATGGCCCGTGGGATATCTCGGCGTTGACGACGATTTCTTTGTCGGCGGACGGCTCGCCTTCAGTCTGAACCACCAGAGCCAGCCGGCTGGTGAACACGCCACGCTGGTAGTCACGGTAGGCCACTTTCAGGCGGGAATTGGGGTAGTTGGTTTTTAATACGTTATTGAGGCTATCGGTGGCTTCACCAATATGCTTTTCAATCTGCTGCCCCGTTATCCAGGAAGCGCCGGTCCAGATAGCGCCAAGTGCAATGATAACGCCAACTGCCACTACGGTCTTTTTTGCCACGGTATAGTTCCTTGTTGATGAATGATGCCTGCACTCCGGCGAAGAAAGAGGCAGCCGTTATACGCTTAACGGTTGATTATAAACGCGGGCGATGTGCCCCTCACCCTGAACGCTGACTGTTGCATCATTAGCCGGAATAAAGCAGGACTCGCCCGGCGACAGCGTTACCGTCTGGTGGCCATTATCCAATAACGCTTTCCCGTTGATACAGAAAATAATCGCCGCACTGGATAACGTGATGGTTTGGGCTTGCTGATCCAGCGAGTGCAGGGAAAAGGCAAAGTCATCGACCGGGATCGGGAAGCGCAATTCGCTGGCGTTTTTTATCGGTCGGGTGAGCAAACTTTCCGCCGTTCTGCCGACAAATTTAACGTTGGCAACCAACTCGGGGATATCGATGTACTTGGGGGTTAACCCGGCGCGTAGCACATTGTCGGAATTAGCCATCACTTCCAGACCAACGCCATGGAGGTAGGCATGCGGCGTTTTTGCATGCAGGAACATGGCTTCGCCCGGCTGGAGCTGGACAACATTCAGCAGCAATGGAGAAAACAGCCCGCTGTCGTCGGGATAAAACTGCGCGATGAAACGTATGGTATCCCAGGGTTCACCCCGGTTTTTCTCCAGCAAGTCAAACAGCATGCCAAGCGCCCGGCGTTTTTCCTCGCCTGACATATTCAGCAGGCTCGAGAACAGAATAGACAGAGTATTACCGTCAGGCTGTTGCAGAAACGCGCCGATAGCCGGATGCGCATCGGCCAACGGGGTCAACTGGCGGATCATGTCCGATGATTCCCGGAAAGCATTCATGGCCAGAAACGGCGTCAGTGCAAATACCAATTCGGGTTTGTGGTTGGCATCTTTGTAATTACGTTCAGGCGAATCGAACGGAATGCCGGCGGCGTTTTCACGGGCATAACCTTCTTCGGCTGCGGATTTGGAAGGATGTACCTGAATAGAGAGCGGCTGTTCGGCGCAGAGTACCTTGAAAAGAAACGGTAATTCGCCGAAGCGGCGCGCCACGGCGTCACCCAGCGACGCGGATAAATCCGCAGTGATGCGATCGCGTAGATTGTGTTCGGCGGCATTGTTGTCAAGGACGAAAGAACTGCTTTTCGGATGCGCGCCCATCCACAGCTCCGCCATCGGCAACCCGTCAGGATTCGCAATGCCATAGAGCTCGGTCAAGGCGCGTTTGCTGCCCCAGGCATAGTGCTGAATGTTGTTGCGCATTTTTTGCATGACGGCTTCTCATTGTTAAATTAACGGTTAAATTTGGCCATGAATACGAGGGTTCAATCAGAGAAATATTGTGTCGTATTTATCAATAGCGGCCATGGTAATGCTTTATAAGCCATGATTCCAGAAGGATAAAATCCGTCAACTTGACGAAATGATGTTTATTGTGAAGGAGAAAACCGTGTCTATAACTCGAGTGGAAAAAGATTCTATGGGCGAAGTGTCTGTTCCCGCTGATAGATTGTGGGGCGCACAAACCCAGCGCTCGCTGGAGCACTTCCGTATTTCTGAAGAGAAAATGCCGGCCGCCCTGATTGCCGCGTTGGCGCGAACCAAACGGGCGGCCGCGCGTGTTAATTGTGACCTGGGATTGCTGCCGGCGGATCGGGCCGACGCCATTATTCATGCCGCTGACGAGGTTTTAGCTGGGGTGCACGGCGCCGAGTTTCCGCTGGCGATCTGGCAAACCGGCTCCGGTACGCAAACCAATATGAATATGAATGAAGTGTTGGCCAACCGAGCCAGCGAACTATTGGGGGGCGTTCGTGGCGGCGACCGGCGGGTTCACCCCAATGACGATGTCAATAAGAGTCAGAGTTCTAATGATGTTTTCCCGACGGCCATGCATGTTGCCGCCGTATCGGCCGTGCGGGAACATTTGATTCCGCAACTGACGGCTTTGCAGCATACGTTGGCCAATAAGGCCGGGCAGTTTCGGCATATTGTGAAAATCGGCCGTACCCATTTGCAGGATGCCACGCCATTAACCCTGGGGCAGGAAATATCCGGATGGTGCGCCATGTTGGAACACAGCCTCAGGCATATCGAAAACGCGCTTCCCCATTTATGTGAGCTGGCATTAGGAGGAACGGCGGTGGGAACCGGCCTGAATACGCATCCGGAATATGCGCGCCGCGTAGCGGAGGCGCTGGCCGAATTGACGGGGCATCCGTTTGTCTCGGCACCCAATAAGTTTGAAGCGCTGGCGACGTGCGATGCGCTGGTGCAAGGACATGGCGCGTTGAAGGGGCTGGCCGCTTCATTGATGAAAATCGCGAATGATGTGCGCTGGCTGGCTTCCGGGCCGCGCTGCGGTATCGGCGAGCTGCGTATTCCGGAAAATGAACCCGGCAGTTCAATCATGCCAGGCAAAGTGAATCCGACGCAGTGCGAGGCGTTGACCATGGTGTGCTGCCAGGTGATGGGGAATGATGTCGCGATCAACATGGGGGGCGCCTCCGGTAATTTTGAGCTCAATGTGTACCGGCCCATGATTATTCATAATTTTTTGCAATCAATCCGCCTGCTGGCCGACGGTATGAACAGTTTCAATGTCCATTGCGCCGTGGGGATTGAACCGGATCTGGCGCGTATCGATCACTTGTTGAACGATTCCCTGATGCTGGTGACGGCGCTAAATCCACACATCGGGTACGACAAGGCGGCGGAGATCGCCAAGCGTGCGCATCATGAAGGGCTGACGTTGAAAGCGGCGGCACTGAAACTGGGATATTTGACGGAATCCCAGTTTGATGAATGGGTTAGGCCGGAAAACATGGTCGGCAGCATGACGCGCGTGGACAGTAAAGGATGACGGCCTGCCCGAAACTAGCTCTCATCAACATAGAGATGCAGCCGGGGGATGATAAGCCGCAACGGTTTCGCCTGAGGTTTATGTCGATGTCGGATGTTATCGGCATCATAGTCCTCGAGTTCGCCGATAATCGGCATCATGCCTTCCTGGCATAGCACCAGCAGCGGTGATGGGCAGGGATACTGTACTTGTTTCTGCTCATCCGGATACCAGACCCGGGCAATCGGCTGTACTTTGACCGGGCGTTTGATTTTCAATATCGCACTGGCCGGTAGCGCGGTTATCTCATTAATTTCTGCAGCGATCAGCGATGCTCGCTGTTCTTTGCTGTAGGGCGCCACCGCACGGCCGGATTGCACGCTTTTTTCCAGATTTGCCAGCAGTTCTTCGCGCGTCAGATTTTTAATGATGTTTTTATTGGCCCAGCCAAAACGAACGGACGCGGGATCGGTCAGCATGATGACCTGACGATAAGCGCTTAATGTGATCAATCCACGAAGGTGGGTGTGTACAAAATCAAAGCGTTGCTCAGGCTCCAACCCGGATTCGACGGTAATAATCTGTTCCAGCTCAGACTTTAGCCGGTTGATTTTCGCGATCAGGTCGCTGGCGGCCTGGATTTCCTGTGGCTTCACGGCGAAACAAAGCACGCCGGGGAGGCGAATCGCCGATTTGCTGCTGACGCGCTCAGAATAATGGTGAATGAATAAGCGCCGGAAATGTTGTAGCCCCAAATCTCGCGCCGTTTCGCCGGTATGACGGCAAACCGCGATGCGGTTGACCGGGTCGTGTTCACAGCCTTTATCCACCGAGGGCAACGGATGAATACATCCCCCCAGATAGTGGAAAGACAAAAAGAGCTGTTGCATGTCTTTCAGCGCCATTTCCATGAGCCGAAAATGCGTCGTCATGCGTTCTATTAAATCGTATGCAGCCATAGAAACACCATATTAGTTACAACATACTGTTTATTTAAACTCAAAACCGCCTCCTCAAGCAACAGCAGATCGTACATCAGCTCAACAGGAAGAATAGGGCACGGTCTCTCGTCAAATATCCCCGTTTCAGTGCCGCCGCTTTCAACGTCAGCCCTTCATGATGCGCGCTTGGCGATCTCCGCCGCCTTGTCGCACCGATATGTGGATTTAGGGAACACAGAGACCGTAATGGGGTTATTTGTGAGTCAACGCATTAAGTTTGAAACCGATGAGTACGGCCATGAACAGCAGCAGGGATAAGAACACGACGACACCATTCCAGCCGTAGTGATACCAAAAGAATCCGCCGGTTGTTCCCGCCAGGCTGGAACCCAGATAGTAGAAAAACAGGTACATGGAGGCGGCCTGACCTTTGGCGCGTTGCGCACGCAGCCCAATCCAGCTGCTCGCCACCGAATGGGAGGCAAAGAAGCCAGCCGTGAACAACATCATGCCGAAGAAGACCGCAATCAACGAGTCGCACATCGTCACAAGCAATCCCAACAACATAAGCGCAGTAAAACCGACGAGTACCGGCCCGCGACCAAAACGGACAGTCATCGCGCCCGCGCGAGGAGAGGCGTAACTACCGGTCAGAAAAACCACGGACAGCATACCGACCACGGTTTGGCTCAGATGGTAAGGTTCAGCCAGCAGGCGGTAGCTAATATAGTTGAACAGCGTCACAAAAGACCCCATCAGCAGGAAACCTTCCACAAACAGCAGGGGCAGACCGGCATCCCGCCAGTGCAAACGGGCATTGATCAGCAAGGTTCGCGGCCGCAGGGAGCCGGCGCGAAAATGGCGGGACGCCGGCAACGCTCGCCAAAAAGTGATGGATGCGGCCAGGGCGATAAAACCGATCGCCGCCATGGCTATACGCCAGCCAAAAAAATCGGTCATGACCCCGGTCAGCAACCGACCGCTCATACCGCCAATCGAGTTGCCGCTGATATACAACCCCATGGAAAAGGCCACTACGCTCGGGTGAATTTCTTCGCTCAAATACGTCATCGCGACCGCGGCAACGCCGCTTAACGCTAAGCCGGTTAAGGCGCGCATCACCAGGATGGCGTGCCAGCTGGTCATAAAGCTGCATATCAGCGTACAGATTGCCGCCAACAGCAACGAAACCACCATGACGTTTTTACGTCCGATGGTATCGGACAAGGGGCCGGTAAACAGCAGCCCGATCGCCATCGTGATGGTGGATACCGACAAGGACAGGCTGCCGGTCGCCGGAGAAACATCAAACGCCAGCGACAACACCGGCAGAATCGGCTGAACGCAGTATAGAAGGGCAAAGGTAGCCAGGCCGGCGGAAAACAGCGCCAGCGTCACCCGAATGAACTGGGGCGTACCGCGGCTGATGAACGGAATTTTATAGGTCGAAATAGAGGTTTTACGTGGATATTGAATGTCATCAATGACAGAAGCGGACATTCCATGCGAAGACAGCGGGGTACTCAAAATAAATCCTTATCCGGAACAACGGCAAAAGCGTCAGTGAATGCATGATAGGATCCCGTCATTGTTTTGTATAATATATTAATAATTGACATTAATACTTTTAAAATATGAATATCGAACTCAGACATTTACGCTATTTCATTGCCGTCGCCGAAGAACTTCATTTCGGTCGGGCGGCGGAAAAACTCAATATTTCCCAACCGCCGTTAAGCCAACAGATTCAAATACTGGAAGAACAGGTGGGCGCCAGACTGCTGGAGCGCAATAACCGCAATGTCCGTCTTACACCGGCCGGCCAGCAATTTTTAAAAGAGTCCTGGGGAATCATCAATCAGGTCAATCAGGCGGCGGAGCGGGCGGCGCGCATCCAGCGGGGAGAACTGGGCGAGCTCAGTATCGGTTTTACATCCTCTGCGCCGTTCGTCAATAAAGTGTCGCGCAGTTTGCTGCATTTTCGCCAGGCCTATCCTGATGTTCACATCCAGATGCTGGAGATCAACACCAAGCAGCAGATCGAACCGCTGCTCAGCGGCAAGCTGGATCTGGGGGTCATGCGCAATAATCCGCTGCCCGATGCGTTGCACCACCAACTGTTATTGCATGAACCGATGGTTGCCGTGGTGCATGAAGAACATCCGCTGGCGTCATCGCCGGAGGAATGCATCAGCATCCAGCAACTGGCCAACGAGCCCTTTGTCTTTTTCTCACGCGAAGTAGGTACCGCGTTGTACGACGAAATCCTGACGCTGCTCAAAAAATACGATATCAAACCTTATATTACGCAGGAGGTGGGCGAGGCGATGACCATTATCGGTCTGGTTTCCTCCGGCTTGGGGGTGTCATTGTTGCCCGCGTCATTCCGTCGTATTCGGGTTGATGGCGTGAAATATCTATCCCTGAAAGAAAAGGATGCCATTAGCGAAATGTGGCTGGTGACACCGCAGCATCGGCCGTTGACCTCGGCCGCACAAACGCTAATTGCCTTAATGCTGAGCACCAGCAACAAAAAATATGTGCGTTAAATCACATATCGAATCAAATATTTGACGGCCCCCGGCAAAAGCTACACCATAGCCACAGTTTTTTATTTTGCAGCGTGAAAAATAACGTCACGCATAACCGCCAGGAGCCGTGCCAGAGTGATTGCCAGTGGTCAGCCCGGACACATCGATCAGATAAAACAGATGAATGCAGGAGGCGTGTATCGGCTGATTGATGAATATGGTCCCATCTCGCGCATTGAGTTATCCAAGAAGGCGCAGCTTGCACCGGCCAGTATTACGAAAATTGTGCGCGAACTGATGGATGCCCATCTGGTAAAGGAAACGGAATATCAGGAAATCGGCAGTCGCGGCCGGCCCGCTATCGGCCTGGTGCTGGATACTGATGCCTGGCACTACCTTTCCGTGCGCATCAGCCGCGAATGGGCGACGCTGGCGCTCCGTGATTTGAGCAGCAAACTGGTGGTGGAGGATGACGTTCCGCTACCGGCGCAACATGCGGAATCGCTGTTGGATCGGCTCCTCTCTGAAATTGACCACTTTTTTATTCGCCACCAGAAAAAGCTGGAACGTCTGACAGCCATCGCCATCACATCCCCCGGCATGGTGGATTCAACCACCGGCATCATTCATCGCATGCCGTTTTACAATATCGAAGACATGGCTATCGGCCCGGTGTTGACTGAACGGACTGGCGTGCCGGTTTACCTGCAACACGATATCTGCGCCTGGACGATGGCTGAGGCGCTGTTCGGCGCCGCCCGTGGATGCCGTAATATTATTCAGCTGGTGATCGACCACAATGTCGGGGCCGGGGTGATTACTGATGGGCGCATTCTGCATGCCGGCAGCCGTAATCTGGTGGAGATCGGCCATACGCAAGTTGATCCTTACGGTAAACGTTGTTACTGCGGTAATCACGGCTGTCTGGAAACGGTTGCCAGCACCGAGAGCATGCTGGAGCTGGCGCAGCAGCGGTTGAACGTGTCCATGAGCTCGATGCTGCACGGTTCGCCGCTCAGCGTCGAGTCGTTGTGTTCCGCCGCGCTAAACGGCGACCCGCTCGCCCGAGATATCATCATGGACGTCGGCAATAATGTGGGACGTATCGCCGCCATCATGGTTAATTTGTTCAACCCGGAAAAAATCCTGGTCGGCTCCCCGCTGAATCAGGCCGCCGATATCCTGTATCCCGCCATGATGGACTGCATCCGTCGGCAAGCGTTGCCAGCCTATAGCCATAATCTTCAAGTTACCGCCACGCATTTCTACAATCAGGGAACCATTCCCGGTGCCGCGCTGGTGAAAGACGCGCTCTACAACGGTTCATTGCTAATAAAACTGCTGCAAGGGTAGTGGACTGACAGACAAAACATTGAGCTAACGCAAGCTGCCCGCCAGGGGCATCGCCTAGACTTTTAACCTTGTAAGTATGTGCTTGTTTGAGGTTATTTTTTCAGGTGGGACCTGCCGGAGTGGTATTTTCATGTTAAAGCGTATTTTTGTTACAGGTACCGATACAGCCGTTGGTAAAACGATTGTATCCAAAGCGTTATTACAGGCGCTGACGAAGGCCGGCAAAACCGTGGCGGGTTATAAACCCATCGGCAAAGGCTGTACGGAGACGGAAGCAGGGCTGCGTAACAATGATGCGTTGATTCTGCAAGAAGCGTCGTCACTGACGCTGTCCTACGAACAGGTAAATCCAGTGGCGCTGATGGAAGATGAAATCAGCGCCAGCGAAGGGGTAATCCGCTATAGCGCCATGACGCAAGGCCTGAACCAGCTTGGCGAAATGGCGGACGTGGTGATCGTGGAAGGCAGCGGCGGTTGGCGGACGCTGATGAATGATATGCGTACTTATTCCGATTGGGTTATACAGGAACAACTGCCGGTGATTTTGGTGGTTGGCATTAAGCTGGGGTGCATCAATCATGCGTTGCTGACGGCGCAAGCGGTCATCAATGACGGGCTACCACTGGCTGGCTGGGTCGCTAACCGTATCAACCCGGGGCTTGCCAATTACGCTGAAATTATCCATGCCTTGCGTAAAAAGATCCCGGCGCCGCAGCTGGGCGAGTTGCCGTACCTGCCGCGTGCCAGCCAACGCGATTTATCGTCCTACATCGATCTGTCCGCGTTAATGCAATAAAGCGCCATGTCACAGCGATGACGCAACCAAACCCGCTCCCGGAGTCAAGCGTTCGCCTTCTCCGGGATCTTTTTGTCATCATGCCAGCAGACCGTTATTCCCTTAACATCATCGGGCATCCCTCAATGCTCGCCCATCCCATCGGCAGGTGTTGCCATCGGGGGGGATTTTTGCGTTTGCAAAAAATAAGCCTGACGAAAGTCAGGCTGGAAGAATAAAAACGTTAACGGGTGGACAACAATAATCAGGGCATCGCCGGGCGCCCGGTTCGGCGGTCAAGGCAGCGGGAGGTTTTGGCTTCCCAGTACGCATTAAAGTTGCTGCTGGCGTTACATTTTTCTTCGCCATCGATCGCACGTTCCACTTTATCGAATTCTTTTTCGGCGCGGCTGTTGACCTTTCGACGCAAATTGCGGGTGTCATTCCATTGCTCGCTACTTTGCCGTGCGGCTTCTTTGGACAGGGCGCTGTTGCCGTTTTCGATAATCACATGTTGCGTGGCTGCCTGTGCGGGCTGCCAGAGGCCGGCCATCAGCAAACCGGCCAGAGAAAAAAGTAAGTGACGAGATGTTTTCTGCATTGTTCACCCAGAGGACATTGTGTGAATGACGACGCGATTCCAGACATACCGGAAACGCCATAAAACTATAGCATCATTAAAGCGTTATGAAACCTTTACCTAAAGCTTACAGATGTTTCAAGTTGATGTATTCCGCATATCATCACACATTAGGCAGGACGGGGGAGGTTAATGACCATGCCGGATCGCACACCGGGCTGAAGCGCCTGAAACCTTATGCCAATCCGCATTCACTGCCTGTGTCTGCCGCGGTTCCCGATAAGGATTGCTCGCCAACATCGACGTAAAACATCCGTCAACGTAAAACATCCATCGACGTAAAACATCAGGTATGGCAAATGAGGGCGACAAAAAACGCCCTGGCGGGCGTTGACGGCAGAGGTAATCAGCGCCGGGGGAAATACCCACCGGCGTCGAAAATCATTCGTCGCGATGAACCTTCAACCCGGCATAGGTCTGGTTGACCGGCATCATTTCGAGCGTATTGATATTCACATGCGCGGGCAACGTCGCTACCCAGAATACGGCTTCCGCCACGTCGTCCGGCGTCAGCGGGTTGGCTTTGTCATAAGTCTGGCGCACTTTATCTTCATTACCTTTGAAACGCACCGCTGAAAATTCAGTGCCTCCTACCAGTCCCGGTTCGATGTTAGTGACCCGTACCTGGGTGCCGAACAGGTCGGTACGCAATCCTAAACTGAACTGACGGACAAACGCTTTGCTTGCACCGTAGACATTACCGCCGGCATAAGGCCAGTTGCCCGCCGTAGAGCCAATATTGATAACATGGCCGATATTCCGCGCCACCATGCTGGGCAATACAGCGTGGGTCATATACACCAGCCCTTTGTTATTGGTATCGATCATGGTTTCCCAATCATCGACTGAAGCCCGATGAGCCGGCTCCAGGCCCAGCGCCAATCCGGCGTTGTTCACCAAAACATCAATATGGCGCCATGCCTCAGGCAGCGCGGCAATCGCCTGTTCGACCGCCTTGCGATCGCGGACATCCAGACGCAGCACATGCACCGCTTCACCGAATTCCGCTTTCAATGAATCCAGACGTTCCTGACGGCGCCCGGTCGCGACGACCTGGTGTCCGGCCTTGATGAATTTCCGGGTAATCGACTCGCCAAATCCTGCGGTGGCGCCAGTGACTAAAATGATCATGCGTGTTTTCCTCTGACTGCGGTTTTTTACTTATCCTTTTCAATCAGGATGATAATACACCCGCCGGCGCAGGCGTCCTGACCGGTATGACTGTGGGCTACTTTACGCGAAAGATCCAGCCATACGTGTGTCGTCCTCGGAATAACAAAATATGACGTCAGTTCACCAGATAACAGGCAGCGCACTCACGCCGCGCAGGTTTGCCCGATGGTTGCGCTCCATACCGCTCTTCAGCAGGCGCATTTCCGGTAGGCGAGTCAGTAATACTTCCAGTGCGATCTCCATTTCCGCCAACGCCAGTCGGTAGCCCAGACAATGGTGAATACCGCCGCCAAAAGACAGCGCGCGTCCTTCCCGTCGCCGGATATTCAACACATCCGGGGCGGAAAATACCGCCGGATCATGATTGGCGGCGCCCAGGATCAGAAAAAAGCGGGTTCCCTGTGCGATGATATGGCCCTGCACATCGATATCATCCTGAGCGATACGATAGATCATCTGCACGGAGCTATCGTACCGAAGGCACTCCGTCACGGCGGCGGGTATCAGGGCGCGGTTCTGTCGCAGCAGTTCCAGTTCCATCGGATTGTCATGCAGAGCCAATACCGCATTGCATATCATGTTTGAGGTGGTTTCATGCCCAGCGATAAACAGCAGTATGACGTTGGCAATAATCTCATCATGCTGCAATCTGTCGCCGTTATTCTCACTGCGCAGAAAAAGCGACACCAGGTCATCACCGGCGTATTTTTGGCGGTCCATGATAAGGGCGCTGAAATAGTTGTACAACGCGGTGAATGCCTCCCCGGCACTCAGCAAATCCTGCTCCGTAATTTGCGGATCAAAGACCTTTACCAAGGTAGACGCCGCATTGCTAAACGCCTGAGCGTCTGACTCCGGCACGCCCAACATCCGACAGATAATGCGGGCCGGGAAAGGAAATGCAAACTCCTTTGCCAGATCGCAGCGTCCCCGTGCAATGAAAGTATCGACCAGCACATTAGCTGTCATGATCGCGGTATCCCTGATCAGTTGGATTTCTTTGCTACTGAACGACTTCATGACCAGCCCCCTCAGTCGGGTATGTTCCGGCGGATTCATGACCAGAAACATTTTGCTGATTCCCTTGAATACCGGTCGCTCAGCAACGTCATCACCAAAACGCAACCGAACGCTCTCCATATAGTTTTTGCCGACCCGGCGGTCGTTCAGTAGCGCCTCAATGATGGCGTGACTGCCGCTGATCATGACGTGATCGCCGGCTTGGATCAGCGGCCCCAGTGCATGGAGTTTCCGATAGAGAAGAAAAGGCTGGTCAGAATACTGTGGATTCATCAATTCATGAAGTTGCATACTCTTAGCTCCGGATCGAACGTGGTTAAAGGCACATTGGCGGAGGAACAAGTTTACTGAAGAAAAAATAACAAAATGTGATTATTTTGTTTTCGAAATATAACGTTACGCTGAGTCCCTGTCTGGACGGACGGATGACGGTATGATTTCGGCTGAGCGTTTCATCCCACCTGAACAAAACAAGGAACTCTGATGGAAAAGAGTAAGAGTCATCAACAAGCCGTTGAACAACAGTTCGGCAACCAGGCGCGGGCCTATCTCTCCAGCGCTGTACATGCACAAGGCGAAGACCTCAACGAACTGGCCCGGCGTTTTCTCGATACCCCTCAGGCACACGTACTGGATCTGGGATGCGGCGCCGGTCATGTCAGTTTTACCTTGGCCAGCCGGGTCGCGCAGGTTGTCGCCTGCGATTTGTCGCTCCGCATGCTGGAGGTTGTCGCTCAAACCTCAGCAGAGCGCGAATTGACGACCGTCACTACCCGCCAGGCGGTTGCCGAATCGCTCCCGTTCGCAGATGCAAGTTTTGATGCGGTCATCAGCCGGTATTCCGCACACCATTGGCAGGATGTCCCCCGCGCGTTGCGGGAAGTGAAGAGGGTGCTCAAGCCCGGCGGCGAGGCAATCTTTATCGATGTGGTCTCACCCGGGTATCCGATGCTGGATGTGTTTCTGCAAACCGTGGAAATGCTGCGGGATACGTCCCATGTGCGTGATTACGCCCCAGGAGAATGGTTGACCTTCTGCACCGAAGCCGGACTGAATATTAAATCGCTCACCACCGCCCGTCTGCCTTTGGAATTTCAGAGCTGGGTGGCACGCATGCGCACGCCGGACGCTTTCGTTGTCGCCATTCAGGCCCTGCAGAAAGCCGCATCGGCCCCGGTAAAACGTCATTACGACATTCAGGACGACGGATCGTTTACGGTAGATACGGCGTTTATTGTCGCTTCATGCTAACACCGGCGAACCGAACGGTTAGGGGCGGGCGCATTCCCCAGCGCTCGCCCCCAGTGCGTTCAAATGTGATGTATTCAGCCTCGTCAGGCTATCTCCCGCCGCTCATTTCCTGATTATCTGCTTCTACTGCCTCATAAAGGCGCTCCAGAATATCAGGAAATGCCGACTGCACCCGGTTCCAGCTTGGCACAAACGGTTTATCCCCCGGACTGTCGTTATAGACCTGTCCAGACAGGGTGATCACATCGGCAAACAGCTCCACCGCAGACTCTTCCGTATGCCGGTCAAAATGCAGGCCATTCATGCGGGCGTCATGCTCAAACGAATCGATCATATCCAGCGCCGTGCGATAGTAGGTCGCTCGCAGCACCCGAAACGAATCGGCGGTGATCCCAACGCCCTGAATCGCCAGTTTGCGATATAGCGCCTTGGTGATATCCATCGCCATGCGTTGCAAACCGGAAGTGGGGTCAGACTCGGACATGGGCTGATGCTTATGGTCGTAGTTATCGGCGATATCTACCTGACAGATACGACTGGTCGCCGTACCGCGATGAATTTCCGACAAGACGCCTATCTCCAGCCCCCAATCGCTGGGAATACGCAGGTTACGCAGGATGTGGCTACGCATGGCGAATTCGCCGGACAGCGGATAGCGAAAACTGCGCATATATTCCAGGTAATCCGAATTGCCATACACGTTTTGCAACGATTTTAGCAACGGGAAAACCAGCAAACGACCAACACGGCCATTCAATTTTCCATCAGCGACCCGGGCGTAATAACCTTTGCAAAAGTCGTAATGAAAGTGCGGATTGGCGATGGGATAGAGCAGCCGCGCCAGCAGGTTGCGGTCATAAGTGACAATGTCACAATCGTGCAATGCAATGCAGGACGTGCGTCTGGAGGCCAGTGTATAACCGACGCAAAACCATACATTGCGCCCTTTCCCGGCCTCCATCGGCGCTAATTCCCGTTCCACAAGCTCTTGGCTGAGTTTGGTCAACCGTGGGCCGTCATTCCACAGAATCCGATGACGCTGGGGCAGGCGGGAAAAAAACTCGTGGGCGAAGCAAAACTGTTCCGCGTCAGCCCGGTCAAGCCCAATCACAATCTCCCCCAGATAGGGAACCTGCGCCAGTTCGTCAATAATTTTTCCCAGCGCCGGCCCTTCCAATTCGGAGAACAGGGAAGGGAGGATTAACCCCATACTGTTCTGGCCAGAGAAAACCTGTAGGTCATATTCCAGTTCTTCGACATTACGGTGGGTAAGATTATGGAAATTGGTGATGATGCCATCCTGATAAAACTCACTCATAGCAGTCGCTCCCTTAACAAAAATCCGCGTCATTGACGCAGAACAAGAGTCACGTTGGTCATATTGACAACGCGATATGATCCAGACCTTCGCGCCACCCTGCGGGCCCAGTCTGTTGAGTACGGTAATAACGCCCCTGGAACTCTGGTGACAACGTCACTTTATCACTCACGTACCCACGGATGACGACGGCGTAATCCATTGCCTCCAGTAAAGAAATATCGTTAGGCCCATCGCCCAGACCGATGACGAAAAAAAGGCGTTCTTCCCGCTGCCGGTACTGCGACAGCAACCAGTGAACGGCGGCACCTTTACTGACCGAATGGCTCATCACATGGCAGAAACGGCCGCCTTCAGTCAGTGCGAGCTGATAATGCGCCAGACAACGGACAAACTCCGCCATGGCCTCGGCACTGTCTTGCCAAATTAGCGGCTCCGAAGCCAGCCGCTGCCGGGCCAACGCCGCCAACGGCTGGCTCAAACCGGTCGCCTGAGCCACCTGCGTGGCATCCATATCGGCAAATCCGGTGAATGCAAACCGGTGGTGGGCGCGCAACTCCTGCAAACAACGGCAAATTGCCTGATAGTCGGTCGCCATAACGTGCTGCGGAAAAGCAGGGTGATCATTCCAGTCGGCTGGAAGGGTAATTGCTGCGCCGTTTTCCGCGATGAATGGCGCGCCATCCAACCCCAATTTCTGCTGCAACGGGCAGAGTTCCGCAGCAGTCTTGCTGCTGGTCATCACCACCGGGACATGGTGCGCTTTTAACCGAGCCAGCCATTCGGCAGCAGGCGACCAGTCATACGAGTGATGATCCAGCAACGATCCGTCGAGATCGGTAAAAATCATCCAGTCCGATGTGATTCCAGGCATATTTTCTCCTGCTTATGGATATAAAAACCTGCGGGACACTGCCGGAGGAAAGGCGGATAGAAAACCACAGAGACTTATCAATCAGATAGTTATGATGAGAATAATTAGACTTTGCTCTATAAGCCTATGCATTGACCGGCGTTTGCGCAAATCGAATACGGCCAAATAGTGATAGGAGATAGTTATCACCAGATGCACCACGGCAGCAAAACAACCACCGGATGAAGGATTGACGCTGACCAAAAGATTGATCCAGTCGGAACACCAGAATTATCCAAACTCGATATTGGTTCGCATAATGTATATTATGTTAAATTAACGAATCCCATATCGACAAGCGTAACGCCTCGGTTATGGCGAGTCCAGATCCCCCCACTCGGCGATCTGGATCGCAGCTGTATTAATCCTCCGTCAATGCATCATAGACATTGCGCAGCCTGGTTCTCAGGTAAAGAACCGCTTTGTGTTTGCGGGACAACAACGTCTGAACGCTGACACCGGTTTCTTCGGCCAAGTCGTTATAGCTGTAGCCCTACAACTCGGTTTTTTCGAACACTTCACGTTGTGCGGATGGCAACACCGATAAAGCGGTATCCAGTTCGTCCCACAACAACGCTTTTAAATACTCGTCTTCCGGCGTTTGCGGTACGCCAAACAACGTTTCCGCCAGTTCATCTTCCGGAAAATACCCGTCATCATCGTCTTCGACGAAATATCCAGATAACGGCAACTCCCGCTTTTTACGTGCGCGGTCGATCATTTCATTACGTGCGGCACGAAACAACCAGGCGGCGACGTTCTCCACCGGTTGTTCCACCTTCATTAACTGATAGGTAACTTCCTGCAAAATGTCATCGGCATCATCTCGTACCGCCGTTCGGCCACGGATGAAGGCCATCAGCCGAGACTGACAAGCTTTGATTGCTGAAATCAGCAGCGACTCCCCCGCCATTTCGGCTTTCATCTCGCTCACTCAGCTTCCGAACAAACAGCACGGCCCCAATCAGCAACGGTTTCGCGAATCGAGATCCACGACGGTGCCCACACATACCAATACCTCTCATCATATTTCTACCTCATTACATTAACGGTTCATGACTTCTGATGTAGTAGACGAATGAGCGATAACAATATTGCTGAAAAATCGAAAAAAATATTCAAAAATAAACACCCAACCTTACTCATTTCAAATAAAAATTAATATATTCAATATGATATGAGTATATATTATCAATGATCCGTGCAAACCTGACTGGATGCTCTGGCTTAAAGTGAGTGAAATATTTCGTCTGGAGAGAGAAAAATCACCAATAATAAATTGACTTATTATTATTTTTATATTTTTTCAATAAAATTGAAATTAAATTAATTTTTTAATGAAACATCGTTTTGTGACAATGCGGCATATATTCCTCATGGCGTTCATATAGAGTCGATTGACCTCAATATGCAGGATGCAGCGTGAGCAGAGCGCCCTCCGCTCACAACAATAACCGAAGGAATGGTTTCTCCTTTCCAACGTAATTCACAGCCACAGGCTGTTAGCCATACTTCTGCTATTTCAATCTTTAGCCGGTTCTTTTTGTCGGTAATGCAAGATGAAAGATGCATTTTGAGGAAGACGGGATATACGACTTTCTAACGTTATGAGGCAAGAAATGGAAAAACGACACCTTTTCGTCTCCACGGCTTTGGCTGCGCTCGCGCTTGTCAACAGCAATGTGGCATTTGCGGCGGATTGCAGTTCCGATACCAATAGCGGGATCGATGGAGCAAGCCGCGTTTATTACGTGTCGCCGACAGGTAGCAGCAGCAATAGCGGCAATAGTTTCAGCGCGCCGATGAGTTTCTCCGCCGCATTGTCGGCGGTTAATCCCGGCGAAATGATCTTATTGAAACCCGGCACCTACACTGTGACCTATACGGCAAGCAAGGCGAATACCATCAAGTTCAGTAAGTCCGGCAGTAGCGGTTCGCCGATTTATGTCGTCGCGGCTAACTGCGGCAAGGCCGTGTTTGACTTCTCCTTCCCGGCCGATCAATGGGTTCAGGCGTCCTATGGCTTCTATGTGACGGGAAACTACTGGTATTTCAAAGGGGTTGAAGTCACACGCGCCGGTTATCAAGGGGCTTATGTTACTGGCAGCCACAATACGTTTGAAAATACTGCGTTTCACCACAACCGCAATACCGGCCTTGAAATCAACAACGGTGGCTCTTACAACACAGTTCTCAACTCTGATGCCTACCGTAATTATGATCCCAAGAAAAACGGCAGCATGGCGGACGGTTTTGGCCCCAAACAGAAACAAGGGCCAGGCAACCGTTTCGTTGGTTGTCGTGCGTGGGAAAACTCGGATGACGGCTTCGATCTGTATGACACCACGGAAAAAGTGGTCATCGAAAACAGCTGGGCATTTCGTAATGGCATCGACTTCTGGAGTGACAGCTCGTTTGCCGGCAACGGCAACGGATTCAAACTGGGAGGAAACAAGGCGGCCGGAAACCATCGCATTACCAGGTCGGTCGCCTTCAGCAACGTCAGTAAAGGCTTCGACCAAAATAACAACACGGGTAGTGTAACCGTCGTCAACAACGTTTCGTACAAGAACGGCATCAACTATGGTTTCGGCAATGATGTTGCCTCCGGGCAGAAGCACTATTTCCGTAACAATGTCTCACTGTCTGGTTCAGTGACCGTTAGCAATGCTGATGCTAAATATAACTCCTGGGATACAGGGCCGGCTGCAACGTCGTCCGATTTCGCCAGCCTGGATACCACGCTGGCCACGGTCGCTCGCGACAGCGACGGTTCCTTGCAAGAAAATGCTTTATTTCGCCTGTCGGCCGACTCCAAGCTGATTAACGCAGGTACCAAGGTAGATGGAATCAGCTATCTGGGCAGCGCTCCAGACTTGGGGGCTTTTGAGAAGAACTGATCGCCGTTAATGAGCCGACTCAGAATAACAATGGTGTTGTTGGCGCATAATGTGTCAGGTTGATGTCTAAAAAACAACGGGGGAGGCGCCAGTATGGAACCACCCCCGCATTTCTCTGAGCAAACGGCAACAATAGCTGCCTGCGTTCTGGTTTCAGCAATTACCCACAAGTACCGACCAACGTCCAGGAACCGTCACTGCCCGGTACCGAGGCGGTGTACCAGTTAGCGCTGTACAGTGTCCCCTGGTAGACCATCTGTTCACCTGCATTGTTATGCGTATATTCACCGCCTGACCAATCCTTACTGACCCAATTGGGGTAAACGTTGACATTACTGCAACTGACCGTAGTTGCCGTTGTCGCCGTACTGTCGGCAGTTGTGGTTGTGGTCGAAGCCGAGGTTCCGGTATCGCTGGAACTTGTGCTGGCGCTCGCTGAACTGCATGAGCTGCTGGATGTCTCTGCATCCCCGGATGAAGAGCTCCCTGTTGCGGTACTGCTGGTACTGGTTCCGGTGTTATAAGGCCAGTTCTGAATAATTTCCTTCACCTTTTTGCCGGACTCGGTCAGGGTCAGCGAGTCGGGATAATATGTCGACGCCCCTTCATCTTTATCATTCAACGCCCAGTTGGCGTTGCTGATGTTGTTATCGCGCATAAATGTCACCCAGGTGTCGACCGAACTGGCGTTCACACCACCGTTACCATCTGCGTTGACCGCGCCCCACTCGGTGACAAACAGCGCAATGCCATTATTCAGCGCCTTCAGTGCTTTGTTCCGTAATGATTCGCCATGAGTTCCCGCATAAAAGTGCAATGTATAAGCGATATTGGTGCCGCTAATCGGGTTCAGCGAAGCCTCATCGACATCCTGCGACCAGGTCGGTGTCCCGACGATGATCAAATTGTCTGAGTCAATAGCACGAATAGCGGAAATAACGGCTTCCGCATAAGGCTTTATGGTATTCCCCCACGAAACTTGCAGCGGCTCATTATAAATTTCATAAATAATGTTGGGTTTATCGCCATATTTTTTCGCCATTTCCTGAAAGAAACTAATGGCTTCATTTTGATTATCTTCTGCATGATGCGAATGCCAGTCGATAATGACATACATATCGTTGGCAATTGCAGCATCGACTACTTTTTCTACTTTCGCCTTGTTGCCAGAAGGATCCTGCAAATAACCACCGCTTTCCTGAACGCCCATGGCTGCACGGACAATACTGGCGCCCCACTCGCTTTTCAGCCTGGCGACAGTTTCTGCGGTATAGAATTTCTCACCACCCCAACCGTTATTGCTCCAGAACAGACTGTTTCCTGCAAAACTCTTAACCTGCTCTCCCGCATAGATTTTATTCCCATTGACAGATAAAGGCTCGACGCTAGCCATCACTGTGCCGGAAAAACACGTCATCACTAAGCCGAAACAGACAGTGGCGAGGGAAAAATGTCTATGGGAAATAATTTTTTCACGACTGAGAAAAGTAGTTTTATTTAAATCAAGCAATGACATATATGAATCTCCGTTTCATATGAAGAGATATTGATTTCATATAAAGATAATTTAGAAATATAAGACATTCCATTCACCATAATTCATTATTGATATGGTTAATATTAAGCAAAATATTTTATAGTTGATAATTCCCATCAAATCCAGTTAGTTTTTAACATTCGGAATTATCATAGATGTGGCATGATATGTTTTATACTGCTTCCGTATTATCCACAGCCCCGGTAATCAATAATCCATGAGGGTTGTAGCACTCCTTTGAATTTTCTAACCGTCCAATAGAAGAAAAATGCCAAACTCGACTGTTTTCCCTGCATGAAGCAAAAGGCACGTTTTTACGTATCTCTCAGCACCTCAATCAAATGACATTGTCAGACTACAATCGTGCATCATGCCTAATAACTCCACGCTGGATCACATACTGACAACAATCTCATACTTTATACCGGCTACACTATGATCAGGTCGCCCCACTCACAGCAAGAAAATATTCAGCACCATGCTTAACGGGGAACTGACCAGAAAACAATCTTGTTCAACATAGTGCTGTTAGCAAAACAGTGTTCAATAACCTGTGTTCAACGACTCCACCAGGATGTGCATAATGACGACTCCACAGCAGAAAAAAGCGCCAGCTATATTGGCACTTTCCGCACTTGGCATCGTATTCGGGGATATTGGTACCAGCCCGCTTTATACTTTTAACAGCGTATTGAAACTGGCAGGCGGCACTAACCGTCCGGAAATTGTACTCGGTTTGCTCTCTTTGCTGTTTTGGACATTAGTCCTCGTGACATCGATAAAATACGCGCTGTTTGCCATGCGCATAGACAATAGAGGAGAAGGCGGCATTCTGGCACTCATGTCGCTGTTGGTGAAATTTCACTCCAAACGACAGCGATGGATCATTGCTGCTGGTCTGCTGGGTGCCGCTTTTATCTACGGTGATGGTGTTATCACGCCAGCCATTTCTGTACTTTCCGCGCTTGAAGGCCTGGAACTGGCGCTTCCCACCACAGCCGATTACATCCTGCCGCTGACGATGTTTATCCTGATTCTATTATTCTCCATTCAACCGTTGGGCACGGCCAGAATCAGCCGCTTCTTTGCACCAGTGATGATCGTGTGGTTTAGCGTACTCGCACTCCTGGGGATCAGGGGCATCATGATGAACCCCTATGTTCTGCTGGCGCTGAACCCTCTTTACGCACTGGAATTTTTCATTGCCGACGGGTTGACCAGCTTCTTGGTATTGGGGGGTGTATTCCTGTGCGTCACCGGTGCCGAAGCACTGTATGCCGATATGGGCCATTTCGGCCGCAAACCGATCTGGATTGCCTGGTATACCATCGCACTTCCCAGCCTGGTGCTGAATTACGCCGGCCAAGCGGCGTTAATCCTCTCCGGCGCCGACGTTAGCAACAATATTTTCTACCGCTTGTGTCCACCCTCGCTGCAAATGCCGCTGGTTATTCTGTCGACACTGGCCACGATTATAGCCAGCCAGGCTATTATCACGGGCGCATTCTCCATGACCCGGCAGGCTATCCAACTGGGCTGGCTACCCAGAATGAAAATCAAGCAAACTACGGAAGACAGTTTTGGTCAGATTTACATCGGTACCATCAACTGGTTGTTGATGGTGGTGACACTAACGCTGGTCATGTTTTTCCAATCGTCGGAACGGCTGGCGGCGGCTTACGGCATCGCGGTTTCTCTGACCATGTTGATGACCTCGTTCTTGCTGTACTCCGCAATGCGCCAGATTTGGCGTTGGAACCGGGTGACAAGTCTGTCAGTAGCCGGAATATTCATCCTGATTGATACCAGTTTTACCGTCGCCAACACCATCAAAATTATTGAAGGCGGTTATGTTCCACTGTTGCTGGCGATGCTGATTTTCGCGGTAATGTTCGTATGGCGTCAGGGCGTTAATCGCGTTGCCCGCACGGTCGCCGAAAAGAATCTCTCTGTTGAGGATTTCCTCTCTTCAATTGAAGACAACGGCATCGCTCGTGTTCCTGGCGTTGGCGTATTCCTGACGCGAACTCAGGGTGTTGCACCACCCGTCATGCGCTGGCATGTCAAACGCAATCAGTCGCTGCATGACAAAATCATTGCCTTGACTATTCAGGTTCTGGATGTTCCCCGTGTCAGCGCCGAACATAAACTGGATCTAACTGAAAAGTATCCTGGATTCTGGCAAGGGGTGGCCTACTACGGTTTTATGGAAAAACCCAATGTGCCGGAGTTGTTGAAAAACACATCACCGCTGGAACGTTGCCCGGATCATGAGTCGGTGACTTACTACATCGGTCACGAGTCGATCGTAGCGAAAGAAAGCCGCGACGCGCTGCCCCGCTGGCAATCACACACATTTGCCTGGATGGTGCGCAATTGTTTACATATTACTGAGCACTATCAATTACCGGGCAATCAGGTCATTGAGATAGGCCGACGTATCGCCATTTGATTCCTGCCGCCAGCCAGGGACGGTTGTAGCGGCCATCTATATTCAGTGTACCAAGATGCCCACCTGAAGAATCCCGGCAGATGATCGACCAGATGTTCAGACAGGCGTTTGGGTATATCCTCATTAGTATGTTGTAACTAATTTATTATGCATTTCATTATTCATAAATTCCGCGATGACCCATCGCCGCTCCTGCTCGCTAACGAATCCGCATGAACCACTGGCAGAACGATAGCGCTGAATAGACGGATAAAACACCGTTCAGGCATAGTAGTCGAATTCCCATGCAATCGAGCCCTGCCCGGCGAGCCGTTCGCCGTAAAAAACTGGTGCAGATCAAACATTCAGAGCAAACAGAATGGCTGGAAAATCATTACCATCGCGTTACGGCCGAGGGATCTTGCTGTACGTCGCCGTTATGTTACAGACAGCATGCAGTTCTCCGCGCCAATCCGCCGACGAACTAGCGGCATCCGGTGGGCTCACGCCTCAAACGATAGTTGGTGGCACCTTTACACTGGCAGCGTACACACGTCTACAACAACCGCAGGGAACGATTACGTTTTACATTGAAGGCGATGGTTTTGCCTGGATTAATAAAACAGCCCCCTCTCCCGACCCAACGCCCCGACAGGCGCTCGGCCTGGCTCTGGCCGCAAAAGACGATAGCGCCAACGTAGTCTATCTCGCTCGGCCCTGTCAGTTTATTCCCCTGAATAAAAACCCCGTCTGCAACGTCTCCTACTGGACAGACAAACGCTTTGCGGAAGAAATCATCGATAGTATGAATCAGGCAATCAGCAACTATGTCCAGCAAATGTCCGCGCCCGGTATCAATATGGTCGGTTACTCCGGCGGTGGAAATGTTGCAGCCCTGATCGCCGCCCGTCGTACTGACGTGCGTTCGCTACGAACAGTGGCAGGCAATCTGGATCATTACGCCGTCAATCAATACCATCAGGTATCGGCCATGCCGGAATCTGAAAACGCCGTAGATATCGCCCAACATATCGCTTCCATCCCCCAGATCCATTTCAGCGGCAGCGAAGATTCAATCGTGCCAACCTGGATAGCTCGCCGATTCGTCAGTCTTGAAGGTGGCAACTGTAGCCAGGTGCACATGGTAGAAGGAATGGAGCATACCAGTGCCTGGAATGAAATCTGGCCGACATTACTCGCCATCCCCTTGCCGTGTGCGCCCTGATGACTTCCATAGGGAATGCAGCCAATGAAGTGTAACTGCCGGGGGAAACCGAGACCGAACAGGCTCCATCCGTGGAAGCCTGAAGAGCCGTTAGAGCACGGCCAATGTCTTGCTGATCGTCTGCACGTAGGGTGTGGTCGGGCGGCCGAGTAAAGTGCGGAGCACATTTTGATCGTCAAACAGAGCGCCTTTTTCCGCGCCGGCGTCAGAGTCCGCAATCAGATCGGCAAAGGCCACAGGCAGGCCAGTCTGCTGTAGCGCATTGGAAAATTCAGACGGGGAAAGGTTTACGTACTGCAGCGGTTTGCCGCTTTGTCTGGCGATTTCCGACGTGAATGCCGCCAGTGTGTAACTGTTATCTCCGGCTAATTCGTAGACCTTTCCTGCCTGACCATCCAGTTGCAGCACGATGGAAGCGGCATCGGCATAATCCTGACGCGACGCCGACGCAATTCGGCCCTCGCCGGCCGCACCGATAAACGCGCCATGCGCCAACGCAGGCGCAATGCTGGCGGCATAGTTTTCGGTATACCAGCCATTACGCAGCAAAACATAAGGAATACCGGATACTTTCAGCGCGTCTTCCGTTGCCAGGTGTTCCGCTGCCAGCCCCAGCGGCGAACGATCCGCGTGTAGCAAGCTGGTATACACAATCAACTTAACGCCTGCTTTTTTCGCGGCGGCAATCACCGCCTTATGTTGCTCTTCCCGTTTTCCAACCTCACTCGAGGAGATCAACAGTAACTTTTCTACCCCCGCAAACGCAGTTTCGAGCGTAGCCGGTACATCATAGTCGGCACGTCGAACCACAACCCCCTGCGCTGCCAGATCTGAGGCTTTGCCGGGGTCACGCACTGCAGCAACAATCTGATCTTCCGATACCGTTTTCACCAGCGCATCAATGACCAGACGGCCTAATTGGCCTGTCGCCCCTGTAATCGCAATCATCGCGAACTCCTTAGTGAGAAAAACGAACGGTGTCTGTCTTATTTTCCTATAACGCCCAATCAGACAGACCATCGCGCACAGCTTATGTCCATCGCTAACTTTTAGTAAGTACCCACCTGCATGTTAGTATGGAAAAACCGATAGTTCCCGTGCAACACCACAGTTTTTTACGAATTGCCGATCCCGCTCACATCCGTAAAACAGAACTCGCTGCTAATTGCATCAACTCAAGTAACCGCTTCCATTATGCGTGTCCGGCTATTCCTGTCACGCCATACTTATGCGATATTGCTCCGTCAGTACGCTGATGACGCAAATATTTGTCATATTTGTCACTTCTTCATGGGTTTGATTCGTTATCATCAGAATTACAATCGCAGACTACACATGACTTTCTGCCTTGGTTGTCTATAACAAAGGGTCTCTTTGGCGTGGCAAAACTATTTTTACGCAGTGGCAATTTAGACGATTTTCTTGCGTTGGGAGAAAACGGTCAGCCGGTATACCTCTCGGCGCTCCAGTTACGGGAAACGCTGCGTCTTCGCAAGCAGCAGTCAATCGCTGACTGCCTGGCCATTCCCCAATCCAACGAGGATGGCGATCGTATCGACTGGTATTCCCCCTTCAACGGTAAAATCACATCCTGGATGGCGGCAAGCGACGAACAACGCGAACAGGCGCTGGCGCTGCTGGAGCAGTACCAGAACACCGTTGCCGACATCAGCGAGAACGCGCAACGCTCGGAAAAGTCGGCCCAGAAACTGTTCGGCGTGTTATTGGCAAAGGCGTTCCAGTTTCCTGGCGCCAACCACGTCTATCTGGTGGACGATAAACCGGTCATCACTTTTTGGGGCTTCGTCAACCTCGGCAAGAAATCCCGCGCCGATGCGCTGGAATGCCTAAGGCCGGTGGAACCAGAGCCGATTGAGCCGCAGGAAGAACCGATACCCGAGCCGCAGGAAAAAATCGAACCAACCCTTACACCGGCTGAACTGCCGACGGAAGAGCCGGCGCTCGAACCGGAGCCGGTCTTCACCCTTCCCGACACCGTCGCAGAACCGGTGCCGGCTGCGCTGACGAAACGCCGGGTCTGGACCAGTATCTGGTGGTTGGTGCCGTGCACGGCGTTACTGGCGACGCTGGTATTCCAGATCCGCGGCTGCGTTTCCCCGTCGGCGCCGGAACACCCTCCCGCTACGGCGACCGGCGCCAAACCGGAAAAACGGGTACTGGAAACCCCGACGCCGGCGGACAAGTCCACCGAACCGCTTCCGTTGCCGACGCTACCGCTGGAGAAATCGTCGCTCGCGCCGGCACCCGCCCTCGTTCCCGCAATACCGGAGAAAACGGCGGAAGAGAAAGCCGCCGAGGCGGCGGCGCATGCAGATATGGGCCCCGCCCCCAAAGGCGCGCTGCTGATGCCACTTGAGTCCGTAAAAATGGGGTCAATCCGTTTCCTCGACGGCAGCTGGCAAGCGGCGGTGAACGTCAAAAATCCGCTGACCGGCAGACCGCCGGTGTTGAAATATCAGATTCGAGACGGCAAAGGCCGGGTCAGATTCACTTATGGCGAGGGGATAACCTGTCAGGCTGAGGTCGAAGCCGGCTTGCACCAGTCCGGAAATCTGGTGATCAATAGCCGCTATCGCGCCCGTTGCAGCAATGGTTCCCGTTATCCGATGCCGGAAATCATCTGTGTCAGACAGGATGCCAGCGATATCGCCGAATGTAAGGGGCGCTACGATGCCGACACTGTCCTACCGATGACGATCAAGCGTGAGAGCAAATAACCATGCTGGCAACAATTATTGATTATAAACAACAGATTACGCTGATTCAGAACAGTGGTATCCAGTTCATTGACTTTGCCCTGAAGCTGACGACACAGGCGGACTTCGCCAACCGGTTTGTCCGTAAAAGCGCCAATGGCCCGCTGCTGCGGTTAATTTTCAACGAAAACAACGGGCGCTATGTGCTGCCGGGCGACGCGCAAGTGTTGCCGGAAGCCGTCAACCCGGAATCAAGCTTTACACTTGAGCAATCGCTGCGGTTAATGAATCACGTCTGGTTGCCGCTGCCGTTTTTCCGTTTCAACCCGCCGCGTACTTTTATGGAAGGCCCCAACAACTGGGCCAGGTTTCAGGTGTTGACGCTGGACGAACCGGATGACGACGGCAACACGCATCGCATCTGTCTGGCGTTCGATACTCGCGTTTACCCGGAAAACGACAACGACGAATCGCTGGTTCCGACGGAAAATGATATTCACGCCGGGCGCCTGTTCACCCTGGCTTATCACAGCGACGAACTGTTCGACTTCCTCGACCAGACTTGGGTCGACGGCTGGTTGCGCGAAATTTTTTCCCAGCAGGCCATGCAGGTGGAACACCGCAAACCGCGGGATGTCCGCCAGAATCTGCGGGAGTTCGAATATCAGGCCCACTACCTCAATCTTCTGGATGTGCTGGGTACCTTGCTGAACCTGCCGGAGATTCGTCTCACCAGCGGCACATTGCAAGAGCCCGCCATCAACGTTGATCTGATCCTCGACGTCGGAAACTCTCATACGGCCGGCATTCTGGTTGAAGATCACGCCGATGAAAGCAATGGGCTCAAACAAACCTACGAGTTGCAGATCCGCGATCTCGGTGAACCGCACCATCTCTACAACGAACTGTTCGACAGTCGCGTGGAGTTCGCTCAGGCCAACTTCGGCAAACAGAATTTTTCTTTTGAAAGCGGCCGCGACGATGCCTTCGTCTGGCCTTCGATTACCCGAGTGGGGCGCGAGGCCAGCCGCCTGGCGCTGACGCGCCAGGGTACCGAAGGTTCCAGCGGCATTTCCAGCCCGCGCCGTTATCTGTGGGACGAAGAACCTTATGCGCCGGGCTGGCGGTTCAGCCAGAGCGTCGGCCAACGCCAGCAGGAGCCGCTGGCGACCGCCATGCCGCTGACCATGCTGGTGAACGACGAGGGGCAACCGCTGTTCAGCCTGCCGACAGACGACCGGCTGCCGGTGTTCAGCCCGCACTATAGCCGCAGTTCAGTCATGACCTTCATGCTCTCCGAACTGTTGGCCCAGGCATTGATGCAGATGAACAGCCCGGCGCAGCGTCTGAAGATGATCCACACCAATGCGCCACGTCAGTTGCGCAATATTATTCTGACGCTGCCCTCCGCCATGCCGAAACCGGAGCGGGAAATCTTCCGCCGCCGCATGTACGAAGCGATCGGCCTGGTCTGGAAAGCCATGGGATGGCACCCCGCCGACGACGATTTCCTCACCGAAGATGACCGACATCTAAGCCGCGTTCCTGTGCCGCAGGTGCAGATGGAATGGGACGAAGCCACCTGCGGCCAGATGGTGTATCTCTACAACGAGGCGCAGGTCAATTTCGGCGGTCGCGCCGAAGCCTTCTTCGCCAGTATGGCCCGGCCGGATAAAGAGTTGGCGGAAGACGAACAACCCGGCAAAACGCTGCGTATCGCCTCCATCGATATCGGCGGCGGCACTACCGATCTCGCGATTACACAATACTGGCTGGACGACGGCGTCGGCAGCAATGTCAAAATCATTCCCCGCCTGCTATTCCGCGAAGGTTTCAAGGTTGCCGGCGACGACATCCTGCTGGATGTGATTCAACTGTATGTTCTGCCTGCGTTGCAGGCCGCGCTGAAGAAGGCCGGGCTTAACACGCCGGATAGCCTGATGACCCGGTTGTTCGGCAGCGAAGGGCGCATGGACGGCCAGTTGACGCTGCGCCAGCAGGTCACGCTGCAGATCTTCATCCCGATCGCGCAGGCGATACTGGAAGCATACGAACGGTTTGATCCGCTTGATCTGAATGCGGAAATCGACACCACGTTCGGTGAGCTGCTGTCCCAGCGCCCAACCCGTAAAGTGCTGGAATATGTGAATAACGAAGCACAACGGGAATTGCCGGACGCCGAAACGGCGTTCGATATCCTGCAGGTGCCGCTGATCCTGCGGCTGAGCAAGCTGCATGGCGAATTCCTGTCCAACCGGATGAATATCACCCAGCACCTGCGCCTGATGTCCGAAGTCGTTTCGCTCTATGCTTGCGACGTCCTGCTGCTGACCGGTCGCCCGTCCCGCTTCCCGGGTATTCAGGCGTTGTTCCGTCATCTGCAACCGCTGCCGATCAATCGCATGATGTCGCTGGATGGCTACCACACCAGCGACTGGTACCCCTTCAACAAACGTGGACGCATCGAAAATCCGAAGTCCACCGCTGCGGTCGGCGCGATGCTGTGCCTGCTGGCGCTCGATTTGCGCCTGCCCGGTTTTTACTTCAAGGCCGGGGATTTCCAACCCTACTCCACCGTGCGTTATCTGGGGATGCTGGACAGCAGCAACGTATTGACTACCGACAACGTGTACTACAACGATATTGATCTGGATGACGCCGCGTTCACGCTGGACAAGCAACCGGGCTTCGAAATGCGCGGTTCGCTGTGTCTCGGATTCCGTCAATTGGACAACGAACGTTGGCCCGCCTCGCCGCTTTACACACTCTCGATTGTTGATCCCGAACTGGCGCGCAAGGTGGCGGGCGACAGCGTGCTGCATGTGCGTTTGAAAGTCGTACATGGCGAAGAGCACCAGACGCCGGAGCGTTTTGATATCGCCGAAGCCGTGGTCGGCGATCGCTACCCCGTCGCCCCCCACCAGCTACGGCTGAAACTCAACACGCTGGCCAGTACCGGCTCCGGCATTACGCATTACTGGATCGACAGCGGGAGCGTATTCAAGAAATGAAAGCCCTAACGCCCAAACAGCTATCGAGCCGCCTCAGCCGGCAATTGCAATCCGTCGCCGACGGCGTGGATCAGGCCATCGCCTGGGTAGAAGAAACCCGGCGCAATGTGCCCCGTCTGGATATGGAGGCCGATCGCCTGATCGTGAAGCTGCGGCGCTGTCGCAATAAAACCCACGGCCTTGCCGACGCCTCGCTGAAAGAGATCGCCATGGGGCTGTTCGGCCTGGCGCAGGCCGGGAAATCCTACCTGATGGCGTCGCTGGCGGCCGGCGAAAACAGCCGGCTGGAAACCTCGATCGGCGGGCTGACGCTGGATTATCAGAAAAACATCAATCCGTACAATCAGCAGGCCGCGTTTGTTACCCGTTTCACCCGCCAGGTAGAGGGCAAAAATACGCCCAACCCGGTGCAGTTGCTGTTACTGAACGAAGCGGATATCGCCCGCATTCTGGTGCACGCCTACCTGCATGATTTCGCAAAAAACGATCGTCAGGATTGGGATGAACAGCATATCGCGGAGCATCTGAAGACGTTCTCACTGCATCGACAACAGGAGCAGGTTCCTGGTCTCAACAGCGATGACGTCGTTGCACTGTGGGATTATCTGCTACGCCATGACGCCAAACGGCAGAAACCGTTGGAAAGCAAATTTTGGCCGTTGGCGGTGGAGCTGGCGCCTCATCTCAGCATTGATGATCGCGCCAGTCTGTTTTCGGTCTTGTGGGGTGAGCGGGCCGATATTACCGCCGCTTATCGCCAGTTCGCCCATTCACTGGAACAGCTTTCCGGCGCACGCAAAGTATTGGCGCCCATCAGCATCCTGGTGGATGAAACCCTGCTGCCGGACAACGGCATCTTCAACGCCAGCCAGCTCGACCGGCTCAACACGCCTTCCGACCCCGGCGTGCAGGTTCGCCCAATGGTCAACGGTCGCGCCGCCAAAAGTACCGAATTGTCGTTGGCTGAACTCACCATGCTGATCGCCGAATTGCAAATCCCATTGATGGCGCCACCCCGTGAGTCATTGTTTGAACAGGTCGATCTGCTGGATTTCCCCGGTTTCAGCCAGCAAGACGATGAACAGGAACATGACGAGGACAATCCGGAACAGATCCTGCGCGCCCGGCCGCACCCGTTGGCGCGTATTCTGCTGCGGGCCAAGCGCGCTTATCTGCTGGAGCGTTATACCGATAATCAGGAAATGAACCTGCTGATGGTCTGTACCGCCGCCGCCTGCAAGGCGGACGTCAGGATCGTGGGCAAAGCGCTGGATTACTGGGTTCGTCACACACAGGGAGAGAATCCGCAGATTCGTAGCCATCGGAAACCGGGGCTGATTTGGTCGGTGACTCGCTTCGATCGGCGCTTTACGCACGGGCAGAACAATGACGAAGCCGTCCAGCGTTACGTCGGCAATCCCGGCGATACCTGGGGCACCATGCTGGCGATGGACAAACGCGGCGTCAACCGCATGGCGGCCTGGCTCGATGCCGAAGTGCGACGTGAGGTGAAACTCGGGCGGATCAGCGAGCAGTTGGGCGAATTGCAACGCGAACTCTCGGACAACCTGCTCGGCAGTTGGTACCAGCCGACCGGCTCCGATGACCCGGCGCGCAAACAACAGATCGCGGAAACCATGTTGCGGGCCTTGCAAACACGCACCGGCGTACACGGCGAACTGCTGGAGCGCATGCTGCCTTCACGCGATGAACTCCGTCGGCTGTACTTGCAACAGGAACCGCCGCAGCACAACTTCGTCGCTTATCAGGAAACACCGGATGCCGCCGCGCCGCCAGCTAATTTCGAGCCGTTCGGCGTCGGTCTGGATATCGACCTGTTCGGCGATGAAGCCGGTCAGGATGATGACGCGCCGCGTCCGCAGCTGCCGGCACCGACCGAAGAGGAGATTGCCGAAAGCCGCAGTTACGAAGCGGAATTCGCCCGCAACCTCTACCGTTACTGGATTACCCACCTGCGTAATCTGCCGGAAAACCCTGCGATGATTGAGTTGCTGGGCATCACGCGCCCGACTATCGAAATGTTGGTGGAAGAGTTAATTACCGCCAGTATCCGGCTGCGTATCGAGGATAACCTGCAAGGCATGCTGGCGGACTCCGAGCAACTGGGCGTCAATCGGGAAAACAAGGCCGATCGTCAGGTTTCTCGCGCGTTGACCGTACTGGGCGATTTTGTCGCCTGGCTGGGGTTTCAACAGGTGCCGGAAGCCAATCGACCGGACAGCCGCGTCAACAAGGGGCACAAAATCTTCGCCAAACCGGAGAAACCAGCCGGCAGTTTCGGCACCTCGCGCCGCCTGACCAAACTGTCCGTGACGCCAACCAACAATACCGCGTACTACATTTACGACTGGCTGATCGGCCTTAACGAGATGATTATCCAGAACGCCGGTTACTCCGCGGGTCGCGAAATCAAACCCAAGCAACGTGAAAAGCTGGGGAACATCCTGACGCAAATCAAACCGGCCGACGCATAACCTCCGCAACGCCCTCCCCGCATCAGGCTGCTGATGCGGGGTATCCACAGCCTGCTGATGCCCCCTCCGGCTACATGTTAAAAACCGGTCGCTCATCATTAATACCGCGGTTTTTAACCAGAGAGATCGCATCTCAGTCATGATTTTTTCGCTGATTCACTCAGGTATCAGGAGTTAGCGCCCGGATACCGCCCGTTTAGTTCAACAAGGCGACGGGCATCGCAAGCGCCTTGCGCTGCTTTTCAGTCAGGTAATCATAGCGGTCATAGTGTTTCGAACTGACATCGTTAACAGCCTGATTCTGAATGACTCATCATCAAAACAGCATGATTTTATAACCACCAAACTTGCGAAAGTGCTTTCGGCAAACCATAGTTGATTTTGCTATCTGATTATAAGTTGATAGCGTTTTTGGTTATTTGGTTGTTCTTTTTCGCCCGGTTTATACCCACCCCTATGGGTGGGTACACTCAACAGTCGCTACGGCTTCATGTTCCGGCTGAGTTCCGTGGGTTTTCAGGATGAAAACCGCCACACAGCAAGGAGACGACCACATCAGGTCATATGCGGGTCGACACGGGTCTTCTCCCGTCGGATACGCAATATCGCCGCGGTCTTGTTCCAGGTGCAGCATCATGCATAACGACACAGCCCCCGAAAGAACATCGTCGACAGGTAATTCACCGTTATCCGATAACGGCTATCACGGTTTCCTGGTGCTATCCGCCCTGCTTACCGGTTTCAGCGAACGGGAACTCGCCGAGAGCAAGCTTGGGCCTGATTACTTCGACGAGCTACAACGTCAAGCGCCCCGCGCCTTGACAACATTGCTCAATGCTTATGCTCAACAGGCCAATCATCCGTCTCACTGCCTGGCCTGGCTGGAAAAACGCATTCTCCCCTCGGCCTCGTTGGGGCCGCTGGCACAGGGCATCATCCGTCTTTGGTTTACCGGGCAATGGTTTCCATTGCAAACCCGTGAAGTAATCCATCCGATTTATCACGGCGACGCCGCCGACCGGGATGAGCTGATCTGGCAGGCTATTCATGCGCACTTGCCGCCATCCCGCGCCACATCCGGCATCAGTAACGAAGCGTCCACCGATGAATAGCGCTCGCAGGAACGAACGCCGGTTCGACAACCACATGGTTGAACACTTAAGAATCGCTATCTGGTGGGGCGGAAAACAGGGTAAGGCAGGCCACCGCACCGCCGTCGGTCGTCACAAGCCGCGCGCGCTATCCTGGCGGACGTAAACGGAATGTGCCCCAGTACACGTTAAACGGTAAAAATACGCTACAAAAGATGATGATATTCGGGTTTCATGCTAGGAATAAATGTATAAGACTGATTGCACTCTTCGGCATTGCAAGACCGACCAAAACGGATCGTTACCATGAACTTAAATGACCAAAACACACAGCAAGATCTGGAAACATTCTTCAGGGAAAACGGCTATGTCAAACTAAACAGCCATAAGGATCTAGCGCACGAGTTGGAGGACATCAGAGTTCTGTTGCAGCAGGCCATGGCGCTGGAACATGCCCTCATCCCCCCTTATCTAACCATGCTTTATACGCTGGATGACGACATGGATCCGCGCGTTTCTGAAGTGATTCACTCCGTCGTTATCGAAGAAATGCTCCATTTTGTCCTCGCAGGCAACCTGCTCAACGCCATCGGCGGCACGCCCGCCGTGAATGATCCTCATTTTCTGCCCGACTATCCGGCAACACTGCCTTTCGGTATCGACGATCTGGAAATTCAACTGCATCCCTTCTCACAACTCGCCGTCCATCAGGCCATGCAGGTTGAACATCCCAAATATGTCCGCCCGGAAGTGATCACCAGCCATGTCTGCACCGACATGTCTATCGGCGAATACTATGTTTATATCGAATCCCGGTTGCGTGCCGCCGTGGAAAGCTTCGGGGAAAAAGCCGTGTTTTGCGGCGATCCGGAGCGCCAGTTAACAACCGAGCAATTTTGCAACGGCTCATACGGCGAACTGGTGCAAGTTATCGATCTGGACAGCGCGATCAAAGCGCTGCGCACCATTTGCGATCAAGGGGAAGGTTCGCCACACAATATCTGGCGTGGTTCAGATAACGATGTCGCGCATTACTACCGGTTCAACGAAATCTATTGCGAGCGCCTCTACACCGCCGGCGATACTATCGCCAGCGGCCCGACCGGCGATGCGCTCCACATTCCCTGGGATAAAGCGGTAAAAACCCACAGTGGCTCCAAAGTGAGTGACTATCCCGAAAGTGAGCTGCGCAAAGCCGTCGTCCGCTTTAACCGTCGTTACAGCGAACTGTTGGAAAACTTGCAACTGGCGCTGTCCGGCCGTCCGTTGAAACTGACCCCCGCCATCATGTCCATGGCGTCGATGCGCGATGATTTCCGCGCGATTGTCGCCCATCCATTCCCCGGCGACAGCGAATACCACGCCGCGCCGACCTTTGAATACACACCGCCGCCGCCGCCGCGTTTTCAGGCCAAAAGCCAGGCGGTGGTGTTCGCCAATAATCAGGCTACGCTGGAACGTCTCAGTCAGGCCTATGCCGCCGGTGATCTGCCGATGGCGCTAACCTGTCTGAGCGAGCAGTTGGTCTGGGATATGACCGGCCCGGTAGACGTGCCCTATACCGGGGTGTTCTACGGCCACGAAGGCTTCTCCCGTTTCTGGTCATTAATGGGCCAGACGGTGGAGTTCAGCAGCGAAGTGGTGGAAAAAATCTTCTTCAGCGAAAACCAGGCCATGTCCTACGGCAGCCAGCAGGGCATCACCCGAACGACACGCCTGCCTTACAGTTACGACTGGGCTATCCGTTATGAATTCACGGACGATCATCGCATCCGGCTGATGCGCAACTACTTCAACCCAATGAAGATTCAGGCCGCACTGGCAGGATCGCCACAAAAACCCCGCTCCTTTATCAACAAAGAATGACCATCAGGCTCCATATCCGCTACGGGTATGGAGCCTTTGCTGTCCCTGCCCGGCCTCTCTCCCCGAAAAGATCTACTGCCTGAGCCTGAAAAACGGTTCCACGATGGACTGAACAGCAGGAATAGCGGCCGCGATATGCATCTGCCCCTGCCGGTTGTCGCCGTGATAGCGCACGGCCAGCCCGGCCTCGGCGCAAATCACCGCGCCGGCGGCGATATCCCATACGCTGGTATAGCGTTCGATATACCCATCAGTATACCCCAGTGCTGCAAAACCCAGCCCAACCGTCGCACAACGGTACTTCGCCACGGGCCAGCCTTCATCACGCAGGCTCCCATCCACTATCGCGATTTCCGATGCCGCCCAACACTGACTCTCCCCCAGCCCGACCAGCCGAACCTCCGGAAACAGCACCTGCCGTCGGTATGGCAGACCATTACACCAGGCGCCGCAACCCAGCGCCGCTGACACCGTGAGGTTCAACATCGGCAACGCGATCGTCCCGACCATCGCTAACCCATTTTCCACATACCCCAGCGAAATCCCCCACAGCGGCAGTCCGCGTAAAAAGTTGGTCGTACCGTCAATCGGGTCGATTGCCCAAAAGGTATCGCCGACCTCGCCGCCCATTTCTTCTCCCAGAATAGCGTCTTGCGGGAAAGCCTGTTGCAGGCGTTCCCGAATGAGCCGCTCAACCTGACGATCAGCGTCAGAGGCAAAATCGTTGGCGGATTTTTCGTCGATCGTCATGCGACTCCGTTCGGCAAACAATCGCTTTGCCAGACTGGCGGCGTCATCCACGATCTTATTGGCGTTTTCGAAACGTACTTGAAGTTCGGACATCATGACCTCCATTGACATCGGCAGACTCAGAAAGCCCGATCCAGGAGATCGGGAATGTCAGACAGGATGGTCTGTGCCCCCTGACTCAACAACCGTTTGGCTTGTGCCGCATCATTGATGATGGCGACGGCATACTCGACACCGCTCTGCGCCAAACGCTGCTGCGCTTCATCATCCAGCAGATCCGCCAAACAATGCAGAATCTGACAGTGCGTTTCCTGCAACAATCGCCACGGATCCTGCGGCGGCACCACCACCGCAAACGCACGCGGTACGTCCGGCATTAACCGCGCCGACGCCTGAATGGCGCGCACGGAGAAACTGGACAAAAACAGCCGCTCGCGATTCGCCGGCCACATCTGCTTCAGCACCGCAATCGCCGTTTCGGCAGTTTCCACATCGTCGCCGGCGGTGGGCTTCAGTTCTAACTGCAAGCCGATGTCCAACGCCAGTACGCACTCGATCAACTCCTCCAACGTCGGCACCCTGACACCGGCGAATTCTGCGCCGAACCCGGCGCGCGCCTCCAGCCGACGGATTTCCGCCAGCGTCAGCCCCGCCACCAACCCACGGCCGTTGGTGGTG